>NZ_JAGHKN010000139.1:0-384 GCF_023093475.1 Methylobacterium sp. 37f
TGGTTGCCGAGGCCGCGGACAATGAAGCTCTTCGCCCCCATCGAGCCGGGAATGATGCCGAGCTGGCCCTTCTGCGCGGACACCGCGCCTTTGCGGGTGACCAGTACCTCCTGGCCGAAGTGGCGCTCCTTCTGCACGTAGTTATGGTGGCAATCGACCGCCTCCAGGTTGGCTTCGAACGGCTTGCGGATCACCTGGCGCGCCGCCTCGATCACCGCGTGCATCATCAGCGCGCGGTTCTGCCGGGCGAAATCCTGGGCCCAGCCGACCGCTTCCACATAGTCGTCGAAGTGCCGGCTGCCTTCCTCGAAGTAGGCCAGGTCCTTGTCCGGCAGGTTGGCGATGTGCTGGCGCATGTCCGCCTTGGCCAGTTCGATGAACAGG
>NZ_JAGHKN010000140.1:0-346 GCF_023093475.1 Methylobacterium sp. 37f
CTTGAGAGCCGTGGAAGACCACCACGTTGATAGGCTGGGTGTGCAAGCGCGGTGACGCGTTGAGCTTACCAGTACTAATCGCTCGATCGAGCTTGATCGCTCTCATGATCCGTGTTCGCATCACGACACTAAAGAGACCAATGACCCGGAGCCTTAACGGACCGAGGGTTCGCTTGAACCGGGGTCCCCGCCTGCGCGGGGATCTTCGCTTCGCTGCGACTTGCCGAACATCCTTGTCCTGCGCCGGTCTGGTGGTTTGAGCGGTGTGCCCAGAACCCGATCCCATCTCGAACTCGGCCGTTAAACACACCAGCGCCCATGGTACTGTGTCTCAAGACACGGGAGA
>NZ_JAGHKN010000141.1:0-318 GCF_023093475.1 Methylobacterium sp. 37f
CCCTTCTCGGGACTGGGTGCCCTCGACGCCGGGTCCCCGACTACGGGCGCTGCCGCTATCGACTGGTTGCCGGTGCGTCCTCCGCTTGCAGGCCTCTAAGAGGAGCGTCGATGGTGCACATGACACCCGTCGCCGGATAGGAGAGATCCACCTCGCCGCCGAAGTTGCCGGCAAGTCCGCGCCCGATCAGCCTAGAACCGAAACCGCTCCGTGTCGGCGCCTTCACGACGGGACCACCTTGCTCCAACCATCGCAGGGCGCAGTGCGGCTCGCCGCCATCCTCGCGAAGCGTCCACTCGACCGAGACCTTGCCCTGGG
>NZ_JAGHKN010000142.1:0-289 GCF_023093475.1 Methylobacterium sp. 37f
ACGGATGAGGTGCGGGATCTCCGTCGCGAAGCGGGGGCGCTGAAGGAGGTCGTGGCTGATCTCGTCCTGGAGAACCGTCTGCTTAAAAAAAGCATGAGCGGGGCTGGGGGCGACGAGGCATGAGGTACCCG
Organism: Methylobacterium sp. 37f; assembly: GCF_023093475.1. Classification (NCBI taxonomy): domain Bacteria; kingdom Pseudomonadati; phylum Pseudomonadota; class Alphaproteobacteria; order Hyphomicrobiales; family Methylobacteriaceae; genus Methylobacterium; species Methylobacterium sp. 37f. The sequence goes on from NZ_JAGHKN010000142.1 coordinate 132, forward strand.
GCCTCCGAGAAGCTGGAGATCATCCGGCTGGTCGAGCAATCCCACCTGCCGGTGCGTGCCACCCTGGACAAGCTCGGCATCACCCGCTCGACGTTCTACCGCTGGTACGACGCCTACCAGCGCGGCGGCCCCGAGGCGTTGAATGACCATTCCTCAAG
>NZ_JAGHKN010000143.1:0-283 GCF_023093475.1 Methylobacterium sp. 37f
CGTGAGGCGCCTGCCTCGATCGCCACCACGACGCGTTCACGCAGATCGGCTGACAGGGCTGAGGGCATCCAGCTCTCCTCCTTGGAAAGCCGCGCATCGAATCACATCTGCGCCGCCCTCGAAACCCAAGTCGACTCAAGCCGATCGGACACCGCTCTAGAACCGAAACCGCTCCGTGTCGGCGCCTTCACGACGGGACCACCTTGCTCCAACCATCGCAGGGCGCAGTGCGGCTCGCCGCCATCCTCGCGAAGCGTCCACTCGACCGAGACCTTGCCCTGGG
>NZ_JAGHKN010000144.1:0-265 GCF_023093475.1 Methylobacterium sp. 37f
CGCCTCGCCCGCCTCCGCAGCGACACCCCTGGTCATCGACCTCACGCCGCCGGGCGCACCGGTGTTCGACGCCCTGGCGCCGACCACCGACACCACCCCGACCATCACGGGTACGGCCGAGGCCGGCACCACCGTCATCATCTCCGACAACGGCACCGTGCTCGGCACTGCGCTGGTCGGGACCGACGGACGCTTCACCTTCACGCCGACCACCCCGCTGGCGGACGGCAACAACGTCCTGACGGGCAATGCCGCCGATGCGGCC
>NZ_JAGHKN010000145.1:0-262 GCF_023093475.1 Methylobacterium sp. 37f
GTGTTGGTCACCGTGTTGGCGTTCAGCGTGCCGTTCTGGAAGGTGTAGGTGCCCGCGTTGGTGAGCTGGGTCGCCGCGAGCGTGCCGCCCGTCTGAGTGAGCAGGCTGTTGTTGGAGAACAGCGGCGACGTGACAGTGCCGCCGGTCAGCGAGAAGCTGCCGCCGTTGGTGATCGAGCTGCCGGCCGTGCGGTTCGCCGCGAACTGCCCGCCGCTCACCGCGATCGTTCCGCTCGCCGTGTTGGTCACCGTGTTGGCGTTCA
>NZ_JAGHKN010000146.1:0-260 GCF_023093475.1 Methylobacterium sp. 37f
GGCCGAGCGCACGGTCGATCGGCTCTGGACTGTCGTCGGCAATCTGCTCGACGCCTTCACCCCAACCGAGTGCGCAAACTACTTCGCTGCCGCCGGTTACGATCCGGAGTAGGTGGAAACCGCTCTAGAGCTTCACCCGATCAAGTTGGGTCAAAGGCATCGTAGCCTGCGGCCATCAGGTAGTTACGGCATTCGTCCGGTGTGAAGCGGCCGAAGGCTTGCTTGATGGTGTCGGAGAGGTCTGCGAGCGTGCGAGCAGC
>NZ_JAGHKN010000147.1:0-254 GCF_023093475.1 Methylobacterium sp. 37f
CCAAGGTCAGATCGGAGATCGCCCGACGAAGCCGCTGGTTCTCGGTCTCCAGAGACTTCAACCGCTTGACCTGATCTCCCTTCAGGCCGCCGTACTCCGACCGCCAGCGGTAATACGTGACCTCAGTTGTCCGTCGTCAGATGATTTGGGACATTCAGCGGTGTTCAGGGACAGAGGCTCTGGTCCATCTGGGGTAGGAGGTTAGGCGGCCTGCGCGTGGTGGCGCAAGCGGCGATCCATCAGGGTCTGGCGCT
>NZ_JAGHKN010000014.1:0-112697 GCF_023093475.1 Methylobacterium sp. 37f
GCTGCTCGCACGCTCGCAGACCTCTCCGACACCATCAAGCAAGCCTTCGGCCGCTTCACACCGGACGAATGCCGTAACTACCTGATGGCCGCAGGCTACGATGCCTTTGACCCAACTTGATCGGGTGCAGCTCTAGTGTGGCCATTTTCTGGCTCCTTATTATTGGCCTTCTCGGGTTTTCCCCTTATTTGTTGAGAAGGCTGCTGATGATGCTTGCAGCGTCGTCGACACTGCCGGTTCGTTTGAGACGCGCCATCTGTTTTGCGTGATCAGCCTGGGCAACAGTGCTCTTGCCGGTGGTTACACCGGGCCGAGCCAGCGGGGGCTTGCTTGCTACACTCTGGATGGTCTTGCCTTCCTGAGCCTTCATCTTGCGAAAGCGCATGGCATCGTACATGATGCTGAAAAGCCTTGCGTCAGTTACGCTCTGCAACAGTTCTTCGGGCAAACCCACCTCGTTAACGGCGAAGTTGACCAATTCTGCGCTGGCTGGGCTGACCTTGCCATCGTTGGTGCGGGCAAACTCTGGGTGCAACTGCACCAAGTTGTTGTATGCCTCTGCCTGTGCCTGAGCCACGGCTGCCTGCTTCTGTGCATGGGCTGCCTGCTCGTGCTGAGCGCGCAACTGTCTCACTGCTGCGAGATCAGATAGACGCTTGTTCCACTGCTCCCTCTCGACCGCATATTGTGCCGGGTTATCCTCAGCCAACTGCACCCAATTGGGCTCTTGTGGGAAGTGGTCACGCAGGTTCTGCTCCACCTGGGAGAGATACTGTGTGGCCTGCGCATTGAGTTCGGATCGAACCTGACTTTCGGCGTGCTGGCGCTGCTGTGCCAGTTCCTGGGTCTTGCGCGTGTAGTCCGACTGGCGAAGGTAGCCTGCCTTCAAGTCCTTCAACTTGACGCGTTCACCATTTAACTCAACCTCAGCGTCTTCACTCGGAGTGACTGCCTCAGTTGTTTCGGTCTCTGCATCCCCTTCTGTATGCTCTTCCTCGTCGGTATCCGTTTCCGGTTGTACCTCAGTGGCGTCTGCATCCTCGTGGGATGGTACTTCAGCCTCAACGGCCTCGTTTTCAGCATCACCGTTCTCAGGAGCACTGGTGCCCATCAAAGCGCTGATCTGGCTTGCTGCTTCGTGCAGCGAAAGACTTGCAGTTCCCTCGGTGGGATTGTTGCTGTCTGACATCGATTACCTCGATTGTTGTTGTTGCTTCTATTTAGTGTGTGAGCCCGAAAATGCCTCGCTTGCGGGCTTCTGTGAGTTCAGCAAGATTGCGCTTGTCGATTTCGCCGCTGGCGATGGTGCGGCCCACAAACTCGTCAATCTTCGAGAGTAGCCCCAGCATGAGGTAGATGCGCTCGCGCGTGGCGGTGTCGCCTGCTGCGGTCTTGGGGAACGCATCCATCAGTGCCTCACGAACCTTTTCCCAAGGCTCGCGGAATACCGGATCGCTGTAATACTGCTTGTACAGGTCGCTCTTGCGGATGTTGTCTTCCATGTGTACTCCTTATTCCTGATTTGGGATCTGCGGCTGCGTGTTCTGCTTGGTGACAATCTGTAGACCCTTAAGTTGGGTCTCCATGCCAATCTCCTCGCGTCGCATGGCCAGTTCCTGTTCTAGTTTATACTTTTCCAGTTCCATCTTGGCCGCGAACTGCTCGCGCTGCATCTGCATCTCCATTTCCATCTCCTGATGCTTGAGTTGCATTTCCATCTGCATCTTCTGCATCTCCATCTGCATCTTGGCCTGCTCGGCCTGCACGGCTGGATCGGGCTTCTCTGGCGGTGGTGCACCAGCACCGGGCCCCTGCTTGGCTGGGTTGTTCCAGAAGCGCTCTGCGTTCTTGAAGCCGCTGTGCTCGGTGATCAGGGCCAGCGTGTTGAAGATTTTGCCCATGTCCGTCATGGGCGCACCCAACTTCATCGCCTCCATCTGCTGCTGGAGGATGTTGCTCAGCGCAGCCAGTTTCTGGGGCTTATCGGTGATGCCAAAGGTGATGTTGGCCTTGATGTCGAGGTCCGGGTTCCACTGGTCAGTGCCATAGGGAACCCAGTTGCCGCGCAGTTTCACGGTCATTTCCTGCGTGTCCGCCATGTTGGCGATGAGCAGGCTGGTCACCATGCGGAACAGGTAACGATAGCCCGTGTCCGCGAACATGCGGGCGATCAACTCCACCCGAAGTTGGCTCATGGTTTGACGCTGGCTGCTGGCCGTAGCCGTAGTGTTCTGCAACTGCGTGGGGTCCACACCCATGAGGTTGGGACCCACTCCGGTGCGGTGCTCGATGCTCTGGTTGAGCACGTCAATCATGCCAAAGGCCTGACTGCCTACGAACGGCGTGGTGATCGTGCTGAGAGCGTCCTTGTCCTTGACCCTGATGATGCTGTCGGGACCCGCGTTGAGCAGGTCATCGATGTTGACACCTTCCACATCCGCAACGCGCTGAGGGCGCAGCACCTGGGTGAGGTTGTCGTTGATGCCACGCATGAACTGGCTCTTGAGGCGCTGGTCCTTGCCAACCAGATCGCCCACGCTCATGCCGTTGATCGTGTTGGGCATCATGTAGGGAACGAAGGGCGCGAAAGGCGCTAGTTCCACTTCCTCATGGCCCAGCAGCACAGCACCGCTCGATGGCCCGCCACCGATGGTGAGGCGCACGAGTTCGCGAACGCCGTCGCCGTTGATGTCCATGCGCATGAACAACTCGTAGAGGTCCACCTCGTCTTCGACATCGCTGGTGCCGTCGCTGTGTCCCTGGTCCTTGTTGCGCTCCTGTGTGTACTCGCTGGTGTCACCACCGCTGGTGGGAATGCGGTTCACCTTCTCGGCTTCGTAGCCCATCTCCAGCAGTTCAGCGCGCGGTAGGGTACGCTTGTAGCCCTGTAGGTCCGCTGCAATGCCGCCGGTCTGGTAATCGAACTGAGCGTCCTTGCTGACGATGAAATCCTCGGGCGGCAACACGCTGATGCGCACCTTGCTGCGAGTGTGAGCCTCGCGCACCTTGAGGTCGCGCATCTCCATGCCGGGGATCATTTCCATGCCCGGGATCGGATAGGCCTCACCGGCCTCTAGGATTTCGTGATCCTCGCTGTTCTCCAACTCCACCGCGTGGCTGTTGGGAACGCCCTGGAGCACCTGTGCGGGCTTCCAGCGCTTGTCTTTGTAGAATTCCGCGGTGACGATGCCGAGGCCGCCGATGAGGCCGTTCTTGAGCCAATCGTGCAGTACCAAGGCGTGGTTGTTCTCCTGGGTGACCACGAAGTTCACAACGTCGGTCTGCTGCTCGGCCAGTGCCTCGTCCTCGGGACCAGTGGGAGAGAACTGAACAACCTTTTCCTGGCTGTCGAACAGCGCCATGAGGTTGCCCAGGGTCCATTCCACGTTGTCGAAGGTGTCGCTGGTGACGTAGCGGCTGCGTCCGATGATCTGCTCGTCGCCCGCAAACTGATCGCGATTGTACAGTTCCAAGCCAGTCACGCGCTTGCGCTCGATCTCGCCGAGCGTGAAGTTCTGCGCGTGCTGCACACCCTTGCTTACGCGATTGAGGATATCCTGCTCGCTGAGCGCCTTGGATGCTGCTGGCTTCTTGGTATTTTCCTCTTCCATCCGTGCCTTTCGTGTGCGGTTATTCCCGCATCTTATTCGTTAGATAATGTTGTACCCACGATTGATGGGAATTGGCTTCGACCAAGCGTATTTACCGAAGTGAGTGTTGCGGGCATCGCTTGCGAATGTAAGACAAAGAGCGTCCGCAAGATCGGGGCTCTTGCGGCCAGCCTTGCGAATGTCTTTCTTGCTCTGAACCTTGTGCTTGAGGCCCTGGAACTCATACGAGGGCAGGCACAGTTCGCGGATTAACTCCGCGTGATTGGGAATGCTAACGTTGCCGGTTTCAAACCACTCCCGGCACTTGAACCAAAGTTCGTCGCGCAGGCTCATGTACCGCTCGGGATCGCGAGCCTTGTTGCTCACGATGACCTCTTTGACCGGCAGGCCCATGGTGCGCAGCAAGCCAGCGATACCGTGACCCACGCCAATGCCATCCACGCAGATTTCCGTGGGCTGATCCGCTTTGGGAGTGCGGTCGAATTCCTCGCGCACGCGAGCAGCCAACTGCTCGGGCAGCATGGTGCCGTACACGATGGGATCGCCCATCATGAGGTTGTCGCGGCGCTTGATGAGGACACTGCGGTCCTTGCCGGTGCCGCTGGGGTCAAAGCCCCAAACCACGGGGTATTTGGGCGTGGGCGTTACATCGCGCTCAATGGCTTCCACCACGATGTCACGGGGGATTACGCCGTCTTCGTCCTCCAGCGGGAACTCACCCAACGCCTTTACGCGGTACTCGTTGGTGCCAATGCCTCCGAAGGAAGCCGTGATCGCTGCAAGGTCATCCGGTTTGATGTTGGGGTTGTCGGTGAGTTTGCCGTGAACCCGCGTCCACCCCACGCTGATCTCTGGGTGCTCCCAGGTGTCGAAGAAGAAGCCGCTGGTCTTGGATGGGTTTGAGATGATGCACAGTTTGGGATTGCGGTCGGTGAAGATGTTCTTCAACTCCGCGAATACCGGATCGGGCACACCCGTGGCTTCGTCAACGAACACGAAGTTGTTGACTTGGTGGATACCACGAGCAGTTTCGATGTTGTCTTTGTTGGCTAGGCGTGTTTCCGCAAAAGCACCCGTGGGATTATCGACGCGGTAAAGTTTGGTGGCTGTGTAATCGAGTGTGTCCTTGAGGAATGGTGGCAACTTCACATAGAGGTTGCCCACCTCTTTCCAGATACCTGCTTTGATCTGGTCCTCACTGGGACCAAAAATGGTCACCTGCACATCGTTATGCGTGAGCAGAGCCCAGTGGATCAGCACTGCCATGCTGAACGTCTTGCCGAAGCCGATACCGCCTCGGAACGTGATGCGCTTGTTGGCTTGGTACTTGGTGACGAACTCCACCTGCTTGGGTGTGAGCGTGGTGCCAAAAGCCTGCTGGGCGAAGAATGGAATGTCTTTGTGGAACTGCGCGAACAGCAGTGCCAAGTCGTTGTCTGACGCCATGGAATACCGGAATTGATGCAACTCCGGTATTTATGGTTGCATGATAAATCGCACCCCTAAAGGCAAGCGATACTATTCAACGTCTCCGGGATTGCGGACGCACATATTTTCTGTTCTTGCCCATCTCTGCCAATATGGGATACGCGAAATTAAGAAGGCGCGCCTCTCCGGGGTTAAATAGGGACTTCTATTGATTGCTTCATCGAACTCAGAGATCTTCGCAACTTCATCAGCGTTCATCGGACCAAGTTGAAAACTCGCTGGGACGTAACGGGCGACATAGCCGTTTTTTTTGGCTCGAACACTCATGAACCGATGCGCAGTCCAATTGGGCTCAAGCCTATCGAACGTCATGGTAGTCACATCAGCGTGTTGCAGATGTTGGCGCTTCTCTGCGAGTATCTTGTCACGATTAGCCTCGTGTCTTCTTCCATATATGAGAACATAATGAGGCTTTAGATGGCGGAACTCAAGGTTTAGGTCATAATGTTTGGCAAAAGCAATCCGGTTCAACGGGTTCGCGAACCACGTTTTCCACTCAAGAAGTTGGCCCATTGCGTGATTAAAATGAGAAGTGGTATCGCCGCCTTTGTTGAACCACCGCTTTGAAGGGGCCTCGATTTCAATAAGTATCGGATATACGCTCTGGCTATCCTTAGCAATCCACATGAAATCAGGAATTTTGCATGTGAAATCGGGCAATTTTGGCTGTGAGAACAATGCGTCAAGTATAGGCGCATGGCCGGAGGTCCCCATCATTCCTGAGCAACCTGGAACAAGACAAGGATGCTGTTCTAGAAAATCTTGATAAACATCCTCCTCCGTTGCTTCATAATCATCAAGCAGTTTCCTCCAGTCGGATTTGATTAGGGCCCTGTATTGATCCCAATCGAGTGCGGAGGGACCGCCCCTCTGGATTTCGTAGGTTTTCCGCAACATCTCACGCATGCTCGTTTTTGCCCACCAGGTTGGCTCATCCCTCAGGGAAGCATGTCATTGAGCGGGCTTGTTCTGCAACTCCGTGATGTTGCGCAGCGCTTCTTGGATCACGCGCTCAACCTCGTCCTCAGCCTCAGTGATGGCGTGACGGCTGAGCCAATCCGCAGCCAGCGAGCCCGTGGGTAGCCCCTGCGGGCTCACCTGTCCGCACGCGATTTTCATGTCAGTGCCGTTCTTCTCGAAGCGGCTGCGCAGGTAAGCGCCCTTGATGTCCTCTTGGTGCCACGTGCCGCATGCGCCCTCGCGCTTGCCATCGGGGAACATCTTGATCTGCAATTCCGTGCTGAGGCTCGCTGGCATCGCCTGTGCGCCCGCGATGTCGTAGTCCACACCCGGCTTGGGATATACGCACACAGCGCTCACGTAGCGCCACGGGATGGGGGTCTGTGCGCTGGCAACGCCCTCCCCAGTGTAGCGGAAGTAGATCATGCGGTGCGCGCTGATGCGCTTGCCCACGGCTTCCACGAGGCTGCAAACCTCGTCCTCTCTGCGGATGTCCTTGCGTGCCTTGTTGGCCTGCTGCTCCAGCGCTGCCTGTGAGGTGGGTACGATCGAGGTCACGAACTTGCGGAAGTCGTCACTCTGGTAGGTGGCATATCCCACGCCGGCCACGCCAGCGATCAGCGTCACCAGCAGCGCAGAGACCGGATAGCGGGAGAACACGCTAACCACACTGCCAAAGGCGCTGGCGAGCGCTCCAGGGTCTTTGTAGGGCGCGGCCTTGGGGCTCCTGCGCTTGCGTGGAGCGGGTGCAGTTGGCTGCTGGGAGCCCTCACAGGCGGTGTCCATTTCATCGTCCACCGGCGGTCCTCCTGTGTGGTTTTGCCGGTTATTTACCAATCGCACTCAACCACGCGCTTCAAACGGGCTATGAAGGGACAAATGGCGAACGGCTTGGACGAATGGGCATGGACGAGGACAACGAATTTAACACGCTCCCTGACAACAGCGAGGAAGCATTTGCCGTACTTCATAAGAGAAAAATGAAAGAAGTCGAACTTGCTTACGAGGAAAACCGAGGCGGGCGCTGGATGGAGCGCGCCTACGTAGATTGCATGATAAGTTTCGATGACGTTCACGGGCTTGATATACTGTCGGATCTCAAAAACCCGCCCATCGAGGACAGAGATTTTGATCCATACTTCGCCAACTTTCGCCGGCACTGCGAGATGACGGCTATGAAGGTACTCATGGAGGCTGCCCGCCGCACCAAAAGCGGTGTTAACACGGTCGTTAGCCTGTCCCACCCTTCAAAAGCCGCAATACATCGTCTGATTGGCGAGATAAGGGTTCAGATATACGCGATCAACATCTCGGACGAACTCAGGCATTCGCTTCTTGCTAAACTCAATGCCTTTGCAGCCGAGGTTGATAAGGATAAAACTTCAACTCAGGCGCTGTACGCCGGCATGATTGAGGCTTCCCGCGCGATCCGGGAAGCCTCCGATGAATTGCAGCCAGTGTTCGATCGGCTCGATCGCATATCGAAGTGGATCGAGAAGGCAGACAAGATTGCGGATAAGTTGTTGCCTTGGCGAGATCGCCGGCAGATTGAGAAGCCCCAAGCCAGGATCGAGGATAAGAGATCAAGCCGAGGCAGCCCTGCCTTCGACGATGATGTACCGTTTTAGACGGTGAAGGCCCGCTTAGTGTGGGCCTTCCAGTGCCCTACAAGGGCGCTACGCGGGCTTGCGGGCCTTGCGGGCTCCCTGCATGCGCTCGCCCCGTGCCTTGCTGTTGGCGGCGATCTGAGCCCGTAGTGTGTCGCTGGCCTCGATGACCTGCCGAGCCATCTTGAGCCGTTCGACGACCTCATCGAGGTTGGCAGCAGCAAACCACTGGTGCTCGCCGAACCTGAGGGCTTCGCGACCGATCTTGAGCCGGTAGCCCGCACCCTCGGGGCGGAACCAAGCACTGCGCTGGTTGATCTTGTCCCCGCGCTTGGCCTGCTCTGCAAAACCGATCTGACGCTCGATCTTCCCGAAAAATACCGAGACGGGATCACCGGGCTTTGACGCGGAGTTAGCCGGGGCCGCGAACGAAATGAACTGATCCATCAGTGACTTGGTGGCCATTGCTGTGTCCTCTCAGCGCCGGTTGCGCTGTTCGTTCCGGATACAGCCGTGCTCCACGCTCGCAACCGAAGACCATCCTTGTTGTTGCAAATTTCTGCACCATCTTGCATGAGCAAGGAAGCGCTCGGCAAGATAACGACAGCGACCCGGCAGAGCATGAGGCTAAGTGCGCTCATGAGGCCGCGTCACAGCACCGTTACAGGCCCGAGATAAGCGGCCGGTAACGGAGACGACATCGTGGCCAAGTTCTACTTCAACGTGTGCGACAAGGGCGAGCGCATCGCGGATACCATCGATGTCGAGTGCGACAGCCTTGGTGCAGCCTTCCAGCAAGCCAAAACCATGATCACGCAGTTTCGCAGCGCCTGCGATGCCTCAGCCTGCACGTGGGCCGATTGGGCTCTGGAAGTACGATACTCGGACATGAGCGAGTTGTTCAGGCTTCCCTTCACGATGGTGCATGCTCGCACCTGAGCCCAACGACGTGATTTCCTGCCGGGCTGCGTAAATACTGCGCAGCCTTTTTCATGCAGGAGAACCATGGCAACAATCATTCGCGTAAAGATCGCCAACGGCCACAAGCCCCAGGTGGACGCCATCGTGGAGGCCAACCCAGGCACCACGCCGGATCAAGCGGCCCAGCAGTGGGTGGCACGGCGCTATGGCGATTGGATCACCGCCAACATCACAGAGGCCTTCTCGTTCAAGAGCGTGAGCGTGGCGCAGTTCGACGTGATGTTCTCCAGCCGCGAGCACGCTGGGGTGTTCCAGGCAGCAATTGGTGGCCAGGAGGTCACTGATGCCGCGTAAGCAGAACGAGCCCGAGGCCTGCAAGAGCCGTGGTTTCCAGAAGGGCAGCAGCGGCAATCCCAAGGGCCGACCACCCATCATCCGCGAAGTGCAGGAGATGGCCAGGGAACTCACACCGCAACTGGTGACCAACCTCTTCGATATCGCCATGGACACGACGATCAACGGTAGTGCCCGCGTGCAAGCGAGCGTGGCGCTGCTGGACCGAGGCTGGGGAAGGCCCAAGCAGAGCGTGGACGTGAAGGTGGATCACAACGCCAGCGGCATTGCGGATGCGATCAACGCCATGCAGCGCCGAATGGCGGAGATGGACCGGCAGCAGACAGCCATTGATGCTCAGCGCGTGAACATCATCGAGGGTGAGATCATCGCGGAGCGCCCCGCCGAAAAATGACCGCCTGTTAAACCGCACTCGGGTAAGCCTCCCCTGCGAAGAAAGGCCCGACGATGAAGACCAGCATCACCCACTACCGTCCGCAGAACCCCAAGCGCAGCGGCGCACTGGAGCACAGGTTCATCGCTGCTGGCCCAGAGGTGACCACGATCGCCAAGTGGCTTAGGGACAACAACGAGCACGGTGAATGGCGGCTGGATGAGCGTGGCCAAGCCCTACTCAGCGGAGTGGCGCAGAACCCGGAGCCCGAGGAGCCTCTGAGGTTCAAGTTTGAAATCCACGAGAGTGCCACTGACAAAGAAGCAGCCCGGCGAACCACGGGCCACATCGCGCAACTGAAACTGAGCAATGCGGGTGTGCTCGATCTCAAGTGGAATAAGAGGTAGGCCTTCACTCTGCGTAAAACGCCGATCTAGCGGGTGAAAACGAGTAAGCACTTAGGAGCCGCGATCTTGGATGAATGGCATGACGAACTGAAGGGCATGTTCCGGCGGCAGCAGGAAATATGGCTTTTGATGAGCCAACTGCAGAATGAGGTGGGCAAGTTGGTGATCATGAACAGCGATATGGAGAACAAGTTACGCTTGTTTTTCATGGCGCTCACGGCCCCAACGGACGACGCCAATGCCCTCAAAGTTCTGAAAGATCAGCAATCATCAGAGAAGAAGATCAACCTAATTGACCTTCTCGTGCAAATGCAGTGCACCGATGAAGAAAAGACAACATGGAACGAGGTGCATACCGTGCTGAGTGAAAGCCGGATGATGCGAAACCTTGTGGCTCATCAAAGCGCTTGGATCTCTGATCACGATGCAGATGAAGCGGCGCGAGTGTTTTTAGGCCCTCATTCCATAGCACCGAAATACAACAAAGAGGCAACAGCACATGAGATCGGCTTGGTATGCAACCGGCTTATAAAAGGCCGAGCAACGCTTCTGAATTTGCTCAGAGATGTGGGATTGCGTAAGGGCTTGATAGAAGTTCAGACGCCGGAACCGTAATACAAAAATCGTATCAAAAGGTTATTGAGCAACCTCGAATGGATCGCTAGGCCAATCTGGGGGGTGCCCCCTGGGCAGTTGCCCTGGACCAGCAGCGGAGTGGAGCGAGCCCTATTGGATCGCTCCACTATCCATAAACATCTATTGCATCACTCAACTACTCTAACACCGTGCGACTTAAGAGCAACCGCATATTGCTCAGGCGTGTGATAATTCCTCAGTGACTGAGTGAGTGATGCCATCTCCTGATCGGCTAGGCGATCCATTAGCCGCTTGACTGCCATGGCACTCCACTGCGTACCACCGGGGCTGACAATGCCCTGCGCGTTGAGCGCTGCTGCCACTGCCCGTGTGCTTGTGATGCCCTGCAAGCGCAGTTCGTTGAGCACTGCTGCAAGGCTAGCCGCGTGAGCATCAGCCCGCTGTACGCGCTTCTCGTTCGTCCCTAGGCGCACTCCACGAGCACGGGCTGCTGCCAGTGCGGCCTTGGTGCGCTCGCTGATAAGATCCCGCTCCTTCTCGGCCAGCGCCGCGTAGAGATGCAGTGTGAACTTGTCCGCCGTGGGATTGTCGCATGCAAGGATGGGAACGTTGGCCTTCATCAAGCCACTGATGAAGTGCACGTCTCTGCTGAGGCGATCCAACTTGGCAATCACCAACGTGGCGTTGCTGGCCTTGGCCATCTCCAGTGCAGCGGCGAGTTGAGGCCTGTCGTCCTGCTTACCGCTCTCCACCTCCACAAACTCCGCAAGCGGCTGATCCCGCATGTGGGCAAGCACGGCGCTGCGCTGAGCCTCAAGCCCAAGCCCGCTGGCTCCCTGCTTGGCAGTGCTTACTCTGTAGTAGGCCACGTAACTCATCGGCTCCTCGTAACGTTGAACGCACGTTCGTTGTTACAGCCGTGCTCATGTGGATGCGACACAAGATTACCGTGGGAATAGCAAAGTCTTCGGTTGATTGCGCCTTGGGATGGCTGTTGAATAGCGATAACAAGAACAGCACAAAAGGTGCTCAGCAGCACTTGGCACCAGAGCACGAAAGTTGCTGTTCTAACTCGCTGATAACATTGACGTTTAGATGCAGTTTTCTACACTCGTTGGGTGTAGGAGACCGCTTCGCTATGAGTGAACCAGACCCAGGCCAGGCCGTAATACGATGCCAGCAATAGGATTGCGGAAATCGTGTGTACCCCTTGCACCTTCGTGCTAACCTGCATTTGATCCTGTGCTGAAAAGCATATTGCATCAAGATGCGGCTGAGGAACATTCTATCAATGTCGTCAGAAGACAACCAAAACATTCCCTTTCAGCCAGTAACGACTTCCCAGTTTCTTTCGTTTGATTTCGAGGAGCCAATATCGGACAGCAACAGTGTGGGATACCATGACCTCAGCGAGATGTTTCGAGTTGCGCGCGAAAAATCTGAAAGCGAAGGCAGGATGATCGAGGCTTATGCCTTTGCTTTGCTCTCGATCATATGCCGTTTTCACTCGAAGCCCGAAGATCGTGGTGAGCCTTATGGACCCATGTTTGTGTCCGGCGACGGCAGACGCAGCCTAATACCTGCAGATTTTCGCGGTGAGCAGTCGGTAGTGTTTGGTGAGATAGCGGCAAGAACTCAGAACCCGGCCTTGAGAGCAAGGCTGGCCGATGTGGCCTGGCTCAATAGACGCAGCGATGCTGTTTCCAAGACAAACGCGATTGCTGGCCTGAATGACAGCGTAGCGCTTGTTCTGGATCAACGTGCATATTTTGACGGTGGCAAGGAAGAAAATCATACGTGGATGGGTGTAAAGTATCTTCAACGCGCCTTATCTATAGGGAGTACTCGAGGTACAGATCCATCACTTCAGACGCAAACTAATGCCCTGCTTGTCCAGATGAGAACGATAGGTTTGGGAGAGAAAATACCAAGCATATTCGGGCGCGCTGCCAAACTGGATCTCAGTTACGGAGTATCCGATGTCAATCTCGTGGCGTCCGACGCTGTAGATTATGCAGAATTCAATGAGGCTAACAAGGACCTCGATGGCGCAGGGCGTAATTGGCTCATTGCGGCTCAAGCCTATGAGATTGCCAGAGATCAAAAGAGACAGGCGGATTGCTTAATTCGAGCAGCCGAATGTCATGTCGCTGAAGCCGTGGCCATGGCCGGCTCGGCCATGAATGCGACCAGTTCATTGATGCGGGCCATCGAACAATACAGAGAGGTTCAGCGCCAATATCGGCCCGCAGGGCGCCTTGAAGAACTTAAGGCTTTGTTAGTAGCCAAACAAGCCGAACTCAGGGACGAGATGTCCACCTTTGAGGAGTCCGCAGACATCACAGATGAGGTGAACAAAGCAATAACTGCTTATAGCGGTAAGGCTTTGAGCGACTGTCTTCTGGGCCTCGCCCACATTGGTCGACCCAAAGGCATCGAGGCATACAGAGCGGAGATCCGCCAGTCTGCTGAAGAGTTTTCCTTCGCATCAGTGATCGATACAACGGTTCATGATGATGAGGGTAAGATCGTCACGAGAATTCCAGCCTTGGACCTAAGTGGAAACATTAGTGACGAAGATGTTCGGGCACGTTGCGCACAGGTGATGGGCTTTGAGCATCAGGCAGGGGTTCAGGGAGCCATCCGGCCGGTGCTGCACACAATGAGAAGTGAGCATGTTCTATCGGAAGAATTGTTCTACCTGATTGCAAAAATGAGCCCGTTCGTGCCGCCGGGCCACGAAGGCGTGTTTTCCATCGGTTTGAGCAGGTTCTTCTCAGGCGCAAACATTGAGGCGTGCTGCTTGCTCATTCCTCAACTAGAGAATGCGCTTCGGTATGTGCTCAAACAGACCGGAACCGATGTAACAAAAATTACTAACGCCTCCACACAAGAGGACGTGATGCTTTCAGTCCTACTAGACAGATTTCGTGATCAACTCGATAAAATTTTCGGCGAAGCGATGATGTTTCAGATCGAAATGATCTTTCACAGTAGGCAGGGCTTCAATCTGCGAAATTCTCTCGCGCACGGGACCGTAAAAGATCATGAGTTCTGGTCTGCAACCCATATTTTTGCGTGTTGGCTTATATACAAATTGATGATGGCACCTCTCATATCAAGGTGGGATGACGTGAAAGCAATGTTGGAGCGAGAGCGTTTTTCCTAGTCAGAATTTGCTCGTGCAGCCCCAGGTGAGCCGGAACAGCATGGCGTCGCGGCGGTCGTCGAACTCCACGTAGAGGCTGCGGGTGAACGAGAGGTCACCCGTGCGGGCTTGATCGAAGCCCAGTCGGTTATCCCCACGGAGTGCGCGGCAGGTGTTCAGCCACTCCAGCATGTCACCGTTCATGCTGCCCAGCACGTAGTGACCCGGATTAACTCGGGGCCAATTCATCTCGTACTCCAGCATGGCTCTGATCATGCCGGTGTTGCTGGGGCTGGCTGCTGCCTGCTGTGCTTCGTCGTGAAACTCGATCTCGAATGTAACCTTGTGTGCCATGTGCGGGTATCCTTGCTGTGTCCCGCTCATATTTAATTGGTCTTGCTCATATTGGGCTCATAAGGGCTCAAAACTACCCGGATACACAATCTTAGACTGCGGCCGCGCTTACCAGGGATTGCCGTGTTTTCGATAGCGTGCCTTATCTTCTTCGCTAATTTCGCTGTTCAACCTAATCTCGTCACGTACCACTATCCCCCTGTGGATGTAGAGGTAGCGGTACTTATCGTAATGGTAGCCTGCACCGCCGTGCGAGTATCCAACGACGTCCCCGATGCCGATCTTGAACGTGTGATCCATCCAATACGCAAAGGTGGGTTCGGTGCCTGGGAAAAATGTCTCCTTGGAAACCTGCCGTACCTCGTCTGAGCCAAAGCACCTGATCGTGCCGCCAAACCCAGCGAGATACAGCCGACCATCGATGACCTGCCATGTGGAGGAGTATCCTCGCTGCGTGGCGGTGGAACTGCCTGCGAAATGACAGCCTTTGGTGAGGCGCACTTCCGGCGGGAAAGGCCATCCCCAAAACTTCAGGGTTTTGCACTCACCGTCAATGAGGATGCGGTCGGGCATCTGCGCTGTCACTGATGTCGCCCTCCACTCTGGTGAACCTCTGCGTCAGATCATATCCGGGCTGCCGTAACCTGCGAAATGACTGCCGCCTTTGGCAGGCGCTAGGGTGAGGGCGTTTGATCACGCAATGAGATTATGGAGGCTTGACCGTGGGAACGGGATGGTGTTGTTCCCGTTCTGTTCCAAGGAGGCCGGTTCATGAGCACCATCCCCATTCGGCGTACCACCAGGGACCTTGCTAGCATCGCTGAGCCCTACCTTGTGCCCAACGGCGGGAACACGGTTCGTGCGCTCCAGGCTGCCATAGCGGATGACATCTGCAAGCGCCGTGCGGCTCATGCTCGTGAGTTGGTGAAGTGGCGCAGCATCGGTGCTGGCTTCGTGAAGGAAGGCGCTCGCTCCGGGCGATGAGGGTCCCGGAGCGTTTGAGCCAATACCCCTAAGTGGCGGTGCGCTTCGAATGCATCTTCTGTCCGTGGCGTACAGGTGTGTACCGTCTGGCTAGACTGGCTGAGCGCTTCGGAGCGGAGGCCAGCCTGGATCATGTGAGGGTGCAGATCAGTAAGGACTGCCCCCGGCATCGCAACAGGGGCACGCAGATGAGCCCGCGCTTTCACGTTTGGCCGAGTGACCTAGAGAGCGATATGCCGCCAGACTTTCCGATCTGAGACCGCTTTCCGCGTCCCTCGGAGGAAGTCACGGCGAAGATTTTTTCTTCAGTTCTCGCAGCATATAGAGCCAATTATAATCATCTTTTTTCTTTACTTCGCTTGCTGCATCCCTCACAGAAGTGTAAACCCCCACTGGATTCGCGACAGGGAATGGTAAGTTTCCGATGATAGAAAGCATCGATACTAGGAACGGTCGCGGCTTTGCTTTCTCGACAATTTCGTCCATCACTTCTTGAACATGAGTGTCGAGAGATTTTCTTGCACTATCTAGATCTCCATCCGCATCTACGGCGATGTCAGACATTTTCTGGCGTAGTTCGTCAAATGCTCCAGTAAATTTGATTTTTATTATTTCATTCCATGGGACAGCCTTCAACGACGGAATTGAACTGTTGAATAGATGAAATGGTAAGGCTTCAGACCCTGATGGTCTGCCAAAACTTCTGGCCGCTTTCAGAGCCGCATCCTCGTCGAGAGTTGCCTGCAGCACGCAGGATCTAGCCTTATTCACCTTGTCCCAAAGGCCGACGGCATCAACAGCAACCCTTACGCGACCTTCAACCTGTTCGATTTCATGGCCATCAACGAACCTTTCCACTCCTTTCTCAATTTCGATAGCACGTAATAGTTGGTTGTGCGCATAATCATAAGCATTTTCAGGTTCGGGATAATCATAGTTCTCGCCATTTTGACCCCATCGCGGATAGCCATGCTCTAGTTTTGCTAGACGCTCTTCAATCGAAGGCTTTCCCAGAACCTCCTCAACGGTCGCTGTGAGATCGTGTATGAGGTGCCTATCCCTTCTACTCGTTGTCTCGTCTATAAGACTGTTGACGAATTTGTCCTTATCAAAGTCTCCTAGATTTTCAACAATCAACCCCTCAAACCATAAGAACGCCAACTTAGCCTCTTCCTGCCGAAAGTCGTCTTCGGTGGCTCGGGCAAAACTGATCAGCGCTCTCGTTGGCGGCATAAAATGCTCTCCGCAAAAATGATGGGCTTCTAGCGCTCGGTTGTACCAGATGCATAGTAGTCGCCAAAGGCGTTCCACTGCTCCTGGCTGCGCGCGATGTCCGCAAGGTTGTCCCTGAGATTGTTGCGGCTGCTGCCGTTCATCACGTAGCGGTCCTGGGTCTCCCTGCGGATGTCCACGGGCTTCCATGTGACGCCACGGGGCCGCTGAGGGGCCACGCTGAGCGAGGGAGTGGTCACCGCCACACTTGCAGTCTGACAGCCTGCCAGGGCTGCTGTGAGGCCTACCAGGGCTAGGAGAGCATGCGGCTTCATCGTGCGGCTCCTTCGATTGCTCGGCCTAGATCGTTGATGTACTCATCCCGAGCACCCACGGTGGGTTCGGGCTTGCGAGTACGAGCGCGTAGGCGACGCTCCGCTTCCGCATAGGCTTCACCCAGAACTAAGTGCTTGCTCTCAATTTCTGCCGCTTGTGCAGTGAGACTGCTGATGGTGCGTTCTTGCACTGTGAGTGCTTGAGATTGCTGACTAATTTTCGCGTCTTTTGCGCTGTTCTGCTGGTACTGCACGTATACCATTGTGGATAGTCCAGCAATGATGGTGAACACCACGGCAGCGATAATCATTTGAATGTTCATATCCGACCTCCGGTTGTCAGATATTTACTTAACTCAAAAGAAAGCCCTGGGCTGAACCAGGGCTTTCCGACCGACTTAAGGAGTTTCACATGTCTGCAGGAGCACAACTTCCCACAATTCTATTTACCTTTTGGCTCTCATCTCCTGCGCCCACTGCCGCACTGTTAGGGTGCGGCTCTCTTTGGGCTTGATAGTGTTGGGTGCCTTGGCCTTCATGGGCTTGAAGCAGATGTTGTCGGGAACCCACTCGCCTGCATCATCGCGCTTGACCACATAGCCGGTGCCCTCTCGCAGGGGGCGGCTGCGCCAAACTGCCAGCCATTCATCCTGCGTGATCGCGAAGAATGTACCCGAGTTCTTGCACGCGGTCTTATGGGTTTGAAAGTTGCCCTTGATCTTCTTTTCTCTGGTGATCAGATCAGTCACTAAGCCTTACTCCACGCAATTCCGTTCTTCTCGCACCACGCGGCATACGTTGTCTTGCTGTTCTTTGCGATTTTCGTGTTGGGTTCTTGGAAGCGGATTTCGATATGATAATTCGGGTGTTGCTGCCGGATGGCCTTCATCTTGGCTCTGTCGCTGGCAGGAAAACGGCCCTTCACTTCCACGATGCGCTTTGCCTCCGCGTCAATGAAGTCCGGCAAATACCGATGCGCCAGTGTGTACGGGAGGTAGGTGCTCTCGTAGGCGTACTCCGGTGGTAGCGCTGCACCCACCCGAGCCTCTAGTTTGTTTCGGTAGCCGCTCACGGATGCAGGAACAGAGCGCGCTCTGCTTCCCTGCGTCGGGTGAGGCCCTTGAGCACTTTGCCGCCCGCTTTATTCCAGGCCAAAAACTGATCCGCTGCACCCTGAGTGTCACCAGCGTTGAGCCGCTTGATCAGCGTGCTCCGAGCCAGCGCAGTGCCACCGATGTTGTAGGCAAGGCTGACGAGGGCACCGAACTGGTTGGGTGATACCGCAACCTTGAGGGCCTTGCTCACGGCCTGCTCAAACTTGGCGAGGTCCCCTTGCAGCAGTTCTTCTGCGCGATGGGGAGTGATCACCTGACCGGGCTTCACGTCCGATCCGGTGTGGCCGTAGCCAATGGTGAGTGCCCCTGCGGGGCACTTGTAGGCTGTGAGTTCGCAGCCCTCGAATGATTTGATCAGGCTCAAGCCTGCGATGCTCGTCTTCATGCCAGTATTTACCCAGCATGAGAGATGGCCTGTTCTTTTCTTATTTGACGCCCGAAACTAACCTCGTGCTATAAATAGGAATGAAGACAGGCGCACAACCATTATGCCTGCACAAGGAGACACACATGTACAACAGCAATGACATCGAAGCACGTCTACGCGCTGCTGGCTTTGATCCTCTCAAAGTGGCCAACTTCCAGCGCACTGAGCAGCACCAGCAGCAGATGGCCGTGCAGAGCCTAATCACGGGCCAAGGCGTGTATCCATTAGAAGATGAGCCAGTGGCTGCACAAGGCGTGTATCCATTAGTAACGGCTCTTACTAATGAGAATAATGTTAATAATGGATACACGCCTGATGGCTTCGCCATCGGCGTTGTACCAGAGGAACATCTGGCTGTTGCCATCGAGGAGGAAGTAACGACTAACGGGCTCGCGCCTTCGTTCGCCACTCAGGACGACGAGCCGAACAACCCCGCACTGCCATCGGCTCTAGAAGATAGTATTGGGGTAGAGGATGACGGCGCGCGTGCATCCATTATGCCTACTCCATTCTATGTGAAGGTGGACCTATTCGACAACGGCGCAGGCAAGCCGGGCAAGAAGAAGAGCAACCAGTACAAGGTCAAGATCCACCTCGTGTTTGAGGATGGTGGCGACGTGTTCAGTTACCTGGGTGCGTTCCACCCGGTGGCGCGCGGCTTCCGCAACAACGTACCCGAGGGCTACGAGCGCGATCCCTTCTACGTGGAAATCGATCACACGCTGGACAAGGCGAACCTGGGACAGGCCAAGTGGCACATCAAGCCAGTGGGAGCCAAGTTCAAGGACGCTGATAACAAGGTGATCATCTACACAGCGGCCATCGTGTTCTGGGACGTTGCAGAGGACAACCCCACGATCCTACTCAGCCTCCAGGGCTGGAACATGGAAGTGACCTTGGACAAGCGACCCGCAGGTGGTCGCGTGGGCAACAACCTGCTCGCTTACGGCATCTGGCTCAACCCCGAAATGAAGCCTGAGCGCGAGGAGTTCGAGAACAGGAAGGGCGGCAACACGCTCATGGAGACCATCCGTTTGCAGCAGATGGGCATCAAGAAGTAATCGCAAATCCAACAACAAGAAGGCAGCAAGCCTCGGAGGACAACATGAAGCACACGCAGGAAACAAAGAACAAGATCGCAGCGGCACGTACCGGAGCCAAACACACGGACGCCACTCGCCAAGCAATCAGCAGCAGCCTCAAGGGCCGCTACCGCACCGAGGAACACCGGGCTGCACTGAGCAAGCCCAAGAGCGAGGCCCACAAGGCTGCTATCGCTGAGGCCGCCCGCCAGTATTGGGCTCGTGTCCGCGCTGCAATGGCTGCGCAGGATGCCAAGAATTAAACAACAAAAAAAGCAATAAAAGGAAACGCACATGAACGATCTATTTCAATTCCCGGCCGCTGCCGCAGCAACCCCAGCGACCCGCAGCAAGTCACTGCCCGCGGCCAACATCTGCTCCCACGTGGTCACCAAGACGAGCACGTTCGGCAGAGACGTGGAGTATGCTCGGCTCAGCGAGGACGACCACGCCTACACCCGCGCAGTGATTGAAGCGCTGAACCACTTCCGCAAGGAACTTCGACAGGTGCTGGACATGCCCAGCGGGCTCTATGGCCGTCGCAGCCAGAGCAAGCAGACCAAGGGCGAACTGCTCGATGGGTTCATTGAGAAACTGAGCAAGCCGCATCCGGCGATCCGTGGTCGCAAGGGCGAGGACTTCACCATCAAGCAGTTGAAGGCGCTCAACAAGATCATTGATGACGTGAACGCGCTGCTCAGCGGGGAAAGCATCGAGCATGTGAACGTGCCCTGAGGCACGTTCACACTGCGCTATCGAGCGTTGCGCTTGATGTACTCTCGGAACCAGGGCGCTCGTTGCCCTGGTTTCTTTGTGACCGGCTTGGATGGCTCCAGCCGTTCAATCAGATCGGCCAGAAACTGCTTTTGGGTGTGGTTCTCAAGCGCATCCAGCCACGAGTACAGGTCCGTGCTGCTCTTGAGGATTTCGAAGTCGTATTCCAGCGCGTGCTGCATCTTGCTCCACTTCTCCCCCGCTTGTGCGGGTCGGAAGAAGTAGCGATCCGCAGGTGCCAATTGCTCGAACGTTTCGGAGAGTTCCGCTGCGTCATCCAGCAGCCTTGCGGTTTCCCGCAGACCTTGGATCAGCGTTGCCCGGTGGTACAGGTCCTTGAACTCGGTCCAGTAGTCCAGGGCTTCGCTGCTCAGCAGCAGTTCCACATCCGACTTCTTCTCCTCGCGGTTCCTCCTGAGTTCGCGGATGTACTCCTCGTACTCCGCATCCGTCAGGTGGGGCCGCAGTTCGGTGGCCTGGAAGTGCAGCGCTGGGTCACTTTGGATTGTGGCCAGCAAGCCCTCCAGGGCAACCACTTTCATCATCACAGCAAGGTTCATCGGTGGCTCTCCACGAAGAAGGGCCGTGCCAGTTGCCCAGCACGGCCCTTGTTGCACATCGATTGAGAATTACGGGGTGGGAGCGGGGTTGCTGGCCCAGACGTTCTGCTGAGCCTTTACCGCTTTGATCACTGCGTTGCCGTCGAGACCGGCATCGCAGATGATCTCCATTCGCCCGTTCACAAACCGCACAATGGCTAGGGCAAAGTCGCTCTCGAACGTGAGCGACTTTGCCACTTCAGGATCCAGTTCACAAAGCCCGTGGGCCTTGTAAGCAGCCTCCTTGTCAGCCGCTGGCCATTTGTCGCCCCGCTTCCGCTTGGGTGGGTTACGCCGATCCTTGTTCGCCGCCTCCAAGCCTCTGAGCCGGGTCTGGCCCGTCTTAGAGAACTTGTAGTCCTGGATGAACTTCTCGCTGTCCTCTGGGCTGATACCGAGGGCGATCAATTCGGCGATCACCACCGCATACTTGAGGCTGCTGGGGTTCGGGTACCACTTACGCAGATTGGGAATGTTCTCAAAGGTCACAGTCTTCTCAGCCAGGTCCGCCCAGTGCCCATCCATTACGCGAACGAATGGATAGTACTCGTTGGCCCCGGCTCGAGCCGGTGTCACCTGATGGCGAACTCGCTCCTTGTCGAAAGCAGCAAGGTTCTTCTTGTCCCTTTGGATTTCAAGAATGGCCCTGTACATCAACGAGACGCGATGGCCCGCCATATCGATGTTCGCGAGAGAGTGAGCGGCTGCCACCGTATTGATGGCAACGATGCTCGCACCCACGTTGAATTGGGTGCTCCCCTTTTGCTGACCCAGGGCCTCCATGAGGGAGGACTTGAGATCAACGGTCTTCGTATCAACAACAGCGGTGGTCATGAGACTTACTACCAACAAGTTTGTGGGTTGATGAGATGTCCCAACAACGAGGGCCTTGCGGCCTTATCGGTGTTGGTTCCCGTCAGTGCTCACGGCGCAGGGTGTAACCCCGTGCCACTTGTTGATTTTTTCGGTCGCCTGATCCTCGTTGCTGGCGACCCCTGCTTTATGCCAGCAGTCGCGCGGCAGATCAAGAACAACTTTTGCCAAATGGCCTGTTTGTGCTTGGTTAACCTTGCGATGTGGACACGCGATAGGGTGCGCGTGGGTGCAAGGGCTTTGACGCGGAGTTAAGCAGGCGCGACAGGTGCAGAAGGCAGAAAATTTTGGAGCGAATACTAATCCCGCGAGGGTTGCCCTACTGAAGAAATTCAGCCTTAGCGTGTAACTGCAAAGCGAAAATTCAAAGATACTGTTGCACGAAAACCCCTGGACGACGCGTAGACTTTATTTTCAAGTATGCAAAAGGGGGTAGCCAAGCATGCGCAGCGAATTCGTCAGATCAGTTTCTTTTATTGCTGTTAGCCTGCAGTTGGCAGCATGCGCTACGCCATATGAAGTGGTTGATCCCGCACAAGGTATCGCGGTGCCTCGCATCTTGAAATCAATAAAATGCGAAATGATTACTTTCCTTGAGACAAATAGACAGCAGAGAGAATACTTTGGAAATTTCTATCGCGCGGGTAATCCAAGAGCCTACGAACATCCTTACATAGATATTGCTGACGATTTGTTCGCCGGAATTTATGTCAATCTCAAGGAAGTCGATGTGAAATCATTGACTGTTGGATTTAATCGCATTTCAAGGCTAGGTGACTTCAAATCCTTAACGCTCGGGGCGGGACCTTCGGCAACACTCACCGATACTTTCGAAGTTAAACAAAATTTTGCTTTGCTGCAAAGTGCAAAGATATACCGCCCTTCCTATCACACTTCATATATCAAGGAACATAGGCCATCGGCGCCAGATTTTGATTGCTATAAAGGCTTGCCGGAAGGAAAAGATCTTGATTTTAGGCGTGTGGCCGCAAATGAATACGGTTCTGACTTTCAGCGAATTCGCATTAGCGCAGATCTCACGCTGTCATCTTGGCTCCAAGGCCTCACTGCCAATATGGCTAAAAACTATCTCACTTCAGTTGACAACAAAGAAATACTTGCTCCAGGACAGATTTCTTATGAATTTTCGCTGAGTTATAAACTAGGTGTTGATGGAAGATACGAATTAATCGCACAGGTGTGGAACCCGCTCAGTGTTGAGCCCACCGTATCTTTGGAACGTACCAGCACCTTCAGGTTCATCTTCAACACCAACTACGCACCCATTTCTGTAGCCGCAGATGGAGGAGCGGTCGGTGTTACAAAAATCCCGTGTCCTGCAACCACGAAGTTTGCATTCGGTGACTGCGACCTAAATCAGGGCCATGGCCGATCGACTTTCGGTCGGCGTAGTCGTGGGCGTATCGCGGGATCGACCGTTTCCCCTCCAAGTGATGACCGCACGCCGTTCGACAGAAAGAACAATCCCGAGGTATTTTTTACGCTGCCGTTTGGCCTCCCGCTCACCTCTTTACCCCGGCGGTAAGCGCACAAAACAGCGAAGTAGAACTATAAACTAAGCATGCTTTCCGCTCTGCATGCCGCGCACCTCGATTTGGCTGCGCTGCATGTTGCGCCATGCACGCCAAGCGCGGGAACTACTGAACACTCTGCGGAAAGCGTGTCCGTCGATCTCACCCCACACAGTAAGCGCGTCCGCGCTAGTATTCTGTACCGGCTTAAAGCCACCTTTCCGGCTGCGTCCTACCACTTCAACTGCGTTTGCATTGCACATTGTCTACTCCATTGCGTTGCCGCAAAGTCAGTAGACTGTCTTTCTCCTTCCAGAGCGAGCCACTTAGGAAAAAAATCCGCTCTATAGCCAGCCTTTTCTTGTTCTCACCGTTCGCGTGATCACAGGTGTTAACTCAGGCTTAAAACTGGCTTGCGAGCAGGCTCAAAACCTCACACTAGTGCATGTGCAATCGCACGCGCTTGGAGACGCGGGCGTTGACGGCATCGATCGCCTCGGCGAGGTCGGCCGGGTAGAGGTCCGGTCCCGCGCCCCCGAAGGCGCCGTTCAGCATGCGGATGATCTCGGCCGATTCGTTCGACACGATGGTGGCGCGCCGCTTGTCCCACAGCACCGGCACGGTGACGCGGCCGGTGAAGCCGGGATCGTTCCGGAGGTAGACCTCGTAGAGACGGGCCGCACCGTTGACGGTGTCGGGGGTGGCGCCGGGCGAGTCGCCGAAGACCCAGCCCTCCGCCCCCATATGCGGGTCGACCACCGAGACCGAGATCGCGTCCTCCAGGCCCTTGAGGGCGCGCACGATCAGGGTGCGGTGGGCCCAGGGGCAGGCGAGGGAGACGTAGAGGTGGTAGCGCCCGGCCTCGGCCGGAAAGCCGCCCGCCCCGGTCGGTCCGGGGGCGCCGTCCGCCGTCACCCAGTTGCGGAACTTGGCGTCGGTGCGCTTGGTGTCATACCAGGTGTCCTGCCAGACCCCGTCGACGAGCAGCCCCATGATCCTGTCCCTTCGTCACGCCTGAGGCCCAACATGGGCGTTCAGGCCTGGACGGGAAGTCCCTCAGGCGTCTCGCCCTCTGGTGCCTGGACCGGCGGCGCCACCGGATCGGCGGCGGCCAGGTGCTGGCCCGTCTGATAGGTGGCGATGTCGAAAGTGTCGTCCGGCAGCCGGGTGACGAAGCGCTCCGCCATCTCGAACAGCAGCAGATCGGGCTTCACCCGCTCGACATAGGCCCAGTCGATGCTCGACGACCACACGAAGTGAACCTCGCGAAAACTCTCGGCGAGGATGCCGGTCAGCATGATCGGCGCGAAATGCGCGTAGGAATCGCCGAACAGCACGAGGGTGCGGGGATCGATGTCGGGACGGTCGTTGCGGAAGCACACATGGGCGCCGACATGCAGGTCGGGGGCGCGGCCGGCAGCCTCGTAGGCGGCGACCAGGGGGCTGGCGTAGACGCGCTGCGCGTCGCGGTCGAGGACGGCGTGGCTCGCGGTCTCGACCGGCTTGTCCGGCAGCTTCTCGCCCAGGTCGCGCACCCGCGTGGTCTCGTAGCGCTGGCGCGCGTCGAGATCGGCCGGGGGCACGGCCCCGCAGGCCCGCATCAATTCGCGGTAGGCGAAGCGGCAGCCCTCGTAGTTCCAGTGCGTGTCGGTGCGGTAGTACAGCGGCACCGGCCCGTCGCGGGCCGCCCGCATCGGCGACAGCAGGTCGACATAGGCGGGGTTGTTGATGAGGCGCCGCCCCAGCACCCGGGCGGGGGATTGGCGCGGATCGTAGCGCAGATCCACGGTGCGGTCGTCGTAGACCGACAGCTTCTCCGGCACGACCACGTGCAGGTAGCGGATGCCGAGCGCCTGGGCGCGGGCGGCCCGCGTCTCGATGAGCTTGACCCAGCCGCGCAGGCGCCACCAGCGGGACAGGGTGGCGCGATACTGCTCGAGGACCCCGTTGGTGCCTCCGATCAGGAAGAGCCAGCCATCCCGCCCCACATGTACGATCTCCCGGTGTCTGCGCCGCATGGGGGCTGTCTACCCGGCCCGGGCGCCTCTGAACAGGTCGGACGCTCGGGCCGGGACGATGGCGCCCCACGCGAAACCTGGCCCGGCCGAGCCTTGGCGCACGCAAGCCTTGGCCCGCCCGAGACTTGGCCCGCCCGAGACTTCGCCTAACCCGAGACTTCGCGCGCCGGAGACATCGCCCGCCCGAGCCTTGGCCCGTCCAAGCCCTGGAATGCGGCCGCGGCCGCGCCATCTCGAACGGATCATGACAGACCGCAGCCCGACGCCCGACCCGCTGATCCTCACCCTGGCGATGGAGCCCCACGCCTTCGCGCGCTTCGACGGCCTGCGGCGCCGGCACTTCCCCAAGGCGCTGAACCACATCCCCGCCCACGCGACCCTGTTCCATCACCTGCCGGGCCTGAGCGAGCCGGGTATCGTCGAGACCCTGGCGGCACTCATGCGCAGCCAGACGCCGCCGGAGGTGGCGGTGACCGGCCTGCGCTTCACCGGGCGAGGGGTGGCCTACGTGCTGGCCTCGGACGCCCTCTCGGCCTTCCGGGCTCGCCTCGCCGAGCAGTTCGAGTCCCTGGAAGACGGCTTGACCGCGCAGGACCGGCAGGGCTGGCGCCCGCACGTCACGGTGCAGAACAAGGTCGACCCGGCCACCGCGCGGGCCCTGCACGCCGAACTCGAGGCGGAATTCACGCCGTTCCGATTCACGGCGCCCGGCCTGCTGCTGTGGCGTTATCTCGGCGGCCCCTGGGAGCGCCGGGCCAGCGTTTCGTTCGGGTAGGCCCATCAGGCTTCGAGGGGCGAGCGACCGATGAGAGACGTCGCGCGCTCAGAAACCGTGTCGGGATGGAGCCTTGTCCGCCGTTCGTCTATGCCGAACGGCTCCGTGAGCGGGGCGTTGGTGTCTCGGGGAGCTTTCGCGCCGTCGGAGGCCTCCCGCGCCGGCACGCTCCCGGTCCCGACCGACGCACGATCCATAGAAGTCGCCCGCATGAACGTCCTGCCCTCCGGCTACCGGAACAACCCGCTCGTCACGCGGGTGAACGCCCTGCGGTTGGCCCTTCGCCTCAACGAGGTCGGCCCCGTCATCGCGCTGCTGGCGGTCAGCCTGCTCGGCTACGGCTTCTTCGCCCTGGCCAACGAGGTCGGCGAGGGCTCCACCGCCGCCCTCGACCGCAAGGTCCTGCTGGCCCTGCGCAACCCGGCCGATCTTTCGGACCCGATCGGACCGCGCTGGCTGGAAGAGACCATGCGCGACATCACCGGGCTCGGCAGCGTCTTCACCATCGTGTTCGTGACGGCGGCGGCCTGCGCCTACCTGGCGATGACGGGGCGCCGGCGCATCGCCGTCTTCGTGGTCGCGGCGATCGGCGGCGGCGAACTCGCCTCGACGGTGCTGAAGCTGTTCTACCACCGGCCGCGGCCGGACCTCGTGCCCCACGGCATGGAGGTGTTCACCGCGAGTTTCCCGAGCGGGCACGCCATGATGTCGGCCATCGCCTACCTGACCCTGGCCAGCCTGATCGCCCGCGTCGACCGCCAGCGCGCCGTCAAGCTGCTGGTGCTGATCATCGGCGTCTCCACCACCCTGCTGGTCGGCATCAGCCGGATCTATCTCGGGGTGCATTGGCCGAGCGACGTGGTGGCGGGCTGGTGCGTCGGCGCCGCCTGGGCCGCCCTGTGCTGGTTCGTCGCCCTGGTCCTGCAGGAGCGCGGCGAGGTGGAGGCTCCGACCGGCTCCGGCGACCCTTCCCGGGACGCTTGAACGCCCGCCCGGCCGGGCGGGGCACCCGGCAAGGAGGTCGGCAAGGGGTCGGAACTCGCCCCGCCGGGCTGACGTTCCCGGGGGACAGGCGACCTGCGGCCCCCGCGCTTCGGGGCTCCCGGACGCCGCTCCCTCCCCGGAACCCGCAGCGAGTTTCATGACGGATGACCTCCCGCTCTCCCGCCGCAACGTCCTTCGGGCCGGCAGCGCCACGCTGACCGGCCTCGCCCTCGGGGCGACGAGCGCGGCCGCGCAATCCGGACCGCCCGGTCCCTCGGTTCCGGCCGATACCGGCGCGGTTCAGGGCGGCAAGGTGCTGTTCCCGAACTGGCGCGGCCCGGGAGACCGGGCGCCTCCGCCGCCGCCGGCTCCCATGCCGCCGGGCAAGCGGGTGGGCTTCGCCATCGTGGGCCTCGGGCGGCTCAGCCTGGAGGAGATCCTGCCGGCCTTCGGCGAGACCAAGCGCGCACGCGTGGTGGCGCTGATGTCGGGCACGCCGGCCAAGGCCAAGCTCGTCGCCGAGCAATACGGGATCGCGCCGGAGGCGGTCTACGGCTACGACGAGTGGGACCGGCTGGCGAAGGATCCGGCGATCCAGGCCGTCTACGTGGTGACGCCGAACGCCATCCATCGGGGCGATGTGCTGGCCGCCGCCAAGGCCGGCAAGCACGTGGTGTGCGAGAAGCCGATGGCGAATTCCTCGGCCGAGGCGCGCGACATGATCGCGGCCTGCGCGGCGGCCAAGGTCAAGCTGATGATCGCCTATCGCTGCCAGTACGAGCCCTATAACCGCGAGGTGGTGCGGCTCGCCCGCTCCGGCGAATTCGGCAAGCCGCGCCTGATCCAGGCCTTCAACGGCCAGACCACCGGTCTGCCGCAGCAATGGCGCCTCAAGAAGGCGCTGGCGGGCGGGGGCGCCCTGCCGGATATCGGGCTGTACTGCCTCAACGGCGTGCGGGCGCTGACCGGCGAGGAGCCGGTCTCGATCGACGCGCAGATCCACTCGCCTCCGGGCGACGCGAAATTCGCCGAGGTCGAGGAATCCGTCTCCTTCACCCTGCGCTTCCCGTCCGGCCTTATCGCCCAGTGCATGACGAGCTACGGCGTGCACGAGTCGCGTCGGCTCCAGCTCCACACCGAACGGGCCGACATCGATCTCCAGAACGCCTTCGCGTATCGGGGCCAGCGCCTCGTGGTGGCACGGCCGGACGGAGCGGTGGAATCGCAGGACATCCGCATCCTGCCTCAGAAGAACCAGTTCGCCCTCGAAATCGACCACATGGCCCGCTGCATCCAGGAGGACCGGCGCCCCCGTACCCCCGGTGAGGAGGGCCTTCAGGACCATGTCCTGATGGAGGCGATCTACGAGGCGGCGCGCACGGGACGGCCGGTCACCGTCGGCCCGCCGGCCGGCGCGCCGGGCGGCCTCGATGTCACACGCGGGCCGGAACTCGACGACGCGGGCTGATCCGGCCGCCAGACGGTTGCCAGTCCGTCATTTGAAACGAATAGGCTCAGATCGCGGCGGCACCCCAGCGCCCCGGGATGACGAGACGCTTGGCCCCCCATCACCTCCCTTTCCTCCGGCAACGGCCGATGACGGCCTTCGCCGGAGGGATTCTCCTGCTCTGCCACCTGGCGGGGCTCGCGCGGGCCGAGACGCCGGCCGAGACGGCCGCGCGCCTGGCGCTCGAAGGCCGCGCCATCGGCTCGCCCCGGGGCGCCGGCGGCGATCCGCAGACTTCGGTCGCCCAGTCGGTCACCTCGTCGCGCCCATCGGCCAACCTCGACACCTCGATCGCCGACCAGCTCGGTCCCTATGCCGACCCGTTCGGATTCCGGGCCTACCTCAAGGATCGCGGCGTCACCTACAGTCTGACCTACATCGCCGAGAGCCTCGGCAACGTCTCGGGCGGCCTGCGCCGGCGCGGCATCACCGAAGGACTGCTCGATCTCGAGATCGACGTCGATCTCGGACCCCTGATCGGCTGGCAGGGGGGTGCGCTCCACACCAACCTGTTCCAGATCCACGGTGCCGGCCTCTCGCGCAGCGCGATCGGCAACCTCATCACGGTGAGCGGCATCGAAGCACTGCCGTCCTCGCGGGTCTACGAATTGTGGTTCGAGCAGAAGGCCTTCGGAGACCAATTCGGCCTGAAGATCGGGCAGATCGCCGCCGACACCGAGTTCGCCGTGACCCAGACCGGCACGGTGTTCGTGAATTCCACTTTCGGCTGGCCCAACAACATGGCGGTGGTGATCCCGAGCGGCGGGCCGATCTACCCCCTCGCGGTGCCGGGCGTACGGGCCAAATACGTGCCCAATGCCAATCTGTCGTTCCAGGTCGGGGTGTTCGACGGCGATCCGGCCGGGCCGGCGCGCGGAAGCCGTGATCCCGACCCGCAAAGGCGCAACCGCACCGGCACCAACTTCCGCACCACCGATCCCGCCCTGGTGATCGCGGAGGCCTCCTACGCCTACAACATCGCGCCCGGCAGTGCCGGAGAGGCCGGGACGGTGACGCTGGGCGGCTGGTACCATTTCGGCCGCTTCGACCACCTGCGTTTCGACGGGGACGGCGTGTCGCTCGCCGATCCGGCCAGCTCCGGGATCGCCCGGCGCTTCCGGGGCCAGGCCGGCCTCTACGGCCTGATCGATCAGACCGTCTATCGCGAGCCCGACGACCCGAACGACGGCGCCAGCGTGTTCGTGCGCGTCTCGGGCTCCCAGGCCGATCGCAGCCTCGTGGATGTCTACGCCGATATCGGCATCGCCTATAAGGGGCTGCTCCCCGGCCGCTCGGACGACACGGTCGGCCTCGCCTTCGGCCTGTCGCGGATTTCGCCCCAGGCCCGGGGCCTCGACACCGACACCGTCCTGGCGACCGGGGTCGCCAGGACGCGCCGAAGCAGCGAGGCGGTGCTGGAGGCGACCTACCAGGCCGTGCTCGGCCCCGGCATCACCCTGCAGCCGGATTTCCAGTACGTCTTCCGCCCCGGCGGCGGCCTCCCGAACCCGCGCGACGCCAACGGCGCCCGCATCCGCAACGCGGCGGTGTTCGGGCTGCGGGGGACGATCCGGTACTGAAGCCTATTCGGCCGCCGGCGTGTGCAGGGACAGGAGCCGGGCGGTGCGGGCATGGTCCACGGCGCGACCGGTCTCGGGGCCGGCATCCCCGAGGGTGCGACGCTCGTCGTTGATCGCAGCATGGACCGCGTCGATGGCGAGGATGAGGGCGCTCACCGTGCGGTTGTCGATGTTGCGCTCGCGGGCATGCTGTACGACGTCGGCCACGAGGTCGTCGGTCTCGCGCACCAGTCCGTCGAGATCGGCCTTGCAGGTCGAGGCCCGGACCTCGCGCAGGATGTCGAGCAGCCGGTCGAGGACGACGTCGATGCGCTCCCGGCGCTTGCGGGCGAGGCGCTGGGCGAGCCAGGCCACGCCCGAGCCGACGGTGCCGCCGAAGAAGGCGAGCAGGTAGATGTAATCCTCGTAGCGCTCGAAGACCGTCTGCTGCTCGCGCTCGAAGTAATCCACCGCGCCGGGGTGGTTCGGCAGGCGGGCGCTGGTGGCCGCCACCGTCGAGTCGAAATCGGGCGCCTTCATCAGGTTGGCGATCGGCGCCCGCGGCGCCAGCTTCGAGCGCCACTCGAACAGGTGCTGGGTCACCGACGCCACGGTGAAGCGGCTGACGCCGCCCCGCGCCATCAGGCGGTAGGAGGCGCCCACGGTCTTCACGTCCTCGTCGGGGCGCTTGGGGCGTCCCCCGAAGGTCCCGGCGGGAATCGTCACCGACTGCAATTCCGGCATCCGCTGGATGATCGCCTCGCCGTCGGGGACCGAGACGAAGTTGATCTTCTTGTCGACCGAGGCCGCCTCCACCGCCCGCACCGTCGTGATCGCCGCCTTCGAGGCCGGGGCGGCGATGACCGCCACCGCATCGACGCGGCCCTCGGCGATGGCGCTCGTCACCTCCTGGGGCGTGAGCGGGACCAGCGCCACGCGGGCCGGCCCGACGCTCCCCTCGGGGACCGTCTCGGCCGCCGGCTGAGAGACGAAATCGTAGAAGGCGAGGAGATTGGTCAGGAACGGCAGGTCGGCGGCGTGGCGCTCGACTACGCCGAGGCGCTTGCGCGCGAGATCCGGGAAGTTTTCGAGGCCGGCCGCTTCCGGCGCGGCGATCAGCAGGGCCTCGTCGTGCAGGATCGCCAGGGTCAGCCCGTTCTCGGGCAGGAGCACGTCCGGACGCACCACGGCGAGATCGGCCTTGTTGCGCTGAAGCGCCTCGGCGCTGTCGCGGACGTCGTCGTAGAAATCGAGTTTGAGGCGGACATCCTCGCGGCCGCGGGCCAGCGCCTGGGCGTAGGTCTGGAGCAGCGTCGCCTCGGCGCCGTCACGGGGGCCGACCGCCACCGTGAGGGTGGTCGGACGCGAGAGATAGACCAGCATGCCCGCCACCAGGGCGAAGCCCAGGGCCAGGAGAACGAGGAGCCACTCGCGTCTCACGACGATTGCCGGCATGGCAGGATCGAGCCTTTATCCAGCGTGATCACCATATCTGCCGAGCCCACTTCCGCAACCCGTCCGGATCGTGAAGAACCGATGACACCGCGAAACGTTGCGCCCCGCCGGTCCGCCCCGGATGGATCGACCGAGGCGAAGCCGCCGCCCCCCGTCACGCCCGCCTATCTCGAGCGGGCCGCCCTGCATTATCTCGAACGCTACAGCGCCTCCGTGGCGATGCTGCGGCAGACCCTGAAGCGGCGCGTCGACAAGCGCTGCCGCCTGCGCGGCGAGGAGGCGGGCGCCTTCGCCGAGGCGATCGAGGCCACGGTCGCCCGCGCCGTCAGCGCTGGCCTGGTCGACGATGCCCGCTTCACCGCCGGCCGCCTCGCGGCCCTGCGCCGGCGCGGCGCCTCCGCCCGCGCCCTGTCGGCCAAGCTCGCCGCCAAGGGCGTGTCGCGCGAGCAGGTGGCGAGCGCGATGGAGCACGAGCGCGAGACGGCGGACGAGGGCGTCGACCTCGAGGAGGCGGCCGCGCAGGCCTATGCCAAGCGCCGCCGGCTCGGCCCCTGGCGGCGGCCCGGGACCCGCGAGGCCCATCGCGACCGGGACCTCGCCGCGATGGCGCGGGCCGGCTTCGGCTACGCCCTGGGACGGCGGGTGATCGAGGCCGAGGATGGCGGCGAGGCGGACGTCTGAGGCTGCGACATCGCGCCAGCGGACGAGGCGGGAATTCGCGCGCGAAAACTTGAACGAAAGGCGAACGAGGCGCATTTCGTGTCGATGGACGAACTCCTCGCGAAGAAGCTGCGCATCCTCGCCGATGCCGCCAAGTACGACGCCTCGTGCTCGTCGTCCGGGGCGCCCAAGCGCACGGCCGGCAAGGGTGAGCTCGGCTCGACCACCGGCGCCGGCATCTGCCACGCCTATACGCCGGACGGGCGCTGCATCTCGCTTCTGAAGATCCTGCTGACGAATTACTGCCTGTTCGACTGCGCCTACTGCGTCAACCGGCGCTCCTCCAACGTGCAGCGGGCGAAATTCACCGTCGAGGAGGTCGTGACCCTCACGGTGGAGTTCTACAAGCGCAACTACATCGAGGGCCTGTTCCTTTCGTCGGGCATCATCAAGTCGCCCGACCACACCATGGAACTGCTGACGCGGGTGGCCAAATCCCTGCGGCGCGACCACGGTTTTCGCGGCTACATCCACCTGAAGTCGATCCCGGAGGCGAGCCCCTGGCTGATCGAGGAGGCGGGCCTCTATGCCGACCGGCTGTCGATCAACGTCGAACTGCCCACCGAGGCGAGCCTGGAGCGCCTGGCCCCCGAGAAGGACGGCGCCGTCATCCAGAACGCCATCGCGCAGATCGGCGAGCGCATCGCCGAGGCGAAATCCGAGAAGCGCCGGTTCTCGCCGGCCGGACAATCGACGCAGGTCATCGTCGGGGCCGACGCCACCACCGACGAGGCGCTGATCCGCAAGAGCGCGCTGCTCTATGGCTCGTACAACCTCAAGCGGGTCTATTACTCGGCCTTCAGTCCGATTCCCGACGGCTCCACCATCCTGCCGCTGGCCGCGCCCCCGCTCCAGCGCGAACACCGTCTGTACCAGGGCGACTGGCTGCTGCGGTATTACGCCTTCACGCCCGACGACGTGGCCGACGCCACCGAGAACGGCATGCTCTCCCTCGACATCGACCCGAAGCTGGCCTGGGCTCTGAAGCACCGGGCGCGCTTTCCCGTCGACGTGAACGCCGCCGACCGCGAGATGCTGCTGCGGGTGCCGGGTCTCGGGGCGCGCGCCGTCGACAAGATCATCCGCGCCCGGCGCCACACGCGCCTGCGTCTCGACGACGTCGCCCGCCTGACCTCGGCCCTCAAGCGGGCAAGGCCCTTTCTCATCGCCGCCGACTATCACCCGGCGGGCGGGCTCACCGACCGGCTCGATCTTCGGGCACGGTTGGCCGACCCTCCGAAGCAGCTGAGCCTGTTCTGAGGATGAAGACGCGAGCGCCCTCCGATCCGACGGTGGAGGACGGCCATACCCAGACAGCACGCGGGCAGCACGGTGCCCCTCTCCCGAAAGAAGAGGGCCGGGGCGACTCGCCTGCGGAGGGCGGCGGGTTCGGGACCTCGTCCCTCGACGCCGTTGATCTGCGACCGGGCGCCGATCTCGACGGCTTCCGCGGCGCAGCCCGCCGTCTCGCGGGTCGGGGCGTTCCGCCGGAGCGGGTGTTGTGGTCCATCGGAGAGACGCCTGGGCTGTTCGGGGCGCAGGGTCCGGCCCTGGCCGACGACCCACCCTTGAGCCTGCCGCGCGGGGTCGGCGCGATGGTCGGCAGGGTGGTGCCGCACCGCGACCCGGAGCGCTATGCCCTGCTCTACGGGCTGATCTGGCGTATCCTGCACGGGGAGCGCCGGCTCCTGGAGGTGTCGAGCGATCCCCTGGTCCATCGGCTCGAGCGGATGGGCAAGGCCATCGCCCGCGACCTGCACAAGATGCACGCCTTCCTGCGCTTCCGCCGGGTCGAGGGCGACGGTCCGGAGCGCTTCGTGGCGTGGTTCGAGCCCGACCATCACATCCTGGGAGCGGCCGCCCCGTTCTTCGTCGAGCGTTTCCGCTCCCTGAACTGGACCATCCTGACGCCGGAGGGCTCGGCCCGCTGGGACGGCACCAGCCTCGCCTTCGGTCCGCCGGGGCGACGCGAGGACGCACCCGAGGCGGACGGCTTCGAGGCGGGCTGGCGCGATTACTACGAGAGCACCTTCAATCCCGCCCGCACCAACCTCGCGGCGATGCGGGCGGAGATGCCGAAGAAGTACTGGCGCAACATGCCGGAGACCGCCGCGATTCCGGGCCTCGTCCGGCAGGCGGCGGCCCGCACGGGCGCCATGATCGAGAGGGAGCCGCAAATGCCGGTCAAGCGCAATCCCGCCCGCGCCGTGGCGGCCATGGCCGATCAGGCCCCGGATTCGCTGGAGGCGCTCAACGCCGTCATTCGGCGCTCGGAGCCGCTGGTGCCGGGCGCGACCCAGGCCGTTCTCGGCGAAGGCCCGGTCGGCGCCACCATCGCTTTCGTGGGTGAGCAGCCCGGCGACCAGGAAGACCGCCAGGGACGGCCCTTCGTGGGGCCGGCGGGGCAGTTGCTGGCCCGCGCGATGGGCGAGGCGGGAATCGTGCGCGGCGCGGCCTACCTCACCAATGCGGTCAAGCACTTCAAGTTCGAGGAGCGCGGCCAGCGCCGCATTCACCAGAAGCCCACCGCCGGCGAGGTCAGCCATTATCGCTGGTGGCTGGAGCGGGAACTCGACTTCGTCGCGCCCAAGCTCGTGGTGGCGCTCGGCGCCACCGCCGTGCTGGCCCTGACCGGCAAGGCGATCCCGATCACCCGGGCGCGCGGCCCCGCCGACTTCGCCAAGCCGTTCCAGGGCTTCATCACGGTGCACCCGTCCTATCTGCTGCGCCTGCCGGACGCCGCGAAGGCCGAGGCCTACGCCGCCTTCGTCGACGACCTGCGCCGGGTCCACGATCTCGGGCAATCGCTGGCGGCCTGAGGCCTCGTCCGAACTCTCATCGAGTCCTTCGGAGAGGCATCACCGTCGCGATGGCGGAGTTCGATCCCGCTTACGCGCTGCACGGGCTCGCCGACAGGCCGCCCGTGTCGAGCGAACGGACGCCCTGTCAGGCTCCCTCCTCCTTGTGCGGGCGCAGTTCCGGCGTGACCTGATCGATGGCGGTCTCCACCGGCGCCGAACGGCTCTCGACGCGCGTGCTGTCGACGAAGATGCGGGCCTCGCCCTCCTTCAGGCCGAGGCTGCGCAGGGCGTAGAGGGTCATGCCGAAGGCCAGTTCGCGCTCGGCCATCAGGACGAGACCGACGCCCTGCTCCTCGAAGTGGCGGCGCTCGCCGTCGTTGTGGGTCCGCACCAGCGTGTCGATGTCGGGCCGGGCCTCGCGGGCCAGTTCGACGATGCGCCGGGCCGTGTGCACCTCGGGGGTCGCCACCACGATGAGCCGGGCCTGGGCGATGTCGGCGGCCTGGAGGATACCCGGCGCGGTGGCGTCGCCGAACACCGCCTCGATCCCCTCCTGGCGCAGATCCAGCACCCGACGCCGGTCGCGGTCGAGGACGATGTAGGGCAGGTCCCAGGCCTTGAGGGCCTTGCCGATGGTGCTGCCGACCCGGCCGTAGCCGATGATGATCGCGTGGCCGCGATGGGGCTCGCCCTCGGTCGACACCGCCAGCGTCGCGACATCCTTGCGCTGGAAGCGGGCGGCGAGGTCGGGCCGCTCCGCGACCTTGCGCCCGACCCAGTCGGTGAGCGCGAAGAACAGCGGGTTGAGGGTGATCGACAGGATGGCGCCGCCGAGAATGAGGTCGCGCCCCTCCTCCGGCAGGAGCTTCAGCGACAGGCCGAGGCTGACGAGGATGAACGAGAACTCGCCGATCTGGGCCAGGCTCGCCGCGATGGTGAGGGCGGTGCCGAGCGGATGCTTGAAGGCCAGCACGATCGCCACCGCCGCCAGCGACTTGCCGACCAGGATGACGCCCAGCACGGCCAGCACCGAGAGCGGCTCGCGGATCAGGATGCCGGGATCGAACAGCATGCCCACCGAGACGAAGAACAGCACCGCGAAGGCGTCCTGCAGCGGCAGCGAATCCGCCGCCGCCTGATGGCTGAGGTCGGATTCGGCGAGCACCATGCCGGCGAAGAAGGCGCCGAGCGCGAACGAGACGCCGAAGAGTTCGGCCGAGCCGAAGGCGATGCCGAGGGCGAGCGCCAGCACCGCCAGGGTGAAGAGCTCGCGCGAACCGGTGCGCGCCGCCTGGTCGAGGAGCCAGGGCACGAAGCGGCGGCCGCCCACTAGCATCACGGCGGCGAAGACCCCGACCTTGGCGAGGGTGAGCCCGAGGGTGAGCCACAGGTTGCCGTCGCCCGCATGGTGCGCGGCGCCCGCGCCGTCGCCCCCGAGGGACGGGGCGAGCGCCGGCAGCAGAACGAGGGCCAGGACCATCGCCAGATCCTCGACGATGAGCCAGCCGACCGCGATGCGGCCCTTGTCGCTGTCGAGAAGCCGGCGTTCCTCGAGCGCGCGCAGCAGCACCACCGTGCTCGCCACCGAGAGAGCGAGGCCGAAGACGAGGCCGGCCCCGAGGCCCCAGCCCCAGGCCAGTGCCAGGGCGCCCCCCATCGCAGTCGCCGCCACGATCTGCACGATGGCACCCGGCAGCGCGATGGCGCGCACCGCCATCAGGTCCTTGATCGAGAAGTGCAGGCCGACGCCGAACATCAGCAGGATCACGCCGATCTCGGCGAGCTGGCCGGCGAGCTGGCTGTTGCCGACGAAGCCCGGCGTGTAGGGGCCGACCAGGACGCCGGCGAGGAGATACCCGACCAGGGGCGGCAACCGCAGGCGCTGTGCCGCCATTCCGCAGACGAAGGCCAGCACGAGGCCCAGGGCGATGATGGCGATCAGCTCGGTCGCGTGCGGCACGGGTCTGGGTTTCCGGGTCGAGGGACAGGGGCTCAAGGGCCGTGCCGCTTGCCGCCCGCCAGGGCAAGCGGCCAACCGGCTTCACGTCCGAGATGCGCCCGAAATTCCGCAGCCCGCGGCGCCTCGGGTGCCGCGACGCACAACGCTCGGCGCGCGCGGCGGGTTTCGGGGAATAAACCCGCCGCGCGCCGCCGCCTCGCGATTCCGTGAGGGCGGATGAAACTCTCAGCCGCTACGCTCCGTTGTCGAGGCAAGGTATGCGCGCGTGACGAATTCATGCGTCATCTTGCAAGTACGCTCCATCCGGCGGAACAGACGATCGATGACATTACCCGACGAGACATCGACCACCACGAATACAACCAGGGACATGCATTCGACGCTTTGGACCGTCGCGCTCGCCAGCGCATTGCTGGGCTTGGTCGCCCTGCCGCGCCGGACGAGGGGCGCGGTCGCACGGTCTTCTCCAGCGACGCCGAACGACCCGTCCCGCCAGCCTTCTCCCTCCCGCCAGCCTTCCCCATCCCATGCCGGCCCCGAGGCACGGCAGGTGGCGGCGCGGGAGGCCGACCGCGGCCGGGGCGCCCGGACTCCCTCGGACATTCCCGCCAAGGGCTGGAAGGATATCGGCCTGCGGGTGTTCCACGACGTCTCGGAGAACAACATCGTCTCGGTCGCCGCCGGAGTGACGTTCTACGTGCTGCTGGCGATCTTCCCCGCCATCGCGGCCCTGGTGTCCTGCTATGGGCTTGTGGCGGACGTCGTCACCATCAACGAGCACCTGCAGACCCTGCAGGGGGTGGTTCCCTCCGGCGCCCTCGACATCATCGGCGAGCAGGTGAAACGCATCGCCGCCAAGGGCGACACCACGTTGGGGCTGACCTTCTTCACCGGCATCGTGCTGTCGCTGTGGAGCGCCAACGGCGGCATGAAGGCGGTCTTCTCCGCGCTCAACATCGTCTACGAGGAGCGCGAAACGCGCAGCTTCATCTGGCTCAACCTGCGCTCCCTCGCCTTCACGGGCGGCGCGCTGCTGTTCATCATCCTGGCGCTGGTCGGCATCGTCGTGGTGCCGGCCGCGATCAACATCATCGGCTTGAGCTCGGAGGCCTGGTACATCGCCCTGCTGCGCTGGCCGGTGCTGCTCGCCGCCGTACTGGGCGGCCTCGCCCTGCTCTATCGCTACGGCCCGAGCCGCGACGCGCCGCGCTGGCGCTGGGTGACCTGGGGCAGCGCCGTCGCGGCGGTGGCCTGGCTGGTCACCTCGCTCGGCTTCTCCTGGTACGTCGCCAATTTCGGCAAGTACAACGAGACCTACGGCTCGCTGGGCGCCGTGATCGGCTTCATGACCTGGATCTGGATCTCGACCACGATCGTGCTCGTCGGCGCCGAGATCAACGCCGAGATGGAGCACCAGACCGAGGCCGACACCACCCGCGGCCCCGAACAGCCGCTGGGCACCCGCGACGCCCAGATGGCCGATACGGTGGGGGCGGCGACCTGAAGGGAGCCCTTCAGCTCGGCACCGATTTCGAGTACGGTCGCGGCATGGATCGCAGCACAGCCCTTGATATCCTTCGTGCACACGAGGCTGCGTTGCGCGAGCGTGGCGTCCTGCATGCCGCCCTCTTCGGCTCGGTTGCGCGCGGCGAGGCGCATGCCGGAAGCGATCTCGATATTCTGATCGACATCGATGAGACCACCATCCGGGATGTTTACGGATATGTCGGCGTCATCGGGTTCATCGCCGATCTGTTCCCCATCGAAGTGGACGTTGCAACGCGCTCGATGCTGAGACCT
Source organism: Methylobacterium sp. 37f (assembly GCF_023093475.1). NCBI lineage: Bacteria > Pseudomonadati > Pseudomonadota > Alphaproteobacteria > Hyphomicrobiales > Methylobacteriaceae > Methylobacterium > Methylobacterium sp. 37f. Next base: position 38,333 of record NZ_JAGHKN010000014.1, read on the forward strand.
CACGTACGTCCCAGAGCCGAGCGCGACGCGATCCATGCTTTCTGAGCGTGGACGTCGCGCCCTTCTCGGCATCATCGAAAACGTCGAGGCCGCTCAGGATTTCACCGCAGACCTGAGCTTCGAAGATTTTGCCGACAACCGGCTCCTCCTCTACGGCGTGACGCGTTGCCTCGAGATCATTTCGGAGGCGAGCCGGCGCGTCGACGAAGAAACACGGAGACGGAACCCCCATATTCCATGGCGGCAGATCGCCGATTCGGGGAACGTCTATCGGCATCGATACGAGCGTGTCTCGGCAAAGCTCCTCTGGGGGACCGTCCATGAGGCATTGCCTGACATTCTCACGGTATGTCGGAACGAACTGCACGCCGACGAATGATTGTCGTGGCGCCATCGCCATTTCCTTTCTCTTTCCATTGATGGATCGATGACCGCTCCCGCCTCCGCTCCCGTCGGCCCCGGCGATCAGATCATCCTGGTCGACGGCTCGTCATTCATCTTCCGGGCCTACTTCCAGTCGATCAACCAGGACCAGAAGTACAACACCCGGCCGTCGGATGGCCTTCCAACCGGGGCGGTGCGGCTGTTCTGCACCAAGATCGCCCAGTTCGTGCAGGAGGGGGCCGCTGGCGTGATGCCGACGCACCTCGCCATCGTGTTCGACAAGTCGGAAGGCTCGTTCCGCAAGGAGATGTTTCCCGACTACAAGGGCCATCGGCCGGATGCGCCGGACGACCTCAAGCGCCAGATGCCGCTGATGCGCGACGCGGTGCGGGCCTTCGGCCTGCAGCCGATCGAGCTGATCCGCTACGAGGCCGACGACCTGATCGCCACCTATTCGCGTCAGGCCGAGGCGCGGGGCGCCGGCGTCATCATCGTGTCCTCCGACAAGGACCTGATGCAGCTCGTCGGCCCTCTCGTGCGGTTCTACGATTTCGAATCCGGCTCCAAGGGCAAGGCCGGCTACCGGCCCGAGCGCAATCTCGACCGCGACGCTATCATCGCCAAGTGGGAAGGCCTTCAGCCGGAGCAGATCGGCGATGCCCTGGCGCTGATCGGCGATACCTCGGACAACGTGCCGGGCGTGCCCGGTATCGGCCTGAAGACGGCCGCCGCCCTGATTAAGGAATACGGCAGCCTCGACGCGCTGCTGGAGCGCGCCGCCGAGATCAAGCAGCCCAAACGCCGCGAAACCCTGCTGGCCAGCATCGATCAGGCCCGGCTCTCGCGAAAGCTGGTGGCGCTCGAAGAGAACGTGCCGGTTCCGATCCCCCTCGACGACCTGCGGCTGCCCAAGCCCGATCCGCAGAAGCTCGTCGGCTTTCTCAAGGCGATGGAGTTCAACACCCTGACGCGGCGCATCGCCCAGATGCTCCATGTCGACCCGGAGGCGGTGCAGCCCGACCCGGCCCTGCTGCCGAACCGGGAGCCCGAGCCCGACGCACCGTTCTTCCCCGACGCTCACGGCGATCCCGTTCCGGTCGATCCCGAGACCGCGTCCGGCGCCGGGCAGGCCGAGGTCGACCCCTTCGCCGATCTCGGCCTGCCCGACGTCGCCCCGAAGCCCCGCGGGTCGTCCGAGCCGACGCCCGCCAACCTCGTGGCGGCCCGGGCGGCGGAATCGGTCAAGCCGTTCGACACGGCGGCCTACGAGACGATCGGGTCGGTCGAACAACTCGATGCCTGGATCGCCGAGGCCGAGGAGACCGGCGTGATCGCCGTCGACACCGAGACGGATTCCCTCGACGCCAACAGCGCCAACCTGGTCGGCATCTCGCTCTGCGTCGCACCGGGCCGGGCGGCCTACATCCCGCTCCGGCACGTGGAGCCCGTGACGGGTGCGGAGGGCGACCTGTTCGGCGACGCCAAGGCGGCCACCGACGTGTTCCAGCCGCTGGCGGGCCAGATCGCCGTCAAGGTCGTGATCGAGCGCCTGAAGCCGCTGCTCGAAAATCCCGGCGTGCTCAAGGTCGGCCAGAACCTGAAATACGACCTCGCCGTGCTCGGCCGCTCCGGCATCCGGGTGGCGCCCTTCGACGACACCATGCTGATCTCCTACGTGCTCGATGCCGGCAAGGGCGGCCACGGCATGGACGAGCTCGCCCGCCGCCATCTCGGTCACCAGCCCATCACCTTCTCGGACGTGGCCGGCACCGGGCGGGCCAAGGTCACCTTCGACCGGGTGCCCCTCGACAAGGCCACCGCCTACGCGGCCGAGGATGCGGACGTCACCCTGCGCCTGTGGCGGATGATGAAGCCCCGCCTCGTGGCCGAGAAGCGGGTCGCGGTCTACGAGACCCTGGAGCGTCCGCTGGTGCCGGTGATCGCCCGGATGGAGGCGGAGGGTATCCGCATCGACCGCAACATGCTGAGCCGCCTGTCGGGCGATTTCTCGCAGATCCTGGTGCGCCTCGAGGAGGAGATCCAGGCGGATGCGGGCGAAACATTCCAGGTCTCGTCGCCGAAGCAGATCGGCGACATCCTGTTCGGCAAGATGGGACTGCCCGGTGCCAAGAAGACGCCGTCCGGGCAGTGGGCCACACCCGCGACCCTGCTGGAGGAGCTGGCCCAGGCCGGTCACGACCTTCCGAAGAAGATCCTCGAATGGCGCCAGCTCGCCAAGCTGAAATCCACCTACACGGATTCGCTGCAGGTCCACGCCAACCGCGAGACCGACCGGGTCCACACCTCGTTCTCGCTCGCCGCCACCACCACGGGCCGGCTCTCCTCCTCGGAGCCGAACCTGCAGAACATCCCGATCCGCACGGAGGAGGGGCGCCGCATCCGCCGCGCCTTCGTGGCCCAGGAGGGCAACCGCCTGATCTCGGCCGATTACAGCCAGATCGAGCTGCGCCTGCTCGCCCACATCGCCGATATCCCACAGCTGCGCCAGGCCTTCGCGGACGGCATCGACATCCACGCGGCCACCGCCAGCGCGATGTTCGGGGTGCCCCTGTCGGAGATGACGCCGGACCTGCGGCGGCGCGCCAAGACCATCAACTTCGGCATCATCTACGGCATTTCGGCCTTCGGCCTCGCCGACCGCCTCGGCATCGGTCGCGAGGAGGCCGGCGCCTTCATCAAGCAGTATTTCGAGCGCTTCCCCGGCATCCGCGCCTATATCGACGACACCAAGCGCCGGTGCCGCGATCTCGGCTACGTCACCACCCTGTTCGGCCGCGTCTGCCACTATCCGCAGATCCGATCGAACAACCCGAACGAGCGGGCCACCGTCGAGCGTCAGGCCATCAACGCCCCGATCCAGGGCTCGGCCGCCGACATCATCCGCCGGGCGATGATCCGGATGGAGGATGCTCTGAAGGCCGAAAAGCTGAACCTGCGCATGCTGCTGCAGGTGCATGACGAGCTGGTGTTCGAGGCCCCCGAGGACGAGGTGGAGAAGGCGCTGCCCGTCATCACCCGCATCATGGTCGAGGCCCCCGCTCCCGCCCTGACCCTGAAGGTGCCGCTGGTGGTCGAGGCCCGGGCCGCCCTGAACTGGGAGGAGGCGCACTGAGAACGACCTTTGCAACCAAAAATCAGGATTAATTTTGCCCTTCTGCGATTGCGGTGTAAGAGGCAATACAATTTAGAGCAGATGTTTAGAGTTGGAATGCATCGATGGCGCGTACGGTTTGTTTCATAAGCGAAAAAGGCGGAGTCGGAAAAACGACTGCCTGTTTTGAGATCGCAATAGCGCTTAAAAGAACTCATAATTTGAGAGTTTTAATTGTTGACGCAGACTATCAACGCGGCGGGATTACAGGAAGACTTGATTCTTCCTTGATTAAGAACTTTACTGCTGGATCAATGCCAGGCATAAATCTATTTCATAAATTCCAACAACTCTATAGCGCAAGCCCTACGACTAGTGGTATAGATATCAGATCGAGCAGCTTTAATATCGATTTTATTCCAGCAGACCCAAGGCTAGCGTCAGTTTCCGAGGATAAGCTTCCGAGCGGCAAAACCATAAGACAAAATAGCGAATTATTCTTTGAACATCTAATGGTAATTGCAAAAGTATTGTCTGGCCTTCAGGATCAATACGATTATATTCTAATCGACTCCCACCCAGAGGTTTCATCCCTGCTGCGTGCTGCAATCTTTGCAAGTGATTACGCCGTCTCTCCGGTAAAATTGGATTTACAATCTTCTATTGGCGTTCCAACGGTTATAGCTGAGATCAATGGCGTCAATGGCGATGTATCAGTTATGCAATCCACCCTCGGAACGGCCCTGACCTACAATCCGACGAATTTTGTTGGAGCTATTGGAATGATGGCAAGAGAGTATGCCGGCGACTTAAAAGACTCAGAAGACACAGAGTATCGTCGCTTAAACCGATTCGGAACCATGTTCCAGCACTACATCACTGAGGGTGATGGCATTAGACGAGCCGCGCAAAATCGAACATCAGTTCGAAATATCGGTATGGCGAATGCGCGAAAGCAGACGGCGCAAGTCGATGCAATAACTGTGGAGTTTTTGGCAAAATGCCCATGACATTCACGGAAGTAAAACGGCTGGTAAAAATTCTTGGCCCGAAGGGAGCAGTCGCAGGGCTACTAGAAAGCGATGTTAATACTTCTGTGCTCAAAACTATCGCCACAAAGGAAAAATTGGCGAGAGTTCCAACGAACTCGAGGATGGAATTGATCAACATGCTAGTAGACCATGTCACTCAAAGCTCCCTAAAGCCTACAGAGACGTTAATGAGAATGAGCTATGACGAATTACTATCATATTTCAATGAAGCCGGACCATCAACCGAATCATTGATGAAAATCATGAAAGAGCTAAATTATAAGGTTGGCTCTGAAGACAAAAAACACCTTCGCCGCTTTGTCGCACGACAGATTAGCGAAACAGCCTTATTTTCTAACGTCGCAACACGCGACACAGACTGACCAATCCTCAAATAAATCCGTGCTTAAACTTAGATGCGAATATTAATTTTTCGCGAGAAATTCTGCGGCATAGGCATAGAAGGTAATTTGAGATCGCCAAGCAGCCCGTTCAAACCATAGGTTTTACAATGACATCCAAAGAGGCGAAGCGTTGCAGGCCCCCCATGCGTGCTGCGCGGGAACTGCTCTGATAGCGAAACGTTCATGCCGGGCTAATCCTTTGTTCAACCAAGCGCCGCAAGGGCGCGTGAGGACAACCGCTGCCATGAACAAGTCCCTCCTTGCCGCCCTCGGCCTATCGGTCGCCGCCCTCGCCACGCCGGCCCTGGCCCAGGAGCCCCTGTCGTTCCGCGTCGCCCCGCAATTCGACGGTAATCAGCCGGCCGTGACCGACACCTCCGACTTCCGCGCCGCTGCCCTGCGCTCGGACGCCGTGAGCATCGAGTCGAGCCGCATCGCCCTCGAGCGGTCGCGCAACCCGCGCGTGCGCCAGTACGCCCACAACGTTCTCGTCGAGCGGAAGGCCACCACCCAGGCGCTGCTGCCCGAGGGCACCTCGCTGACCGCCGGCGGCACCGTGGTGTCGGATTCCCAGCCCTTCGAGACCCGCCTCGATAACCCGGTCGGCGTGATCCTCGCCCCCGTCACCATCTCGGCCGGCATCGCCCAGCGTGTGGTCGGTGGCGTCCTCGGCGGCGTCGGCCTCATCGACAACAGCCCCTCCGAGCCGGGTCGCCGCGTCGCCATCGGCACCGAGGGCCAGGGCCGCATCGATCGCCTGAAGTCGGCCCGCGCCGGACGCGACTTCGACCGCACCTATGTCGACCAGCAGGCCCGGTCGGACGCCCGCACCCTCGGTCTCTACGCCTCCTACGCCCGCAACGGCGACAGCGCCCAGGGCCGTGAGTTCGCCAATCAGGCGCTGCCCTACATCGCCGGCGAGCACGCCCACTCGGCCAACCTAGCCGACCGCATCAACTGAGCGCGTCGTCTCCGTCCTGAACGCCGAAGGGCCGCCCCATGGGCGGCCCTTTTTCGTTGCGCCGGGGACGCAGCCCGTCGCGGCGGCTTTCGCCCAGGTTCAGGCGGCCGGCACCAGAGCCGACACCGCCGCGCCGAGGTCGTCAAAATGGGCGATGACACGGTCGGGGCCGAGCTCGGTGACCGGCCGGTCGGTGTAGCCGAACGGCACCGCCACCACCGGAATGCCGGCGGCCTTGGCCGCGTCGATGTCGGCACGGGAATCACCCACCATCACGGCGCGGGCGGGATCGCCGCCGGCCTGCGCGATGGTCATCGTGATGTGGCGCGGGTCGGGCTTGAAGTAGGGAAAGGTCTCGCGGCCGCAGATGGTGGCGAAGCGGTCGGCGATGCCGAGCAGTTGCAGCAGGCGGATGGCCTGCCCCTCGTACTTGTTGGTGCAGACGGCCAGGAGGAATCCGCGCGCGGTGAGCGCGTCGAGCGCCTCGACCACGCCGGGGAACAGGTGCGACTGCTCGCACAGGTGGTCGCCGTAATGGGCGATGAAGTCCGAGAACAGGGCCTCCAGCCGCTCGGTCGTGAGGGGCTCGCCCGCCGTGGTGAAGCCGCGCTGGATCAGCGCCTTGGCACCGGCGCCGATCATGTCGCGGGCCTGCTCCAGGGGCAGCGCCTGAAGCCCCTCGCGCCGCAGGATGACGTTGAGCGTGCCGATGAGATCGCCGGCGGTCTCGGCCAGGGTTCCGTCGAGGTCGAAGACGGCGATGGGCGGCAGGGCGGTCATGGGCACTCGCAGAAGGGACGCACGCGGGACGGTAAGGCGCCGCGAGGCGGATCGGGACGGGGAACACCGCCGCGGGCGTGAGGCCGGGCGGATGCCCGGGCTGTAACCCATCCTGCCGCGCGCCGCGAGATGCGTGCTGCCACGCGCTGCGAAGGGCTTGCTGCCGCGCGCCGCGAAGAGCTTGGCCTTTGGCGGTGGACAGGTGCGCCGGGTATGGAACCTCCGTCGCCGTCGCACTTGCCTCCGCGTCTCAGGCTCCTGTACGGTCCCCTCCATCGACGGCCGGGGGGCCGCTGCCCATCACCGAGAATCGCCCTTCTGCCCGTGCCATCGGCCGGGGTTCGGGGCGTTTTGCGAGTCGCTGGGGCAGATGCGGACGATTTCGGAGGGGGCGATGATGGAAACGGTCCCGGGTTGGTCAGACGAGCGGGTCGAGCTGCTGCGTCGCCTGTGGGAAGACGGCCTGAGCGCCAGCCAGATCGCCACGCAGCTCGGCAGCGTCACCCGCAATGCGGTGATCGGCAAGGTGCACCGGCTCGGGCTCTCGGGCCGGGTCAAGTCGGCGGAGACGCCCGGCGTGGCGCCGCGCAAGATCGGCCGTGAGACGGAGCCGGAGGCGGAGATGCCCGTCGCGGCTGTCGCCGAGACGGACGGCGCGCCTGCCCGCTTCGAAGGCGCGCCCGCCGCACCGACGCTGGTGGCACCGGTGTCCCTGTCGATCACCCGTCGGGTGACGATCATGGACCTGCGGGAGTCGATGTGCCGCTGGCCGATCGGCGACCCGACCTCGCCCGACTTCCACTATTGCGGCGATCGCGCGATCACCGGCCTGCCCTATTGCACCGCCCACGCGCAGATCGCCTATCAGCCGGCGGCCGAGCGCAAGCGCGACCGGCGCGTGGGCGGCTTTCGCTGATCCGACACCTTGCGGGCCGAGGCAGAGGGGCCAAAAGCCCTGCCGGCAAAGTCCCGCGAGACGGCACGGTTTCGAGACTTCGTGCGTTGATCCCCGTCGCCGGTTCCCGATCGGCGCAAGAAGGTGACGCGCCGTGACGGAGCCGACGAGCACGATCGATGCCGACGAAGCCGCTTTCCTCGACCTGCATGGGCAGCGCGAGGAACTGGAGCGGCAATTGGCGCTGGTTCAGCTGAAGCGGCAGTTCGGCCCCGGTCAGGATGCGATCGATCAGGCCACGGCCGACGAGCAGTCCCTGCTGGTCAGCCTGGACCGGGTCATGACTCTGATCCGAGCCGCCGAATATAAGCGCCTGCCGAACGCGCGACGCTGGTAGACGCGCTCAGTCGAAGCGACGCCGGTCGCGCTCCTTGTGCCGAAGGCGCAGGAGAAGGTCGATCTGGCTGTCGGGGATCGGCTGCGTGTCGCAGGTCTCCTCGTAGATCGAACGGAGCGCGGTCCCGAGACGATGACGCGTGTCGTCGGTCAGGCTGGGCTGGCAGGCGTTCATACCGTCCTCCCGCATGTCGCCGTCGCTTACTCTCTGGTCCAACGTCTCAGTCCCTCGTTCGAGCGATCCAACGCCGGCGCCGAATCGGAGCGCACTTGTGGTTTAGCGAGTGTCACCGAACATGGTTAAGAAAACGTTAACTCTGGGTTGCCCAGCTGCGAGAGGCGTTGGCGGTCAGACGTTGGCCATCAGGCTTCGGCTGCCTGAAGCAGGCGGGCTGCGGCGGCCCGGGCCTCGTCGGTGACGGTGGCGCCGGCGAGCATGCGGGCGATCTCCTCACGGCGGGCCGGGGCTTCCAGGGACGAGACCTGCGTGGCGACCCGGTCGCTGCCCTTGACCGGGTCCTTGGCGATCAGGAAATGCGTTTCCGCCCGGGCGGCGACCTGCGGCGCATGCGTCACCGCCACCACCTGCACCTGCGTGGCGAGGCGCCCGAGCCGGGCGCCGATGGCGTCGGCCACGGCGCCGCCGACGCCGGTGTCGATTTCGTCGAAGATCAGGGTCGGGGCCGAGCCCTTGTCGGCCAGCACCACCTTGAGGGCAAGCATGAAGCGCGAAAGTTCGCCACCCGAGGCGACCTTCATCATCGGTCCCGGCCGGGTGCCCGGATTGGTCTGGGCCCAGAACTCCACGCGGTCGTAGCCGGAGGGATCGCGCGAGTCCGGATCGGTGGCGATCTCGGTGATGAAACGGGCGCGCTCCAGCTTGAGCGGCGGCAGTTCGGCCTTGACCGCCGCGTCGAGAGCCTTGGCGGCGCGCTTGCGCCCTTCGGTCAGCTTGGCGGCCGCTTTGGCGTAGGCCGCCTCGGCTGCCGCGAGGGTGCCCTCGAGTCCACCCAGGGCCTCGGCGCCGGCGTCGATTGCCGCCACATCGGCCGCGTAGCGCTCGCGCAGAGCCGCGAGTTCGTCCACCGGCACCTGGTACTTGCGCCCGGCGGCACGGAGCGCGAACAGGCGCTCCTCCACCCGTTCCAGCTCGCGCGGATCGAACTCCGCCTCGCGCAAAGCCGCGTCGAGAACCGTGTGGGCCTCGTCGAGGGCGGTCAGGGCCGCATCCAGGGCGGCGACGCAGGGCTCGACCAGGGCCGGCAGCTGCGACGCCCGCCGCTCCAGCTTGCGCAGGGCCGAGGACAGGTGGGAGACGATGCCGCCGCCCGAGGCTTCGATCGCCTCGTTCAGTTCGCGGGCGACCTTCTCGCTCTGCTGCATCACCGTGCGGCGCTCGGCCAGCGTCGTCTCCTCGCCCGGCTCCGGAGCCAGCGTCTCCAGTTCCGCCACGGCGTGCCGGAGGAAATCGGATTCCTTGGCGGCGGCCTCCACGCGGGCGCGGTGCTCGGCCAGGGCGCTGCGGGCAGCCTTCACCCGCCGGGCCGCCTCGCCGACTTGGGTCAGAGGCACCTGCAGGCCCCCGAACGCATCGAGGATGGCCCGGTGGGTGGTGGGATCGGCCAGGGCCCGGTCGTCGTGCTGTCCGTGGATCTCCACCAGGGCTGCGCCGATGGCCCGCAGGACCTGCACGCCCACCGCCTGGTCGTTGATGAAGGCCCGGGTGCGCCCATCGGCCATCTGCACGCGGCGCAGGATCAGGTCGCCCTCGGTGTCGATCTCGGCCTGCGCCGCGAGCGTGCGCGCCGGATGGTCGAGGGGCACGTCGAACACCGCGGTGACGGCGCCCTGCCCTTCCCCATGACGCACGAGGCGGCCGTCGCCGCGGCCGCCGAGGGCCAGCGCGAAGGCATCGAGCAGGATCGACTTGCCCGCACCCGTTTCACCGGTGAGGACGCTGAGGCCCTCGCGGAAATTCAGGACGAGCTTGTCGATGAGAACGATGTCGCGGATCGCAAGCTGGCTCAGCATGCCGCGTCTGGGGTCCCGTTGTGAACGCTGGCGCTGTCTTTACGGCGAAGTGCCGCCGGCTTCACGCAAAAAGATGCCGCCCCCACGGGGAGCGGCAAAGCGGCACGCGGATCGCCGGACGGGCGCCGGAACGGCGTCGGGCCTACTGGGCCTCGGCGGTGCGCCCGATGACGCCGCGATAGACCTTGCTGATCCACGAGGTCTTCTCCTCGCGCGGCTCCAGGCCCCCGTTCTGCAGGAGCGCGTGGGCGTCCTTGTACCAGGGGCTGTCGGGGAAGTTATGCCCGAGCACGGCGGCGGAGGTCTGAGCCTCCTGGGTCAGGCCGAGAGCCATGTAGGCCTCGGTCAGACGCTCGAGGGCTTCCTCGGCGTGCCGGGTCGTCTGGTACTTGCTGACCACGTCGCGAAACCGGTTGATCGCTGCCGGAAAGTTGCGGCGCTCCAGGTAGAAGCGACCGACCTCCATCTCCTTGCCGGCGAGCTGGTCGCGGGTGATCTGGATCTTGGCCTTGGCGTCGGCGGCGTATTCCGAAGTCGGATACTTCTGGACGAGCTCCTGCAGGCCGGCCAGCGCCTTCTCGGAGCGGTCCTGGTCGCGGGTCACGTCGGGGATCTGCTTGTAGTGCGACATCGCCATCAGGTACTGGGCGTAGGCCGCGTCCTTGCTGGCCGGATGGCGCTGAAGGTAGCGCTTCGACGCGTTGATCGCGTCGTCGTACTTGGCGCCCTCGTAATTCGAGTAGGCGGTCATCAGCAGCGCTTTGCGCGACCAGTCCGAGTAGCTGTAGGCCTTGTCGAGTTCACCGAACTTCTTCGAGGCGCCCTCGTAGTCCTTGTCCTCCATCCGCGCCAAGCCCTCACTGTAGAGCTTGTCGGCGGGAACATCCGGGATGACTTCGGGCTTGTACTTTTCGGCAAATGGATTGATCGAATCGAGGGCATCGCAGCCGCCGAGCCCGAAGCCCATCACGGTCACCAGCACGGCCGCCATCGCACCGCGGTTGGGATGAGTAAGGCGCATTCCGGTCTTCCCCCAACAGACGGGTCCGTTTTCGGACGCGCGTCGTCACGCCATCACTAAAGGTCGGTCGCGTGGCTGACGGCCTCATGCCACGATCCGGGTGCGCTGCACACCGGACGGACGTCCCGTTTCACGCTCGCTCCACCGTGAAGCGCGATTTGGGCGTGAAAGCGGCGGGCGGGCCGAACCCTTAACAGAAACGACCGATGTGTCGGTGGCGCTACAGATCGCCGACGAAGGCGGCCATGCCGAGGCTGGCTCCGAATTCGGTCAGGCTGGTCTCGCGGCGGGCGCCGGGCGCCTCGACGATGGCGTAGTTGGCGCGATCGGAGAACAGGGCGGTGAGGATGCCGACATTCATGCGATGGCCGCCGCAATAGGAGCGGTAGCCGCCCTGGATCGGCAGGCCGGCCAGAGCCAGGTCGCCGACCGCATCGAGGAACTTGTGCCGGACGAACTCGTCGGCGTAGCGCAGGCCCTCGGGGTTGACCACGGCGGTCTCCCCGACCGCGACGGTGTTCTCCAGGGAAGCGCCGAGGGCGAAGCCCGCCTTCCAGTAGCGCTCCACATCCCGCATCATGCCGAAGGTCCGGGCGCCGGCGATCTCGCGGCGATAGGCGGCGGGGGTCAGGTCCATCGCCTTGCGGCTACGGCCGATCACCGGGTTCTCGAAATCGATCTCGACATCGAGGCGGAAGCCCCGGTCGATGGGACGGAGTTCGGCGAAGGCGCGGCCGACCTCGATGCGGACGGAGCGGAGGACCTTGATCCAGCGACGGGGGGCGCCGCAGGGACCGATGCCGACGGCGTCGATGGCCTCGACGTAGGGACGCGCGCTGCCGTCGAGAATGGGCATCTCGGGGCCGTCGATCTCGACCAGAACGTTGTCGATCCCGAGACCGTAGAGCGCCGACATCAGGTGCTCGATGGTGGCGACGGCGCCGCTCTCGACATCACCGATCACGGTGCAGAGCTCGGTGGCGGAGACGCAGGCGTGGTGGGCCTTGATGAGCCGGTCGTTGCCGGTGGCCATTCCGGTGCGGAGGAAGGCGATTCCGTGATTGGCGGGCGCTGGATGCAGCGTGATCTCGACCGGGTTCCCGGAGTGGACGCCGATGCCGCTCAGGGTCGCGGGGGCTTTGAGAGTTGTCTGTTGGTTCGTTCGCATTCCATAGCCCTCGGCCGTGATCAGGCGCGCCCATCCCGTTGAGATGCGCTTTTCGCCCTTGTCGATCCGTCCGCTGCTTGAAGCCCCTGCCGGCGCTTGACGGCCGAAACCGCCGCGCCTTTTCGTTCCAAAATTCGTATAGCCGCGCCTCAAAGGCAGGCCAAATCACGGATTCTTACGCTCTGTTACAGTCCCGGTTTCCGACAGCGAATCCGAAACCCATTTTGGCACAGTAGGTTAACAACAAGCATAGCCCGGAGCCGTGAGGCTCCGGGCCTGTGGCTGAAATATCTCAGCCGGCGGGTAGAGGGTCGATCGGCCCCCGTCTCAGTTGGCCTGACGGCGCAGGAAGGCCGGGATTTCGAGCTGATCGTCGTCCATCATCCGGGACTGGGGCGCGATGCGACCCTGCGGATCGAGGTTGCCCTGAGCCGGACGGTAGGCCGGCGGAGCCTGGACGGGGGCGCGCTTGGGATACTCGGCCGGAGCGGCCGCCTGGGGAGCCGGAGCGACGGGCGCCCGCATCTGCGGGGCCGGCGCGGCCTCGGTCTCCTCGCGGCGTCCACCGAAGCCGACCGTCGCGAGACGGCGCAGCAGGGTCATGCGCTTGGAGTCGCCGGCCGGCTCCGCCGCCGGCTGCTCCTCGCGGGCCCGCAGCTGGGCCTGGGCCGGCAGCGGCAGGTCCTGGATCTGCGGCATGCGCGGCGCGCGGGCGACCGCCACCGCCGGGCGCGGCGGCACGAACGGGCCGGCGGCATGCTGCAGGACCGGCTCGGGCGCCGGCAGCGGCGCGGGCTCGTAGGCCATGGCGGCGCGGGGCTGCGTCTGGGTCAGCATCACCTCGTCACGCATCACCGGAGCCTGGGGCAGCTCCACCCGCATCGGCTCGGGGGCGAGGGCCACCGGCTCGGGCGCACGGAGGGTCTGCTGCACCGGGGCCTGGGCCGGAATGGCCTGAACCGGAGCCGGAGCGGCCGACGGGGCGGACGGAGCCGCTACGGAACCGTCCTGTCCGGCGGGGCGAAAGGTCGGCGCGGGCTGTGCGGCCCGCGCCCTCGCTTCCGCACGCAGGCGCTCGGCGACTTCGGCGATGCGCTGCTCGGTCTGCACGATGTCGGGGTTGTTCTGGGAGTTGGCGGCGATCAGCGCCGGCTCGATGCCGGTGGCGACCACCGAGACCCGGATGATGCCGTCGAGGCTCTCGTCGAAGGTCGCGCCCAGGATGATGTTGGCGTCCGAATCCACTTCCTCGCGGATGCGGGTGGCAGCCTCGTCGAGCTCGTAGAGGGTGAGGTCGTTGCCGCCGGTGATCGAGATCAGCAGGCCGCGCGCGCCCTTCATCGAGACGTCGTCGAGGAGCGGGTTGGCGATTGCGGCTTCCGCGGCGCGATTGGCGCGGTTCTCGCCCGAGGCCTCGCCGGTGCCCATCATGGCCTTGCCCATGCCGCGCATGATGGCGCGGACGTCGGCGAAGTCGAGGTTGATCAAGCCTTCCTTGACCATCAGGTCGGTGATGCAGGCGACGCCGGAATAGAGCACCTGGTCGGCCATCGCGAAGGCGTCGGCGAAGGTGGTCTTCTCGTTGGCGACCCGGAACAGATTCTGGTTCGGGATGACGATCAGGGTGTCGACGGCGGCCTGCAGCTCCTGGATGCCGGCCTCGGCGGTACGCATGCGGCGCACGCCCTCGAACTGGAACGGCTTGGTCACGACGCCGACGGTGAGAATGCCCATGTCGCGGGCGGCGCGGGCGATGACGGGGGCCGCACCGGTGCCGGTGCCGCCGCCCATGCCGGCGGTGATGAAGCACATGTGGGCGCCCGAGAGCTGGTCCCGGATCTCGTCGATGACCTCATCGGCCGCCGCCGAGCCGACCTCGGGGTGCGAACCGGCGCCGAGCCCCTGGGTGACGCCGAGACCCATCTGGATCACGCGCTCGGCCTTCGAGGAGGTGAGCGCCTGGGCGTCGGTGTTGGCGACCACGAACTCGCAGCCGAGAAGGCCGGATTCGATCATGTTGTTGACGGCGTTGCCGCCGGCTCCGCCGACACCGAAGACGGTGATGCGGGGCTTGAGTTCACGGATATCCGGCGCCTGCAGACTGATGGCCATGGTGTCGAGCCTCTCGTGCCTTTCACGTTTCATTTGACGCCTCGGTTGAGGGAGGCGCCGATTCTCGTCTGGCCGTTCGCACCCACCCCGATACCCGGGGTTTGGGGCGCGACGGCGGTCGTTCTCAGAAACTCTCGCGGATCCAGCGTCCGACGCGCGAGAGGTAGCCGTCCGTTCCCGTGCCGGCGAAGGCGCCATGGCCCCGCGGCTCGAAATGTTCCGCATGCGCCACCTGCGGGTAGACCAGCAGGCCCACCGCCGCCGAGAAGGCGGGGCCCTTGGCGGCTTCCGGCAGACCCCGGATGCCCAGGGGGCGGCCGATGCGGACCTGGCCTTCCATGACCCGGCGGGCCACCTCGGGCAGACCCACGAGCTGACTGGCGCCGCCCGTCAGCACCACCCGGCGCCCGGCCTGGGCCGAGAAGCCGGCGGCCCGGAGGCGGTCGCGCACCAGTTCCACCACCTCCTCGACGCGCGGGCGGATGATCCGCACGAGCTGCGAGCGCGGCACATGGGTGGGGGCGTCGCCCTCGTCCTCGCCGACCCCGTGGACCGCGATCATGTCGCGCTCGTCGGAGGCGGTGGCGATGGCCGAGCCGTACAGAGTCTTGAGGCGCTCGGCCGCGGCGACCCGGGTGGAGAGGCCGCGGGCGATGTCCATGGTGACGTGATGGCCGCCGACCGCGACCGCATCGACGTGGACGAGATGGCCGCCGGAGAACACGCCGACGCTGGTGGTGCCCCCGCCCATGTCGACCACGGCGACGCCCATTTCGGCCTCGTCGTCGACCAGGGCCGAGAGCCCGGCGGCGTAGGGCGTGGCGATCACCGCCTCGACGCCGAGGTGGCAATGCTCGACCGCGAGCATGAGATTGCGGGCGGCCGCCGCCTCGCCGGTGACCACGTGAAGGTCGACTCCGAGGGCATCGCCCATCATGCCCGACGGATCGATGACCGTGCCCTGGCCGTCGATGGCGTAGCCGGTGGGCAGGGCGTGGAGCACGGCCCGGCCGGGGCTGACGCCGTGGGCGGAGGCGGTCTCCAGCACGCGCTCCACGTCGGAGCCCGTGACGGTGCCGGTGCGGGTGCCGACGCGGGCCTCGAAGTGCTGCGAGCCGATGCGGCCGCCGGACATGTTGACGATGACCGACTGCACCTCGACCTTGGCCATCCGCTCGGCGGCGTGGACCGCCTGGCGGATCGCGCTCTCGGCAGCCTCGAGGTCGACGATGACGCCGCCCTTGAGCCCCTGCGAACGCTGGTGGCCGATGCCGATGACGCGGGCGAAATGGGTGCGTCCGCGCAGGGTGGTGAGGGCCTCGGCCGGCTGAAGCTCGGCGATGAGGCAGACGACCTTGCTCGTTCCGATGTCGAGCACCGAGAGGGTGGTGCTGCGCCGGGCGGAGAGAGGCTTCAGGCGTGGGGTGAGGCCGTGCGGGTCGTGCATCGGGCTACCGGGCGGAACGGGTGTGGCGGGGGCGGGACGCGGGATGCGCCGGACGGATCGTGCGGCTCATGTGCTGGTCCCCTTGGTCTTGGACTTCTTCTGGGATTCGGCGCGGGCCGCGGCGGCCTCTTCGGTGAGGCGCACCACGATCCGGTCGGGCATGCGCAGGTCCACCGCGATGATGTCCTTCTCGAGCAGGCGATTGTCGCGCTCGAGCTTGACCAACCGGGCCAGCGCTTCGGTCGCCCCGGTCTCGGGCAGGCGGATGTCGACGCCGTCGAGTTTCAGGGTCCAGCGCCGGCCGGACACGTAGGTCCCGGCCTTGACGCGCTCGGCGAGCGAGCCGGCCGCCTCGATCAGGGCGAGGTAGTCCTTGAGCTTGAGGTTGGCGTCGTCGCCGACCACCAGCGGCAGGGCGGCGTAGCGGTCGTCGCGCATCTGGTCGATCACCGTGCCGTCGGCCGCGATCACGGCGATCTCGCCGTTGCGCTGCCACAGGGCGGCGGGCTCGCGCTCCACCTGGGTGATGACGATCTCGTTCGGATAGACCTTGCGCACGGAGGCGCTGGCGATCAGCGGCACCGCCAGCAGGCGCTCGCGGGCCTCGGCCACGTCGAGGAACACCACGGAGGAGTGGCCGTCGATGCCGGCGGCCTGCAGCACCTCGCGCTCATAGAGCCGGGCGATGCCCGAGATGGTGACGCGCTCGACGCCGAAGCCGGCGAGGCGCGCCAGAACGTCGAGGGGACGGCCGTTCTCGGCCACGAATCGGTCGTAGGCGCCGGTGCCGACGAAGCTGGCGAGGGCGAGGGCCGCGAAGGAAACGGACATCGCCGCCGTGCCGAGGTGGCGCGGAACCCGGCGCTCGATCGGAAGCGCGAGGCGGGAGCGGCGGCCGGGGGGCGTGAAGCGGCGCAGGCGGGCGGCGAGCGCCCCGCGGACGGAGGCGACCGTGCCGGCGGCGGGCCCCAGCGAGCCTTGACCCAGCGGGCCAGGACCGCCGAGCGGACCTTCGGCCCCTACCGGCCCAACGTTGCGTCCTCCACCATCCATTGGACGAGCTCACCGAAACCATAGCCCGCATGGGCTGCCATCTCCGGGACCAAGCTCGTCTTCGTCATGCCGGGTTGCGTGTTGACCTCCAGGACGACGAGGGCACCGGTTCCACCCGGTGTGTCGTCGTAACGAAGGTCCGCACGGCTGATGCCCCGGCACCCGAGTGCTTGATGCGCCGTTAACGACAACTCTTGGACACGCTGGTAAAGATTTGGTTTAATTTCTGCCGGGAGGACGTGGATCGACCCCCCCTCGGCGTACTTCGCATCGAAGTCGTACCACTCCCCGGAAGCCGGCTTGATTTCGATCACCCCGAGGGCCTTGTCCCCCATCACGGCGCAGGTCAGCTCGCGCCCGGCGACATAGGTTTCCGCAAGGATTTCATCGCCATAGCCCCAATCGGCCCGGCCCACTTCCTGGGGCGGATGGGTGCGCCCGTCGCGCACGATGATGACCCCCATGGAGGAGCCCTCGGCCACCGGCTTGAGCACGTAGGGCGGCGTCAGCACGTGTGACTTGGCGGCCTCATGACGGTTAACGACGCGGCCCTCCGGAACGCTGACTCCGGCCGCCCGCATGATCACTTTGGCACGTTCCTTATGCATCGCCAGCGCCGAGGCGAGTACGCCGGAATGGGTGTAGGGGATGCGCAGGAGTTCGAGCAGGCCCTGAATCGTGCCGTCCTCGCCCGCCGGTCCGTGCAGCGCGTTGAAGGCCACGTCGGGCCGCAGGGCGGTCAGCACCGTGGCGATGTCGGGCTGGACGTCGACGCGGGTGACGCGAAAGCCCTGACCTTCGAGGGCGTCGGCGCAGGCCTGGCCCGAATTCAGCGAGACCGGCCGCTCGGAGGACCACCCGCCCATGAGGACGGCGACGTGCTTGGACATGGGGACTCCTGAGATTTGCGCAGACATGGATTGCGGCATCACGCCGGCCGGCCGGGGCCGATCCTGTCGTGGATCGCATCGAAAACCGCGCCGGCCACCACCGGCGGCAATGTCCCGATCCGCTTGAGGATACGTGCCGGTTCGATGCAGGCCAGCTTGACGGGTCTGACGACCGAAGGCGCATCGAGCCCGGCAGCGGCAAGATCGTCGATGGCCTGATCGCCCCGCATGGCGGGGTTGTTCGCACTGGTGATCATGGCGATCCAGACGAATCCCGTCTCGGCGACGGCCGGTCCCGAGACCACGACGGCCGGGCGACGCTTCTCGGCGAGACGGTCGGAATAAGGAAATGGGACGACCACGACGGCGCCTGCGGCAAGCATGCCTCCGATGGGATCCCTAGAGATTGCCATAGGCTTCTTCGTCGGCGGCCCCAGCCCATTCCGTGAAGGTCACGAAGGGATCTTCGCCCTCGGGACGCGCCTTCTCGATGCGGATACCGTCCGGCGTGATCACGTAGCGAAGACGGTCGCCCGGGCCGATGCCGAGGCGTTCGCGGACCTCGGCCGGGAGCACGGTCTGGCTCTTCACGGAGACCTTCGAATAGGTCGTCAGAACATCCCGACCGGTCATCGGCCACTCTCCAGCAGAAAACTTACGTCTTACCGCCTTACTCCGCGGGTGTCGACCGGCCGATGCGCTTGATCTCCCAGTGCAGCTCGATGCCGGAGGTCTCGCGCACCCGCCGGCGGACCTCCTCGCCGAGGGTCTCGATATCGGCGGCCGTGGCATTGTCGCGGTTGATCAGGAAGTTGCAGTGCATCTCCGAGACCTGCGCACCGCCGACCGTGAGGCCACGGCAGCCGGCCGCGTCGACGAGTTGCCAGGCTTTGCCGCCGGGCGGGTTCTTGAAGGTCGAGCCGCCGGTGCGCTCGCGGATCGGCTGGGCCGCCTCGCGCGCCGCCGTCACCCGCTCCATCTCGGCCTCGATGGCCGCGCGGTCGCCCGGACGGCCCCGGAAGACCGCCTGGGTGAAGATCACGTCGGCGGGGGCGCCGCTGTGCCGGTAGGCGAAGCCCATCTCGGCGTGGCTGAAGCGGCGCGGGTTGCCCTGGCGGTCGACGCCGTGCGCTTCGACCAGCACGTCGGTGGTCTCGCCGCCATGGGCGCCGGCGTTCATGCGCAGGGCGCCGCCGACCGAGCCGGGAATGCCGCGGAAGAACGCGAGCCCGTCGAGCCCGGCCTCGGCCGCCGTCTTGGCGAGGCGCATGTCCGGCACCGCGGTGCCGACCCGCAGGGTCTCGCCGTCGATCGCCACCGTGCCGAAGGCCTTGCCGCCGAGCCGGATCACCACGCCGGGTACGCCGCCGTCCCGCACGATGAGGTTCGAGCCGAGGCCGATCACGGTGACGGGGGTCTCGGGGTCGAGGGCGCCGAGCAGGACGCCGAGGTCCTCCGCATCGGCCGGGGTGAACAGCACCTGGGCAGGACCGCCGACGCGGAACCAGGTCAGGTCCGAGAGCGGCTGGTTGGCGATCAGCCGCCCCCGCAGGCCGGGCGCCCGGGCACGGATGTCGGGCGTGATGTCCGGGAAGGCGGTCATGCGAGCACCTCCCCTTTCACCGCTTGCGGGGAGATTGCCCCGCTCTCTTTGTCGGGGGCGAAGCGCGCGGAGCGTGGGTGACGGGACACCGTGGACAGGGGCTGTGCGTCCATGAGAAACGCCCTCTCACCTCCGCCCTTCGCGCTCATGCCGAGCGCGACGAGAGGTTCGGCGTCCTCTCCCCGCAAGCGGGGAGAGGCTGGGAGGGCCGCGAGGATCGTCGCGGGGATGCAATCGGTTTGATGCATGATGTCGGAATTCCAGAAGCTTGGGATGCGATAGCCGCGCGCGATCAACCAGGCATCTCGGGCCTGATCGTGCGTGTTCGCAGCGTACTGACTACCATCCGCCTCGACGATGAGCCGCGCTTCGCGACGGCCGAAGTCGGCCCTGTGGGGACCGATCTGCGCCTGCCGAACGAACTCGAAACCAGCAAGGCGCCGATCCCTCACGTGCGACCGGAGACGCCGTTCGGCCTCAGTTTCATTGGCCCGCAAGATCCGGCGGAAGCGCGTGCGCGCCTTCGAGGCAGCGCGCATCGGCGTCTCACGCCTTCACACCATCCAGAGCCGCGAGTTCGCCCGGGAGCGCATAGGCCCATTGGGTGATGTTGCCGGCCCCGAGGCAGACCACGTAGTCGCCCGGCTTGGCGCGGCCGGCGACGATGCCGGCGAGGTCTTCCGAACGCTGGAGCGCGATGGCGTCGCGGTGGCCGCGGGACTTGAGGCCCGAGACGAGGCCGTCGCGGTCCATGCCCTCGATCGGCGCCTCGCCCGCCGCGTAGACCGGGGCGACGATGACCGTATCGGCATCGTTGAAGCAGGTGCAGAAATCGTCGAACAGCGAGGCGAGGCGGGTGTAGCGATGCGGCTGCACGATGGCGATGACGTTGCTCTCGGTGGAGGCGCGGGCGGCCTTGAGCACCGCCTTGATTTCCACCGGATGGTGCCCGTAATCGTCGAAGATCAGGGCCCCGTTCCACTCGCCGGTGCGGGTGAAGCGGCGCTTGACCCCGCCGAAGCCGGCCAGCGCCTTGCGGATCGCCTCGGGCTCGACGCCGAGCTCGTGCGCGACGGCGAGGGCCGCGGTGGCGTTCAGGGCGTTGTGCTTGCCCGGCATCGGCAGGACGAGGTCCTCCATCTCCAGGCGGAAGCCGGGGCGGCGGTCGCGGATCATGACGCGGAAGCGGCTCTGGCCACCGCGCAGGTCCACGTCGATGAGGCGGACGTCGGCCTGCGGATTCTCGCCGTAGGTGATGATGCGACGGTCCTCGATGTGGCCGACGAGGTCCTGCACGATCGGGTGGTCGATGCACATGACGGCAAAACCGTAGAACGGGATGTTGTCGATGAAGCGCCGGAAGGCGTCCTTGACCGCGTCGAACGAGCCGAAATGGTCGAGGTGCTCGGGGTCGATGTTGGTGACGATGGCGACGTCGGCCGGCAGCTTCAGGAAGGTGCCGTCGGATTCGTCGGCCTCCACCACCATCCACTCGCCCTCGCCCATGCGGGCGTTGGTGCCGTAGGCGTTGATGATGCCGCCGTTGATCACGGTGGGGTCGAGGTTGCCGGCGTCCAGCAGGGTGGCGACCAGGGAGGTCGTCGTGGTCTTGCCGTGGGTGCCCGCGATGGCGACGCAGGACTTGAAGCGCATCAGCTCGGCCAGCATCTCGGCCCGGCGCACCACCGGCAGGCGGCGCTCGCGGGCGGCGACGAGCTCGGGATTGTCGCGGCGGATCGCGGTCGAGACCACCACCAGGGCGGCGTCCTCGACGTTGCCGGCCTCGTGACCGATGAAGGTGCGCATGCCCTTGTCGGAGAGCCGCCGGACATTGGCGTTGTCGTTGGCGTCCGACCCCTGCACGGTGTAGCCGAGATTATGCATCACCTCGGCGATCCCGGACATGCCGATGCCGCCGATGCCGATGAAGTGGATGGGACCGAGCTTGTCGGGCAGCTTCATGGGAAGGACCAGTCTCAGGGGCGTCGGGGGTCCGGACGAACCGGCCCGAACGGGGTCAATCGGCGGACGCCGTCAGGTGCGGGCCGCCGTCGCGATGACGATGTCGGCGAGCCGCTCGGCCGCGTCGTGAATTCCGGCGCTTTTGGCGGCTGAGGCCGCCGCGGTCAATTTTCCGGGATTGGTGAAGAGGTCGACCAGCTCCGCCGTGAGGCGATCCGCCGTGAAGGCGGATTGCGCGATCGCCTGCGCGGCGCCGATGGCGGCGAGCGTCGCGGCGTTGGCCGCCTGATCCTGATCGAGGGCGCCGGGGAGCGGCACCAGGATGGCGGGCCGCCCGATGGCGGCGAGTTCCGAGACCGTGGAAGCCCCGGAGCGACCGATGACGAGGTGCGCCGCCGCCATCCGGGCCGGCAAATCCTTGAAGAAGGGGGCGGCCTCGAAGCCGGCGAGGCCCAGGCCGAGATAGAGGTTCTGGACCTGCGTCAGGTCCTCGGCCCGCACCTGCTGCACGAGATGGAGCCGGGCGCGCAGATCGGCGGGCAGGTTGGCGATGGCGGCGGGCACGACCTCGCCCATCACCCGGGCGCCCTGACTGCCGCCGAAGACCAGGAGATGCAGCGGATCACCCGGACCGACCGGCGGATAAGGGATTTTCGCGGCCTCGAGCACCGCCGGGCGCAACGGGTTGCCCGTATGGGTCCGGGGCGCGAGGGCCTTGACCGGCACGCCGCGCACGTCGCGAAACCCGGTGGCGATGGCACGGGCGCCGCGCGCCAGGAAGGCGTTGGCCCGGCCCATCACGGCGTTCTGCTCGTGCAGGATGGTGGGGACCTGCAGGATCTGTCCCGCCAGCATCGGCGGCACCGTGGGATATCCGCCGAAGCCCACGATGGCGGCCGGGTTGATGCGTCGGATCTCCCGCGCGGCGACGCCGAAGCCGCGCCCGAGGGTGAGGAGCGCGGTGCCGCGCTTGATCAGGGAGCGCCCCGAGGGCGTGGCGGAGGCGATGGTGACGATCTCG
Source organism: Methylobacterium sp. 37f (assembly GCF_023093475.1). NCBI lineage: Bacteria > Pseudomonadati > Pseudomonadota > Alphaproteobacteria > Hyphomicrobiales > Methylobacteriaceae > Methylobacterium > Methylobacterium sp. 37f. The sequence goes on from NZ_JAGHKN010000014.1 coordinate 60,604, forward strand.
GAGGCCGGGAAGCCGGTGGCGATCGAATCCACCCGGGCATCGGTGGCCAGCGCCACCCGCACGCCGCGGGCGCGCAGGGCGTGGGCCAGGCTCTCGGCGGGAAACAGATGCCCGCCCGTGCCCCCGGCACAGAGCAGGATCGTAGCGGTGGCAACGGTCAACGCATCACTCCGGCGATCGTCGCCGGGGCGGTGCCCGGCGGCTTCTGGCTCAGGGTGGTGGTCCGGGGGCGCTTGCGGGTCAAGGCCACGAGGAAGCCCATGCCGAGGGCGAGCGAGATCAGCGAGGAGCCGCCGTAGGAGACGAACGGCAGGGTCATGCCCTTGGCGGGCATCAGGCGGACGTTCACCGCCATGTTGATGCAGGCCTGCAGCCCGAACAACGTGGTGAGACCCGTGATCGCCAACCGCGAAAAGGTGTCGTCGGTGCGCCGGGCCAGCTTCAGGCCCCGCATGACGATGTAGGCGAAGAGCAGGACGAGGCCGAGGCACACGATGGTGCCGAACTCCTCACCCGTCACCGAGAAGATGAAGTCGGTGTGGGCGTCGGGCAGGTGGCGCTTGGCGACGCCCTCCCCCGGGCCGGTGCCGAACCAGCCGCCGGAATTGAACGATTGCCGGGCCCAGTAGCCCTGGAAGTTGTCGCCGGAATCGCTGTCGAGGAAGCGGTCGATGCGCTCGCGCACGTGGTGCAGGAAGCGGTAGGCGGTGGCGACGCCGATCAGGCCGCCGACGCCGAGGCCCGCCACCCAGAACCAGTGCAGGCCGGCCACGAAGAACAGGGCGCACCACACGATGGTGATGAGCATGGTCTGGCCGAAATCGGGCTGGAGCACGAGCGGCACGATGGTGATGGGCAGGAGCAGGATCGCCAGCAGGCCGCCCGGCATGTCGCGTCGCTGCGCGCCCTCCGAGAAGGCCCAGGCCGCCACCACCACGAAGGCGGGCTTGACGAATTCCGACGGCTGGATGCCGATGGCACCGAACTGGATCCAGCGGTGCGCGCCCTTGATCTCCGGGCCGAACTTGCTCGCCAGGATGCAGAGCGCGACGCCCATCATCCAGGTGAAGAGCGCGACGCGGCGGATGTGGCGCAGGGACAGGAACGACACGCCGACGATGATGAGGATGGTGGGCGCAAGATAGAGCGCCTGCCGATTGAGGAAGTGGAAGGTCGGCAGGCCGATCTTCTCGGCCACGGGCGGCCCGCCGCCCATGAGGAAGACCAAGCCCGCCACCATGAGCGCGCCGAGGCCGGCGAGGAGGCCGCGGTCGACGGTCCACCACCAGTCCGTCAAGGGCGTGCGTTCCGCTCGGGACATCATGGGATCAGCACTCTCCGGGGCCTCACGGCGCCCGGGCAGGGCAGCCGATCGCGGCCGGCGGCGTCAGGCCGGCACGAATTCGATCCTGTGCCGGAATGGTAAACCAAGTGTTGCGATCCGCCGTCGAAGCTTCGCCTGTCCCGAGGGTCGGGCCGTTCGAAGAGCTGGCGCTTCGAGAAGGTTTCACTCGGGCTCCAGCGCATTCGCACAAACCCTCTCCCGCACTTGCCTCCTCGTCGAGCCAGGAACGTCCATCGATTTCCAAGGTCCTGCGTGCGGAAACACGCACGGTTTCTTCTTTTCTACACCCACCTCCCAAAAACAGACAATTCTAATACTGATTGCGATGGATCACTGCTATCCAGCATAGACCAATTTCTTACTCACATAAGATCCGATATTTTGGCGCATCGCGCAGATTTTGCTTCGCTTATCCGGACAGAATAGCGAACATTAAGATTTATTTTATCGCGAAACGCTATTCTTAAGTAGGTGAATTCAATCTTCGATCTGCAGGACGGGATTTTTGATGAGGACGTTCAATAACTTCAGCCTTCTGGTGAAGATCATCATCCCGCTGGTCATGACGACCCTGGTCGCCCTCGGTCTCGTGATCTACGCCCGCTACGCCCTGTCCCAGATTGCGGATCAGACGCGGGAGATCGTCCAGGTGCAGACGGCACGTCAGGGCTACGCGCTCAACCTGCAGATCACCCTGACCGAAGCCGCACTCCAGAACCGCAACATCCTCATCGATCCGACCGGGCCGAGGAGCCAGGACTTCAAGGCCCGGCAAGCCGGCGCCATCGAGGCGACCTACGAGGCGCAGGCCAAACTTGCCGCCCTGGCCGATACGCCCGCGCGCATCGCGGCGAACGCCGATCTTCGGCGTGGGCTGGAATCCTACTTTACCGTTCTGAACCGCTCCTCCGAGGCCGCCCTGAACAACGATCCAGCGACCGGAAACAGGATCGCGCAGGCTGAGGCGGCACCGTTGCGGGCCAAGCTGCGCGAGCAGGCCAATCAGCGGATCACCCTGGTCGAGTCTGAGTTGAAGGCGAGCGCCGCTCACGCCGACGAGATCGTCAGAAGCACCACGACCATGCTGGTGTCCTCGGCCGTCGTCGGGCTGCTGGCCGCCCTGGGCAGTGCCGGCCTGATCGTGATCTACGCGATCGCCCGTCCGGTGAACGCCATGGGCGCCGCGATGGGCCGTCTCGCGAGTGGCGACCTGACGGTCACCGTGGAGGGCATGGCGCGCAAGGACGAAATCGGTCTGCTGGCCCGGTCGCTGGGGGTGTTCAAGGACAACGCCATCCTGGCCCGCAGCCTGGCGGCCGAGCAGGAGGCCGAGAACCAGGCCAAGATGCGCCGGGCCGAAGTGCTCGACGGACTGACCAAGCGCTTCGAGGCCAACGTCTCGAACCTGACGCACGGGCTGGCAGGGGCCGCCACCGAGATGGAAGCCACCGCCCAGTCGATGGCCTCCACGGCGGATCAGTCGATTCAGCAGGCGACGACGGTGGCGAGCGCGGCGGAAGAAACCTCGGCCAACGTCCACACGGTGGCGTCCGCCAGCGAGGAGATGTCCGCCTCGATCCAGGAGATCGTGACCCAGGTCAGCCAATCCTCCGTCATGGCCAACCAGGCCGTCGAGGATACGCACCGCACCGAGGCGACGGTGAAGCGCCTGACCGACGTTGCGGCCAGCATCACCGACGTCGTCGCCATGATCACGAATATCGCGGGCCAGACCAACCTGCTGGCGCTCAACGCCACCATCGAAGCGGCCCGCGCCGGCGAGGCCGGCCGCGGCTTTGCCGTGGTGGCCACCGAAGTGAAGGAACTGGCCGGGCAGACCGCGCGCGCCACGGAGGAGATCCGCACCAAGATCGGCGAGATCCAGGGGGCCACCGGCGAGGTGGTGTCCGACATCACGCGCATCGGCCGGACCATCGCCGACATGTCGACCTACGCCGGCGGCATCGCCGCCGCGATGGAGCAGCAGGGCGCCGCCACCCGGGAGATCGCCCGGAACGTCCAGGAGGCCGCGCAGGGCACCCAGGAGGTGACCAGCAACATCGAGCATGTCCGCGCCGGTGCGGGCTCGACAGGCGCCGCCGCCAGCCAGGTCCTGAGCGCCGCCAAGGAATTGTCGCGCTATTCGGAAAACCTCGGCCAGGAGGTGTCGCAGTTCCTGGCCGGCGTGAAGGCCGCCTGACGGCCCGGGGGACGCACGCGCGTCCCCCGTAATCGCGAGCCCCCCGGAAGGCCGGGCGTCAGGCCGCCTTGCAATCTTCGAACCCGGCGCGGATCGCCTCCGGATCGAGCTTGCGGCCGATGAAGACCACGCGGGAGACGCGCGGCTCGTCGTCCTTCCACGGCCCCTGAAGGTCGCCGTCGAGGATCTGGTGGACGCCCTGGAAGACGAAGCGCTGCGGCTCGTTCGGGAAGGCGACGATCCCCTTGCAGCGCAGGATGTCGGGGCCCTGGACCTGGGTCAGGGTCGAGATCCAGGGCATGAACTTCTCGGGGTCGACCGGTCCGTCGATCTTGGCCGAGACCGACTGCATGTCGTCGTCGTGGTGATGGTGGTGCCCCTCCTCGAGGAAGTCGGGCTCGATGTCGAGGATGCGGCCAAGATCGAAGGCATTGCGCTCCAGCACCGCCTCCAGCGGCACCGCGCAGCGCTCGGTGCGGTGGACCTTGGCGTAGGGGTTGATCGCGCGGATCTGGCCCTCGACCCGGGCCAGGTCCGCCTCCTCCACGAGATCGGCCTTGTTGAGCAGGATCACGTCGGCGAAGGCGATCTGGTTCTTGGCTTCCGGCGCGTCCTTCAGGCGGTCCGACAGCCACTTGGCGTCCGCCACGGTCACCACCGCGTCGAGGCGAGCGGCCGCGCCGACATCCTCGTCGATGAAGAAGGTCTGGGCCACGGGGGCGGGATCGGCGAGGCCGGTGGTTTCGACGATGATCGCGTCGAACTTGCCGCGCCGTTTCACCAGGCCGTCCATGATGCGGATCAGGTCGCCGCGCACGGTGCAGCAGACGCAGCCATTGTTCATCTCGAACACCTCCTCGTCGGCGCCGATGATGAGGTCGTTGTCGATGCCGATCTCGCCGAACTCGTTGACGATCACGGCGTAGCGCTTGCCGTGGTTCTCGGTGAGGATGCGGTTGAGAAGCGTCGTCTTGCCCGCGCCGAGATAGCCGGTGAGCACGGTGACGGGGATCTTCGCGGAGGCGGGGTTCGGGCTGTCGGACATGGTGACTCTTCGTCGATGGCACGGGGTCGCCCGCGCGGGAGGCGTCGCTGCGACCTGTTATATTGTATCAGTCGGGTCGGATGAAACCCCGGTCGGATGAAACCCCGGCAGCCCGCAGCCCGTCGCAGAGCGCCGTGAGGGTGCCGCGGAAGCCCGCCGGTCCGGCCAGCAGGCGCTCCATCAGGAGGGCGCCTTCGAGGGCGGCAATGACCATGCGAGCCGTGGCGGCGGGATCGAGGGAGGCCCGCACGCTTGCGGTCGCGATGCCCTCGGCGAGCACCGCCTCCAGCCAGGCGATGTGCTTTTCGAAGAAGCGGGCGATGTCGGCGCGCAGCGTCTCCGGCAGGGCGTCGCCCTCAATCGCCAGGACGGCGCAGAGGCAGCCCAGCCCGGCCTCGACGCCCCCGAGATAGAGGGTGCCGTAAGCCTCGATCCGCCGGATCGCGTCGGGCTCGCCGGCCCGGATCTCGGCCAGAGCCGCGTCGTAGCGGGCATCGTAGGCGGCCACGAGGGCGCGGGCGAGATCGGACTTGCTCGGGAAGTGGTGGTGGATGCTCGCCTTGCGGATCTGCACCGCCTCGGCGAGGTCGGCATAGCTGAAGCCGGCATAGCTCCGGCGGCGCACCAGGGTCTCGGCCTCCAGCAGCAGCGCGGCGCGGGTATCCCTCATCGTCCCATGATCTCCCCTGCCCGCTCCATCTCGTCCGCCCCGGACCTTTCGACGCTTCGACGCTTCGACGCTTCGACGCTTCGACGCTTGGACACTTGGACATTCCGGCGCGCGGGACCGTGATCGCCGGGACGTGGAGGCTCCGCCTTATGCCGTTGACGTCGGCGGAAATCTACCTACTACTTGGTAGAACAAAAAACGGGAGGCATACATGCGGTCTGAGGCCGGCCGATCACGCTGGAATCCGACGCGTCGCGGCGCCTTGTTCGGCGGCCTGTGCCTGTGCTGCCTGCCCAGCCTCGGGCGCTCGGCGGAGGGCTTCGACCTGCACGAGGTCGGCCCCGGCATCTTCATCCGGCGCGGCCCCGACGCGGAAGCGAGCCCCGAGAACAACGACGCCATCGCCAATATCGGCTTCATCGTGGGCGAGACCTCGGTCCTGGTCACCGAATCCGGCGGCAGTCTCGCCGACGGGGCCTGGCTGCGCGCGGAGATCAGGAAGCGCACGGACAAGCCGATCGGCCATGTGGTGCTGACCCATGTCCACCCCGACCATTGCTTCGGGGCGGCGGCCTTCGCCGAGGACAAGCCGGTTTATGTCGGGCACGGCGCCCTCCGGGCCGCCCTCGACGCGCGGGGCGAATATTATCGCGGCCGCCTCGTCGAAATCCTCGGCGCCGACCGCGCCGGCACGGTGGTCTACCCCACCCTGGAGGTGACGGACGGCGCCGACATCGACCTCGGCGGCCGCACCTTGCGCGTCACCGCCCACGGCCCGGCGCATACGAGCTGCGATCTCTCGATGCGGGATTCCGCCAGCGGCATCCTGTTTCCCGCCGACCTCCTGTTCGTCACCCGCATCCCCTCCCTCGACGGCAGCCTCGTGGGCTGGCTCAAGGAGGCCGACCGGCTGCGCGCAATGGGCGCGACCAAGGCCGTCCCGGGCCACGGACCGACCCTGGTCGACTTCGCCCCCGCCATGGACGACCTGACGCGCTACCTGACGGTGCTTCGCGACGAGACCCGCAAGGCCATCGCGGCGGACCTGCCGATCGAGAAGGCGGTGCAGACGGTCGGACAGGCCGAGCGCGACAAGTGGGTCCTGTTCGACACCTACAATGGCCGCAACGTCACCCAGGCCTTCAAGGAACTGGAATGGGAATGAGGCCGTGGCTCAAGACTGTGACTTGAGGCCGATCCCGCCCCGCGCCACATGATGTCAGAGATCTCGCAAGAAGAACGGATGTCGCAATAAGAACGATCATCCCATAGGAGAAACGCCGTGACCCGCTCAATCACCAACCCTGTTCTCGTCCGCTCGATCCTGACGGCCCTGTCGCTCGCCCTGCCGCTGGTCGGCGCCGGCACCGTGCTGGGGACGGGTCCGAGCCTCGCCGCCGGGGCTTCGGACGACGAGTCGGAGCGTCTCGCCCGCTGGAAGGAGATCCAGAAATCGATCTTCGGCGACAAGACGATCGCGCCGACCGACAGCCTCGTGACGATCGACGCGCCGGTGCGGGCGCTCGATGCCTCGCTGGTGCCGATCACCCTGACCATGCCGGAGAAGGACAAGGTCGCGGGCGTCCACCTCATCATCGACGACAACCCGTCGCCCTACGCGGCGCACGTCACCTTCGGGCCGGGCGCCGAGGCGAACGAACTCAAGCTGCGGGTGCGGGTGAACAACTACACCAACATCCACGCCGTGGTGGAGACCAAGGACGGCCGACTCTTCGAGACCACGAAGTTCGTCAAGGCTTCGGGCGGCTGCTCGGCCCCGATGGGCATGAGCGACGAGGAGGCGATGAAGGGCATGGGCGACATGAAGATGAAGTTCGCCGAGAGCCAGCCCGGCCAGCCGGTCGAGGCGACGCTGATGATCCGCCATCCGAACTTCAGCGGCATGCAGATGAACCAGATCACCCGCGACTACACGCCGGCCCGTTACATCAACAAGATCGCGATCAGCCGCGGCGGCCAGACCATCCTGACCCTGGACGGCGACATCTCGATCGCGTCGAACCCGGTCCTCAACTTCGCCCTGAAGCCCGACGGCCAGGGGCCGATCCAGGTGGTGGCCTCCGACAACCAGAACGGCCGGTGGGAGCACAGCTTCCCCGCCCCGAGCGCGACCAACTGAGCGGGCGCCCCATCATGCTGCGCCTCGTCCGGCTCGCGCTCGCGGGCGCCGCCGCCTTCGTCCTGGCGGCGGCGAGCCCGGCCGATTCCCCCGTCAACGTGCCGGAGCCGGACGGGATCTGGACCGGGCCGCAGCGGGGTTACACCCCCGCCACCCTGTCGGGCGCCACGGTCCTCACCATCGACACCCTCGACGCCCTGATAGCCCGTGACAAGCCTGTCCTGCTCGACGTGTCCCTGGCCGACCGGCGCCCGGCGGGCTTTCCGTCCGACCGTCCCTGGCTGCCCGCCCACCGCTCGGTGCCCGGTGCGGTGTGGATGCCCAATGCGGGCGCCGCCCCCCTCGATCCGGCGCACGAATCCCTGTTCCTGAAACGCGTGGCGGACCTGACCGGGGGTGACAAGGACCGGGCCATCGTCGCCTTCTGTCATCCCGAATGCTGGGGCAGCTGGAACGCGGCCAAGCGGCTGGTGCTCGAAGGCTATCGCGCCGTGCACTGGTTCCCCGAGGGCATCGAGGGCTGGCAGGAGCGCCACCCGACCACGGTCATCACCGAGGATGCCGCCTGGACGGCCCGGAGCGGCGGCGAGGCCCAGCGCTGAGGCGCGGGCCGAGCCGCTGCCAGGACGAACGTCAGATTCCGATCAGGATAAGCGTCTCGCCCGGCGGGATTTTTCCGTCTTCGCCGGCCTGCGCTCAAACAATCAGCATGCGGATACTCAGCCCCCAGTGCGAACGCAGTTGACAGGGAGCCGGTTGTGGCGGAATAAAGGCATCGAACGGCGCCCGAAAGTCTAGGGAGGAAACGCCCGGAGAGAGTTCGGAGCAGCGACGCCATCGCTGTTACTGATACCCCCGGACAAGACTTTCCACGCAGTGACATTCGCCGGTAATGTCTGCGGTGGGCAGCCTGATATCTGATATATCACTTGCACGACGAAGGCCTTGCGGCGCGACAATCGTGCGGGAGCGTCACACCGGCCCGCGCCATCTCCGCCGAGGCGGTGTATAGAGCCTCCACCAGCAGACGGTCCGCCGCGTTCCGGCGGCCCGAACCAGCCGGGTGGAGTTCGATGTCGCAAGCCGTTCAGTCCCGCCGAATCCGCGCGATCGACCTGGCCAAGCGCAAGGCCGAGGGGCGCAAGATTATCGCGCTCACGGCCTATCACGCGCACACGGCCGGCATCCTCGATCCCTATTGCGACTTCATCCTGGTCGGCGATTCCCTCGGCATGCTGATGCACGGCATGGAATCGACCCTGCCGGTGACCCTGGAGATGATGATCGTCCAGGCGCAGGCCGTGATCCGGGGCACCTCCCGAGCGCTGATCGTGGTGGACATGCCGTTCGGCTCCTACGAGGCGAGCCCGCAGCAGGCCTTCCTCAACGCCGCTCGCGTGCTCAAGGAGACGGGGGCCGGGGCGATCAAGATGGAGGGCGGCGCACGCTTTGCCGAGACGGTGGCCTTCCTGGTCGAGCGCGGCGTGCCGGTGATGGGCCATATCGGCCTGACCCCGCAATCGGTGAACACCATGGGGGGCTTCAAGGTGCAGGGCCGCGAGGCCGACGGCGAGCGCCGCCTGATGGCCGATGCCCGCGCCATCAACGATGCGGGCGCCTTCGCCATCGTGATGGAGGGCATCGTCGAGCCGGTGGCCCGTGCCATCGCCACCGCCCCCGAGATCACCACGCCCACCATCGGCATCGGCGCCACCATGGCGTGCGACGGGCAGATCCTCGTCCTCGAGGACATGCTCGGCCTCAGCGACCGAGTGCCGAAATTCGTAAAGCGTTTCGGCACCCTGCGGGGCCAGATCGAGGCCGCCGTGAAGGACTATGCCGACGAGGTCCGCTCCGGCACCTTCCCGGCCGAGGAGCACACCTACCAGCCGTTGTGACCGGCCTCCGCGGGTTTGCCCCGCGCAAGCCGGCCCCGGGCGGCTACCAGCGATAGCCGATGCTGCCGAGCACCCGGCGGCGCTCGCCGTAGTAGCAGGCCGTGACGGTGCTGCAGCTGTTGACGATGCGCTCGTCCGAGACGTTCGCGACGTTGAGGGCGAAGCGCCAGCCTTCCCAGTCGTAATGGGCGACGAGGTCGCCGACGACGTAGCCCGGCACCCGGAACTGGTTGGCCTGATCGGCGAAGGAGCGCCCGACGCCGCGCACGCCGCCGCCGAGACCGAAGCCGCGCAGGATGCCGTTCTGGAAGGTGTAGTCCAGGAACAGCGAGCCGTACTGCTCCGGCGTGTTGGTCGGGGTGGTGCCGAGAAGCGCGGTGTTCAGGTCCCGCGTCACCGAGAGGTCGTAGGCGGTGTAGGAAGCCACCGCCCGCAGACCGGGTGCGAGGTTGGCCACCATCTCGACCTCGGCGCCGCGCGAGTTCACGGCACCGGTCTGGACCACCTGCTGGATGTTGAGCGGGTTGGTGGTCAGCACGTTCGAGCGGGTCAGGTCGAACAGTGCGGCGGCGAAGTAGCCGTCGAAACCCGGAGGCTTGTACTTCAGACCGATCTCGGTTTGCTCGCTGCTCTCGGGCAGGAGGAGTTGGCCGGTCACACCGTTGAGGCCGACGGTCGGGTTGAAGCCCTGCGCGTAGGAGACGTAGGGAGCGAGCCCGGATTCGTCATTGTAGATCAGGGCGACGCGGCCGCTGAAGGCGCTGGTGTCCCGGGTGGCGTTGTTGACGCCGAGCCGGTCGACGTTGTCGGTGGCGACCCAGTCGTGGCGGCCGCTGAGCACGAGGGAAAAATTGCCGACGGTGATCTCGTCCTGCAGGTAGGCCGCAAACTGGTTCTGGGTGATCAGCGCGTTCTGATAGACGAAACTCGGGTTCAGAGGCGTGTTGGGATAGATCGGTCGGACCAGATTCAACGAAGGTCCGCTGCCGAAGGCTCCGAAATCGTCGATCTGGTAGCGTCGGTACTCGAAACCCGCCAGCACCGTATGCCCGAAATCGCCCGTGCGGAACGGGATGACGAGTTGGTTGTCGATATCGCTCTGCACCGCCGCGCCACGGGTGAAGAAGTCGAAGCGGCTGAGGTCGGCTGCGGCCGGCGTGGTGGCGTAGCCGCCGCCGTAACGGTTGGACAGATTGACCGTGACCGTGCCGTGGCGTGCGTTCTGCCGGAACTTGATGTCATTGTCGAAGCGATGCTCGAACTCGTAGCCCACCATGTCCTGTGAACGGGTCAGGCGGTCGGTCGCCGGGTCGCCGGTGAAGCGGCTCGTCTTGATGAAGCCGAAGGGCGCCGGTGTCACCGTGCCCTCGTAGGGCAGGAAGTTCTGGGTGCCGGCACGGTCGCGCTGCACCTGGGCCAGAAGGGTCAGCGAGGTGTCGGCGTCCGGCTTCCAGGTGATCGAGGGCGCGAAGAAGAAGCGGTCGTTGTTGACGAAGTCGACCTGCGTTCCGCCGCCCCGGCCGAGCCCGACGAGGCGATAGAACAGCTTGCCCTCGGTGCCGGCCTCCACGGGACCGCCGATGTCGAAGCCCGCATAGGCGTTGCCGAAATTGTCGATTCCGGCCTCGACGTAGCGGATCGGCACGATCGGCGGGCGCTTGCTCACCGCGTTGATGATGCCGCCCGGGCTGGCGCCGCCATAGAGGCCGGAATTCGGTCCGCGCAGGATTTCCAGGCGCTCCAGGCCGAAGGGCTCCAGCTTCCAGGTGGCGAAGGCCGAGGTGAACAGCTGCAGACCGTCGAGGAAGTAGCCGGATTCCTGGGCGGTGAAGCCACGGATGAGGAACCAGTCGTTGCGCGGATCGGCGCCGAAGGTCTCGCCGCGGATGCCCGGCGCGTAGCGCGTCGCCTCGGCCAGACTCGTCGGCTTCTGGTCGTCGATCTGCTGGCGTCCCACCACCGAGATCGCCTGTGGCGTCCGGAGGATCGGGGTGTCGGTCTTGGTACTGGAAACGGAACGGGTCGCGACGTAGCCGGCGACGGGGCCGCGCGGGTCCTCGGCCGCACCGATCGCGGTGACGCCCCGGCGATCGCCGACGACCTCCAGGGTGTCGAGCGTCACGTTCGAAGCGCTCGGCGGGCTGGATTGCTGCGCGACCACCGAACCCGCCATACAGGTCACGAGGGCAGCCGTCGAACCGATCAGTGTCCGGCGAAGAACGGCACCGCTATTCAACTTGTGCGCGAGCAGAAACCCAAAGATGATTGGCACGTGTGGACCTGCGACCAAAGATTATTTTGGTGCATTGGAATGAAAACATCAGACGGTCAACGATCCAGACGGGACTGAAAACTGATCATTTCATGCCGTGCTCGCAAGGCAACATCTTAGAATCAGTACAATGAAATACTGGAAGACACACATCCACATGCCCGACAAGCGGACGGGCGAAAGCTTTCATCTCGCTCCGGGGGCGATGCCGCTGCCTGACATGCAAACGGGCCCCGCCTGCGATGGCGGAGCCCGTTGGGATCGTTCGTGGAGAGCAGCGCCGTCGGGGACCGCGCCGAGATGCGTCGCGGCGACGCGTCCTATTCGCAGACGCGGACGCGGCGGATGTGCTCGTAGCCGTAGGCGTCGATGAAGCCGCGGCGTTCCATGTGGCACACCTCCTCTTCGACATAGACCGGGCGCGGCGCGCGATAGACCGGGCGACCCGGGTAGTAGCCGCCGTCGTTCTGCGACGAGGCGATGGCGCCGCCGATGGCGAGGCCGCCAAGCACGCCGAGGGCGGCCGCGCCGCCCGCCCCGATTCCGTCGCGCGCCTGGGCGCTCGGAACGGCCACGACGGCGACCGTGGCGGCCACCAGGGCCGCGACCAGCGTATTCTTCATAGCTCCGTTCCTTCAATCCCGAAGAGCTTGCGTCAAATCAGAAGCGTCACAGTGAGAGAGAATCACCGAACGGTTGATGAACGGTAAGAGAATCGATGATTGTCAGCCCCCCGGCTGTGCGCTGCCTCACGCATCCTTGAAGATCCTCACTTCAAGATCTCCCTGCCGAGTCCCGTCCCACGCAGGCCCCCGGGACGATCATACCCCTTCGGGCCGCCGCCCGGCACGCCGGCTCAGATCGTTCCGGTCGGTGCCTCCACCAGGGTAAGCAGCGTCCGGCGCAGCCAGCGATGGGCGGGATCGTCGTCATAGGAGGCATGCCACAGCATCGAGACCGCGACGTCCTCCAGGGCCACGGGCGTCGGGCTCACGGTGAGTCCGAGGGCGCCGGCGAAGAAGGTGGCGAGTCGCGCGTGCATCGTGGTCAGGACCGGGGCGCTGCGCACCAGGAACGGCACCGCGAGGAAGCGCGGCGTGGTCACCGCCAGGGTCCGGCTGCGTCCTAGCTTGGCGAGCGCATCGTCCACCACCCCGTGCGCAGTCTCCTTCAGGCTGGTGAGCACGTGGGGAAAGCGCAGGTAATCGTCGAGCGAGATCGGCGGCGACAGCCCGACGAGGTCCGCGTTGAACATGCACAGGTAGCTGTCGCGATAGAGCAGGCGCTGCTTGTGGTGCGTCTGGCCCTCCGAGAAGAAGCCGATGCCGAGGTCGACCCGGTCGGCATCGAGTTCCTGCAGGATGCGGATGCGGTCGATGGAGCGCAGCAGCAGGCTGATGCCGGGCGCCTCCGCCCGCAGATGGGCCAGCAGGCGCGGACCGATCAGCACCTCGGCGCTGTCCGGCAGCCCGATGGTGAAGGTGCGGGTCACGGTGCGGGGATCGAACTCCGCATCGCGCCGCACCAGGGCCTGGATCTGCCGCAGCAGCGTCCGCACCGGCTCGGCCAGCGCCAGGGCGCGGGGCGTCGGCCGCATCCCCTCCGGGGACCGGGTCAGGAGTTCGTCGCCGAACAGGGTTCGGAGACGGGCGAGGCTGCTGCTCATGGCCGACTGGCCGATGCCGATGCGGGCGGCTGCCCGGGTGACGCTCCGCTCCGACAGGAGCGCGTTGAGGGCCACGAGCAGGTTCAGGTCGACCCGGGATAGATCGACGTAATCAATAGTCATTATCGATTCGTTCTGTTTGATCCATGGTGCAACGCACAGCATATTCGCCTCAGAAGCAAGGGCATCGGGCGCCTTGCCCCAGAGCAGAGACCTTCGATCATGTCCGTTCGTACCACACTCCTCACCGCCGCCACCGTGCTCGCCACCCTCGCGGGTGCAGCCCAGGCCGAGCCGATCAAGGCCCGCGCCGGCGGCAGCGTCAGCCTCGGCGACGTGGCCGGCGTCGCCTACTACACCCCCGAGCCCACGGGTTACCGGCTCGTCGTCACCCTCGCCCGCACGGAGAGCGCCGGCCCGGTGCGCTTCGAGACCGTGCTGGCCAACGGCCAGAGCGTCACCCTCTCGACGCCGCGCGACCTCGGCGGCGAGACCCAGGCGATCGAGATCCTCCGCACGGGCGACAGCGTCTCGGTCTCCCGCGCCAAGCCGACCGTGACCCGCGAGGCCGCGGCCCTGAACTGAGGCCCCCGCCGTGACGGCGCGCGACCTCGACGACGGATCTCCCGGCCCCCAGGCCGGGGGATCCGAGCCCCCGCCGGTCGTCTCGGCGCTGGCAGCGCGGGGATGGACTGCATCGGGATTGAGCGAGGCACGGCGTGATTTTCGGCTGGCCTTATCGGTGGTGCGGGTCACAATGCCACTCCCGAAGCGACCCGAGTCTCAGCATGCGCCGTACCCTGCCGATCGCCCTGATGGCCCTGATGGCCGGCACCGTCCTGCCCGCGCGCGCGCTGGAGGGACCGATCCCGGCCAAGCCCGGCGCAACGGTGATGCCCGGCGCGACGGTCACGCCTGGCAATGGGGCACCGGCGCCGACCGCCGCGGCCAAGCCGCGGGTCGTCATCGTGGCCACGGGTGGCACCATCGCGGGCGCCGGCGCGGACGCCGCCAACAGCGCGACCTACCAGGCCGCCAAGGTGCCGGTGGACAAGCTGATCGCCGCCGTGCCGGCCATCGCCCAGGTGGCGGACGTGCGCGGCGAGCAGGCCTTTCAGATCGCCTCCGAGAGCTTCACCAACGCGCAGCTCATCGAGCTCGCCAAGAAGATCTCGGCCCTGGTCAAGCGCGACGACGTCGACGGCGTCGTCGTCACCCACGGCACCGACACGGTGGAGGAGACGGCCTACTTCCTCGACCTCGTGGTGAAGACCGACAAGCCCATCGTGATGGTGGCCTCGATGCGCCCCTCAACCGCCATCTCGGCGGACGGCGCCCTCAACCTCCTCGACGCCGTGACCGTGGCCGGCGCCAGGGACGCCCGCGCCAAGGGCGTGCTGCTGACCATGAACGACGAGATCCAGGCCGGCCGCGACACCACCAAGCGCATCAACATCAAGCCCTCGGCCTTCTTCAGCCAGTGGGGCCCCCTCGGCATGGTGGTGGAGGGCAAGACCTACTGGTTCCGCGCCCCGGTGAAGCGCCATGGCACAACCTCCGAGTTCGACATCGACACCATCGACAGCCTGCCCGACGTCGCCATCGTGTACGGCTCCGGCAACATGCACCCGGAGCCCTATACCTCGGCGGTGGCGGGCGGCGCCAAGGCGATCATCCATGCGGGCACCGGCAACGGCTCGGTGGCGGGCTACCTCGTCGACACCCTGAAGGACATCCGCTCCAAAGGCGTGCAGATCATCCGCTCGTCCCGCGTCGGCGACGGCTTCGTCCTGCGCAACGCCGAGCAGCCCGACGACAAGTACGACTGGGTGGTGGCCCACGATCTGAACCCGCAAAAGGCCAAGATCCTGGCCGCCGTCGCTCTGACGAAGACGCAGGACTCGAAGGAACTGCAGCGGATCTTCTGGGAGTATTGAGCAGCGCGGGTCGAGCGTCGACGCCATGGACGCGGCCGTCCTCGACCCGACATGGCCGGTTACCCTCGTCACGTCCGCACTTCAGCGACGATGAGCGGATGAACCGTGATGAAAACGCTGTTTCTACCCGGTGCATCCGGAAGTGCTTCGTTCTGGAGGCCCGTTGCCACCCAGGCCGGATTGGATGGTGTGTTTTTCGGATGGCCGGGATTGGGCGCAGAGCCCCCTCGGCAGGACGTGGACGGGCTGGACGATCTCGTCGCTCTGGTCGCCACTGAAATTCGCGAGCCGGTGGCCATCGTCGCTCAGTCGATGGGCGGGATCATCGCGATCAAGGTGGCGCTGGCATTTCCCGATCTCGTCAAGAACTTGGTGTTGACGGTGACATCCGGCGGCGTGCCGATGGTCGATCTGGGCGGATCGGATTGGCGGCCGGACTACTTCAGGGCCTTCCCACGCGCTGCGAAGTGGATCGCCGATCCGGTCGCCGATCTCTCTTCCGGTTTGCCGTCCATCCGAGTTCCGGTCCTGTTGTTGTGGGGAGACTCGGATTCGATCAGCCCGGTCGCCGTCGGGAAGAGGCTGGCTGCTCTCTTGCCGAATGCCCGCCTTTGCATCCTGCTGGGGGCGAACCACGATTTGGCGCAGACACATGTCCGGGCGGTTGCGGACGAAATCAGACGGCATCTCATGGCTGTTGTCGCGCCTCAACCGCTCGTCAACGACTGACCGGCCCTTCACCCGCTCGAATGATCGACAATCGAGGCGCTTCCGCGACGAGCACGCGCGCGGCCTCGCCCCTCACGTCAGCAGATACCGCTCCGGCTCCAGGGGCGGCGGCGCGGTCTCGCCCAGGGCATCGAGCACGATGCCGTCGATGGTGTGCAGCAGGGCATCGAGCGGCAGGTCGTTCGGCGCCAGGCCGAAGGGCTCCTCCAGTTCGTCACCCAGCGCATCGAGGCCGAAGAACGTGTAGGCCACCAGGGCGGTGGCCACCGGCGTCGCCCAGCCGAGGGAGGCTGCGAGGCCGAAGGGCAGCAGCAGGCAGTAGATCCACGCCGTGCGGTACAGCAGCAGGGTGTAGGCGAAGGGCAGCGGCGTGTTCTGGATGCGCTCGCACACCACCTGGACCTGCGCCAGGGCCGCGATCTTGTGCTCCAGGGCAGCGAACAGGACGTCGGTCAGCGCCCCCCGGCGATAGGCCTTGGCGAGGTCGGTGGTGAGTCCGGCGAGCACCGCATCGGCCGCGCTCGGGTGGCGGGCGAGGCGCTCCGCCTCGGCGCCCGGGAGCCAGGGCTTGGCCGCCGCGGCCACGTCGCCGCCGCGAAGCTGGGCGTGGAGAGCATGCGCGAAGGCGGAGAGGCGCCGCAGGGCGCGTCCGCGCAAGGGCTCGTCGGCCTCGCCGGGCAGGAGGGCGCTGAGCAGCCGGGCGAGTCCGCGCGTCTCGACCACGAGGCCGCCCCAGGCCCGGCGCCCCTCCCACCAGCGGTCGTAGCAGGCGCTGTTGCGGAAGCTGAGGAAGATCGACAGGGCGATCCCGATGAGGGTGAAGGGGCCGACGCCGGCAGTGATCGGGAACGCCTCGGGCCAGCGCCGCTCCACCGCCACCACGATCACCGCGATGAGGGTGATGCTCAGCACCTTGGGCGCCACCTGCGGCAGGATCGAGCCGCGCAGGGTGAACAGAATATCGAACAGGCTCGGGCGCGAACGGACGATCATGGAGCCTGTTGTCTCGGATTAGGCGAACCCCGGCAATTGCCGCGCCTCCGCGACGCGCCCGGGTTCGGCAGCCGACTGGCCGCGCAGCCGCACGCGGACGCGGCCTGGGACCGGCCGGGCATAAACGCCCGGCGGGGCACAAACGCCCGCCTCCGGCTCAGATGGAGCATGGGATCGGCTTGGATCGCCGAGGACGCCGCACGGTCGCGGGAGGACCGGCCCGTCGGGCCGGCCCCGCCCTTCACGCCGCCGAGGCGATCGCCGTCGAGGCCCGGCGGACCTTGCCGGCGCCCTCGAGGAAGGCGTGGGCGTCCTCCTTGCGCTCGAAGACGTGGGGCGCGAGGCCGCGACGATTCAGGGCCTCCTCCATCTTGAGGCGCAGGAAGGCGCTGGTCGCGTAGCGGGTGGTGGTGAGATAGTAGTTGGCCTGCAGGTATTGGATCATGTGGGCGTAGTCGTCGTACAGGTTCTCGTTGATGCGGAACCCGTCGTGATTGACCACGGTGTTGACCCGCTGGCCGGCCTTCTTGCAGGCGCCCACCAGCACCATGCGTAGGTCGTCGAGGTCGCTCTTGGCGCGGGCATGCCAGCCCTCGAGGTTCACGAACAGGATATTGCGCTCGGGGTCGTAGCTCACCCGCTCCGGCAGGTTGAGGTTGAGCAGGTCGGCGAGCAGTTCCATCGGCTCGTCGCGGAACAGGCGGGCATCCATCGGCATCGGCTGCTTGATGATCGGCCGGAAGCCCATATGGGGCAGGATGTCCCGCTCGATGTCGATGCCGGGTGCCACCTCGATGAGCTCCAGGCCCTCGTCGGTGAGCTGGAAGACGCAGCGCTCGGTGACGTAGATGACCGGCTGCGAGCGCATCTGCGCATAATGCCCGCTGAAGGTGATCTGCTCGACCTGGGGCAGGAATTTCTGCGAGCGGCCCTCCGTGACGATGCGGAGCTTGCCGTCCTCGATCGCGGTCTCCAGGCCGCCCACCGTGAAGGTGCCGGCGAAGACCACCGAGCGGGCGTTCTGGCTGATGTTGATGAAGCCGCCGCAGCCGTTGAGGCGGCCCCCGAACATGCTGGTGTTGACGTTCCCGTGCTGGTCGCACTCGGCCAGACCCAGGCAGGTCATGTCGAGGCCGCCGCCGTCGTAGAAGTCGAACATCTGGTTCTGATCGATGACGCAATCGGCGTTCGTGGCGGCGCCGAAGCTCGACCCCGATGCAAGCACGCCGCCGACCGCGCCGGCTTCGGTGGTGAGGGTGATGTAGGGTGTCACCTTCTCCTCGTTGGCCACGGCCGAGATGCCCTCGGGCGCCCCGACGCCGAGGTTGACGACGCCGTTCGGCGGCAGCTCGAAGGCAGCGCGGCGGGCGATGACCTTGCGGGCATCGAGCGGCATCTTCTTCATGCCGCTGACCGGCACGCGGATCTGGCCGGCGAGGGCCGCATCGTGCTGCACCCCGTAGTTCATGCGGTGCATCTCGGGCTCGGCCAGCACCACGCAGTCGACCAGGATGCCGGGCACGCGCACGTCCTTCGGCAGCAGGAAGCCGTCATCGACGATGCGCTCGACCTGGGCGATGACGATGCCGCCATTGTTGCGCGCCGCCATGGCCTGGGCGAGGCAATCGAGGGTCAGGGCCTCCTTCTCGAAGGAGATGTTGCCCGACGGATCGGCCGAGGTGCCGCGGATGAAGGCGACGTCGATCTTGGTGGCGGTGTAGAACAGCCATTCCTCGCCATCGACCTCGACGAGCTTCACGATCTCGTCCTGCGTCACGGTGTTGACGCGGGCGCCGCCGTGACGGGGATCGACGTAGGTGTGCAGGCCGACCTTGGAGAACAGCCCAGGCTGGCCGGCGGCACAGGCCCGGTAGAGCTGCGAGATCACGCCCTGAGGCAGGTTGTAGCCCAGGATCTTGTCTTCCTGCGCGGCCTTGGCGACCTTCGGCATGCGGCCGAAATTGGCCGCGATGACGCGGCGAAGCAGGCCTTCGTGATGCAGACGCCCGGTGCCGAGGCCTTTGCTGTCGCCGGCTCCCGCCGTCATGATCAGGGTCAGGTCACGGGGTGCGCCGGTGTCGACGAAGCGCTTCTCCAGGGCCGCGTGCAGCGCCTCCGGGATGCAGCTCTGGACGAAGCCCGTCGTGGTGACCACGTCGTTGTGCCGGATCAGCGCGATCGCCTCGCCGGCCGTGATGACCTTGTTTTTCTTCATGAACCGGGCCGTCCTCCGCGCGCCCACAGCGACGACGAGCGACAGGATTCATCCTGGCGAAAGGCGTGCGGGGGCAGTCTTGTTCTGGGGCGGAAGCGTAAAGACCCGCGCGAAGCTTCGCAAGGGCGCCACTACTATCGCCGCAGTGCAATTATATCTTGGTGCGCTGCAAATTTTTCAATGCAGCCTCAAATTTGACTGGAGACATTCAGCAAGACAGACGCGCAACGGCGGGGAAGGCTCTTTTGTTAGGGTTGCGATGCCTTGCGACGCCATAGGATTATTCAAAATACTCTAGCGTGTCTTCGTCATGCCAGCAGGTAGGTCAGGAGCGCCCGCAACTGCGCCGGGCGAACCGGCTTGTGCATCAGTTGCCCTCCCAGTGCCGCGACCTGCGCGGCGATTTCGGGCGCATGATCGGCGGTGGTCACGATGACCGGCAGGGGGGCCGACATCCGGGCCTGCAGGTGGGCCGCCACATCGAGGCCGCAGGCCCCGTGGTCGAGGTGATAGTCGAGGACGAGAAGGTCCGGCAGGTCCAGCCCCGCGGCGAGCGCCGCCTCCACCCCTGCGAGATCGCGATGAACCGAGACCTCGGCGTCCCAGGCCCGCAGGAGGCGCTCCAGGGCATCGGCGGTGGGCGGATCGTTCTCCACGACCAGCACCCGTGCGCCGGTGAGCCGGGTCGCCACGGGTGGCGCCGGCACCACACGCTCGGGCGGCGTAGGGCTGACCGGCAGGGTCAGGGCCATGCGGGTGCCGCGCCCGACCTGCGAGGTCAGCTCGAGGGGATGGTCGAGGGCCTGCGCCATGCGGCGCACGATCGAGAGACCGAGGCCGAGGCCGGGTTCACCGCCCTCCCCCTCGGCACCGCCGCGGAAGAATTCCTCGAAGACGAGGTCCCGCTCCGCCGCGGCGATGCCGCAACCGGTGTCGAGCACCTCGAGCCGGCAGAATGCGTCGCGCCGCCGAACCGCCACCAGCACCCCGCCCGCGCGCGCGTACCGGATGGCGTTCGACACGAGGTTCTGGACGATGCGCTGGAGCATCAGCGGATCGCTGGCCACGACGAGGTCGGGGCCGCGGACGACGAGGCGCAGGCCCTTGCGCGCGGCGAAGGGCCGGAAGCTCGCCGCGATGCCGGCCAGGAGGTCGCCGAGGGCCACCGGCTTAATCGCCGGGCGCACCACGCCGGCATCGAGCTTCGAAATGTCCAGGAGGGTCTTGATCAGATCCTCGATGATCTGCAGGCCGCGCTCGATCCGACCGGAGATCGCCACCGCCTCCGGCCCGAGGGCCAGGCCGGCCAGCGCCGAGGCCGAGAGGCGCGCCGCATTCAGGGGCTGGAGCAGGTCGTGGCTCGCGGCGGCGAGGAAGCGGGTCTTGGAGCGGTTGGCGTTCTCCGCCTCCTCCTTGGCGGCCACCAGGGCCTCGTTGGAGCGCTCCAGGCGGTGCATGAGGCCGGTCAGCTCCTCGGTGCGGCTGCGGACGCGTCCCTCCAGCATGGTGGCGGTCTGGAACAGCGAGTAGGCACCGCCCTGCTGGTCCATGCTGCGCTCCACATGTGCCATCAGGGCGGCGTTGATCCGCTCCAGCTTGGCGATCCGCCGCAGGTTGGCGCTCTCGCCCGGCGCACCCCCTTGGGCTTCGGGGGACGGGACCGTCACCGGTCCGCTCCGCCTCGCCCGATGGCGATGCCCGTGAAGGTCTGGTTCAGGTGCATCGAACGGTACTGCTCGCCGTAGGTGTCGAAGCCGACGACGTCGTAGCGCCGGTAGAGGTCGACGATGCCGTGGCGCACCTGACGGCTCTCGGCGTCGAGGCGGCGCAGCACGCATTCGAAGCCGATGACGAGGTCGATGCCGCCGAGCGCCGCGTCAAGGCGCGACAGCTCGGCCTCTGTCGCTGCCACGATGTCGCGCGGTCGCGCCAGGGTCAGCACCACGCCCTCGTCGATGGCGCAGAAGAAGCTGAGCGAGCCGTCGGGATTCATGCGCCGGATCGACCGGCAAAAATACTCGCCGCCCACCTTCACGGCGAGGGGATAGGCGGCAAAGCTCATGGGCGACAGACGCTCCGGGTCGAGCCCCACCGCCATGGCGTATTCCCGCGCGGCCGGCTCGGCGTTGAGTTCGTGGACGGTGCGCTGCTCGTCGTCGGAAGCGGTGACCACGAACCGGGTCGCGGTCGGCTCGAAATTGTCGCTCTTGAAGATCTGGATCGGGAAATCCGATTCCACCAGCAGCAGCACGGCGGCGCGCTGATGAATGCCGCCGTCATGCAGCAGCACGGTCTCACGGAAGGTGAGGTCGTCACCGGCCGAGCCGCCCACCAGGGGGATGCCGTCGAGGGCCCAGGCGATGGCCGAGACCACGGTCTCCTCGGCATTGGCGAGCCCGTCGATCAGCGACAGGGCGAAGCGGCGCCCATTGATCGGATCGGCGGATGCCCCGTCGAGGCTCCTTCGCAGCGCGCGCACGCTCGAGGCGGTGCGCTCGACGTCGAGATGGTCGATGGCGTCGAGCAGCGTCGAGACGATGCGGAAGCCGTCGGGCGGAAAGGCGATGACCACGAGGCCGCGATCGAGGCCGCCCGCCGGGGAGATGCCGCCGGACATCGTGCACCCGGCGATGCCCGCACCGGGAAAGCGGGTAGAGAAGCCCCGATTGAGGGTGTCGACGTCGTAGTCGGCCGAGAAGAACGCCACGATCTGGGCGACCCGGCCGGTGCCGATGGCCGCGCCGATCTCCGCCAGTGCCGTTTCGGCGTCGGCGGCGTCGGTCCAGGTCGTGGTGATGCCGCACCGGTGCGTGCGCACCCGCGTCCCCTCTGTCACGCGCGTTCCCTCGCTGCCCGGCGCGGGCCGGGCTTGACGCCCGGTTCTCCGCGATGACACGAGTATGTCGGGCGACCGGTGGCCGCGCAATGCAGCGCCGAACGGCTCCGGCACAGGGGCGCACGCACCGGGCGGAACGGGCATGCATCTCCTCATCGTCGACGATCACCCGCTGTTTCGTGAGGCGCTGGCGAGCGCCGTGGGGCTCGCCTATCCGGACGCGACGGTGCACGAGGCCGATGGGATCGTCGGCGCCTGCGCGGTGCTGGCCCGGCAGCCCGCCACCGAGATCATCCTCCTCGACCTGTCGATGCAGGGGGTTACCGGCTTCGAGGGCCTGCTGGCGATCCGGGCGCAGGCCCCGCGCGTCCCGATCCTCGTCGTGTCGGGCCTGGAAGATCCGCGGATCATCCGCGAAGCCCTCGACCACGGCGCCGCCGGCTTCGTGCCGAAGGCGGTCGACAAGGCGACGCTGACGCGAGCCATCGCCGATGTCCTGGCCGGCGGCCTCTCGGTGCCGGCGAGCCTGCCGGCCGCGCCCCCGATCCCCTCAACGGCCCGCAAGGCCCCGATCGCCGAGCGGGTTGGGAGCCTGACCCCGCAACAGGTGCGGGTGCTGGCGATGATCCGGCAGGGGATGCTGAACAAGCAGATCGCCCACGAGCTTCAGGTCGGGGATTCGACCGTGAAGGCGCACGTCTCTGAAATCCTACGCAAGCTCGACGTCATCAGCCGCACGCAGATCGTGATCGAGACCGCGCTCCTCGACTTCGACCGGATCGTGGCCGCGCCGGAATCGTGAACCGGCGGGCGGAAGTCTTTCAAGCGGCGGGGATTTGTCAGGCAGCGGATATTCTTCAGGCAGTAGGCACCTTCGAGCCGCCGTAATGGCCGTCGACGCGCTCGCCGTAACGCGGATCGGCGAAGGGGTCTTCGCCGGGGCCATGCGTCGGGGCGCCCTCCAGGGTGTCGCGGTCGATGTCGACGATGTAGCCGCCGAGTTCGACGCTGTAGGTCAACGCCCGCCAGGGCACCGGGTGATAGCTCTCGCCCAGGCCGAGAAAGCCCCCGAAGGACAGGACCGCGTAGGCGACCTGGCCCGAGACCTTGTCGACCATGAAATTGTAGACCGTGCCGATATGCTCGCCGTCGCGGCGATAGGCGGCCGTGCCTTCGACCTTGTTCGAGGCGATCAGGCGCGAGGTCTCGTCGATGGCGACGCCCTCGGCGGAGGGATCGAGCTCCATCGAGCCGGCGGGGCGGATGCTGCGCTCGTTCGGGAGGTCCGTCGGCATGCAAACTCCTCGTGGCTGGGGGACGCGCCGGGACCGGCGCTCGACCGGACAAGCCGCGACCCGCGCGGGGGTTCCAGGACAGGGGCCGGTCGTCAGCTCCGTCTGGCTCGACCGTGCGGTGTCAGACCGGCGTCAGATCAGGCCCGCATCCGCCCGGGTACCGGGACGGCCTTGTGCCTCCACCGACACCAGCGTGCCCAGTCCAATGATGAGTGCGGCGGCGGCGCCCAACGAGAGCGTGAAGGCAAGGAGGATCATGACCCTGGATTCACCGATCGCCCTTAAGGTTCGGTGACGGTATCCATCGGCCGATGTCCCGAATCCGCCCGGGGCCAGGCCGTCTGTCTGCCAAAATTCCGACCGATCGTGGAATGTTCTCGGCGGAACCGACCGTTCCGCTGAACGAAGCGCTCGGGCCTGAGCGTCGGCCGCCCGGCCCGCCTGCACGGGCGACACGCCGCCCGCGCGACGGAACGGCGGCCTCCGGCCGGGACCTGCGCCTAGACGAAGGCCGAGAAGTCGCCCTAACCTCCTCTGCACTCACGTCTTTAGCCCGACATACCCGCCTGGGTCCGATCCGCTGGCGCCGTGGCGTCGGGCGGAAGTACAGACCGCCGAGACCACGTTTCCGCGTACGTGGAGCGGGGTTTGTCGCGTCCCGCACCAGCCCTTCGCCCGCTCTCCGCCGGCCCTTCACCGGCCCTTCGCCGGCCCTTCCGTCTGCGCGCCTGTGGATGACGCGGGCGCAGCGGGCGGTTTTCCCTTGGAACGCTCGCGGCACCGCTTAGTTGTTGCTCCTATGCGCTGCGAGGCCACGGGCCGTGGGCGTACCGGCGCTCACCGTCGACATCCGGAGGAACATCCCATGGCAAAGAGCACCACGAAGACTGCCGAGAAGGCTGCACCCAAGGCGGCCGAGAAGGACGTCGAGAAGCCGGCCGCCAAGGGCAAGAAGGTCGCCGCTCCGAAGGGTGAAGGCGCCAAGCCCAACGCGCTGCAACAGCCTCTGAAGCCGTCGCCCGAGCTCGCCGCCGTCGTCGGCGACGCGTCCCTGCCGCGCGGCGAGGTCGTGAGCAAGGTCTGGGAGTACATCAAGAAGCACAACCTCCAGAACCCCGAGAACAAGCGCGAGATCCTGGCCGACGACAAGCTCAAGAAGGTCTTCGGCAAGGACAAGTGCACCATGTTCGAAATGAACAAGCACCTCGCCGCGCACCTCAAGTCGGCCTGAACGCAAAATCCGGATCGGCGTTGGGGAGGGGGCGCCCCTCCCCTGGGCCGTCCGGCGATCGAACGCGGCGCCGGGCGCTCAGCGTCCGCTGCCGGCGCGGCGTGTGCGCCGCTCGACTTTGCGGGTCGCCGTCTCCCGCAGGTGGCGCTCGATCTCCCCGTTGGCGCGCCCCCGCATGGCGCGCATCGCTTCGGCATCGTCGAAGGTCTCGGGAAAGCGCCGCGACAGCCAGAGATAGGCGCTGGCGAGCTTCACCGTCCGCTCCTGGTAGACGAGTTCCCCCGCCAGGTTCGCGCGCAGGGCCGGCACCGTAGTGCCAGCAGCCCGTGCCTGGGTCCAGCGCTCCAGCATGCCGAGGGAGACCGGATCGCGCCGGTCCACCGGGCAGACCGAGAACGCGAACTTCTCCGCGATCGGCAGCCGTGCCTTGTCGACCACTCGGGCGATCTCCAGGATCTCCTCCAGGGCCGAGGGCTGGAACGGCGATCCGGCATAGAAGGTGGCACGCGCGAAATGCGCCAGCACCTCGCGCAGGCTGTCCGTGCGCATCTCCTCGGCCACCGAGTTGATGGCGATGAGGTCGGGCCGCACAAAGAAACGGGTATCGGCGGCCGGCGCCGTGGGCGCTCCCGCGAGCGCCGCACGGATCGGCTCCAGCCCGGTCTCGTCCACGGCAGCGACGTAGCCCTCGTCCTGATGCCCAAAGCGCCCGGCGCGGCCCGCGATCTGGCGGATCTCCGAATTGGTCAGCGCCCGCTCCCCGACCCCGTCCCACTTGCGCACGGCCGAGAATACGACCCGCTTGAGGGGGCCGAGGTTGAGGCCCATGCCGATGGCATCCGTGGTGACCAGGACGTCGGCCTCGCCCGCGCGGAAGCGCGCGGCCTCGGCCCGGCGCACCTCCGGTGAGAGCGCGCCGTAGATCGTCGCCACCCGGTGGCCCGCCGCCACCAGGATCTCGCGATTCTCGTGGACGGCCCTTCGCGAAAACGCCACGACCGCATCACCCGGCGTCACGTCTTCGAGGGGCACCGGCACCTCCTGCAACACCAGGGGGGTCTTGCGCACGAAGGTGACGACCTCGAGGGATTCGTTGGCCGCCTCCGCCGCCCGTCGCACGGCGGCCAGCGCATCGTCCGAACCGCACACCACCACGGTGCGGGCGGCCACGCCGAACAGGGCGTTGGTCCAGGCCCAGCCCCGGTCGGGGTCGGCGATCATCTGGATTTCGTCTATGACCGCGACGTCGACGGGCCGCGTCAGGTCGGCGGTCTCGATGGTGCGGGCGGTGTGGGTCGGGCTCAGGTCGCCGAGGGTCTCCTCGCCCGTCACCATCCCGGCGCGCAGGCCGCGCTCGGCCAGAGCCTCGTAGTTCTCCAGGGCGAGGAGGCGCAGGGGCGCCAAGTAGGTGCCGGTGGGCGCGGCGCGCAGCATCTCCAGGGCCGCATAGGTCTTACCGGAATTGGTCGGCCCCATGTGGAAGATGATGCGCCGGCCGAGGCGTCGGGCCGCGGTGAACTTCTCGATGTAGGCGCCGAAGCCCACCTGATCGCGCAGGCGGCGCAGGCGCGAATCCTCGCGCGCCACGTTGCGGGCGCGGGCGCGCACGCCCTTGAGTGTGTCGGTCAGGGACTGATTCAGGTTCGGCGAGAGCAGGAAGGCCCGCGACCGCAGCGAGCGGTCGAGATGGTCGATATAGGTCACCGCGTCGGCGCCGACCTCGCGCAGGTCCTCCGCGACCTGGTCGCGCAGGCGCTCCACCGCCCGGCGCAGGGACTTCGCGGTCCGGACCGCGGTTTCGGCGACGGCGGCGCGCAGTTCGTCGAGGCGCCAGTTCGGGTCGTTGCGATGGGCCATTCCGGAGAGGATGCCGGCGATTCCCGTCTCGGGAGCCGCATCGACCCGGAGGTCGAGGCGGCCCCCGTCCAGAATGGGGATCAGGGTCCGGATCGTCCAGGCGATGCTGCCATCCCGCATCACCGCGGCGCGCAGGGCCGGCACCGCCTTCTTCACGATGGCGACACCGCCCTCCGAGAAGGCGCGGCGCGCCTTCAGCTCGCGCAGCGCCTTGGCCACCACCGCATCCTCGACGAAGCCGCCATATTCGGGCAGGCCGAGATGGAGCCGCAGGGCATCCAATTCGACGCTCCGGGGCGGCAGGCCGAGGCGCATGGCTACCTCGGCCAGGATCTCGTTCGTCGGTCGCGCGCGCTTGCGGGCCATGGGCTCTCGTCGGGGAGTCGTTCACCGCCACGGACGGGCGACCGGGCCGCCCCAGGGTGCGCGGGACGCGGCCCAAAAGGCAACGGCCCGCATCAGCGCAAGATCCCCACGTTGGCCGGTTTGTGACCGCTTCGTGCGCGGCGCTCCGGTCAGGCGGCGCGCTGGTTGACTTGCCGCTCGGCCATGGCGGTGAGCAGGTGGTCGGTCGCCTTCTCCTCGTCGAGGTTCTGCTGGAGGACACCCGCGCAATCGTCGCGCCCCAGGCGCTTGGCCCAGGCGATCAGCGTGCCGTAGCGGGTGATTTCGTAGTGCTCGACGGCCTGCGCGGAGGCGACGAGGGCCGCATCCAGCACATCCTTGTCGGCGATCTCGCCGGCGACCTCGTTGGCCTCCTCGATGATGCCGTTGATCGCCGGGCAGGTCACGGCCTTCGGACTGTGGCCATGCATCTGGAAGACCTTCTCCAGGCGCTGGATCTGGGTCTCGGTCTGGCGCAGGTGGGTCTCGAAGCTCTGCTTCAGCTCCGGATGCGTCGCCTTGGCGATCATCTTGGGCAACGCCTTCGTGATCTGATTTTCGGCGTAGTAAATGTCCTGCAGGGTGTGAACGAAGAGGTCGTCGAGGGTTTTGATGTCTCGGGTGAACAGGCCCATGCGTGCCTCCACTGGTGTCCGGTGCGGTTTCGAAGGGGCTGGCAATGACCGTCCGGTGCGCCCCTCGTGCTCGCCGCCGCGCGGCAGGTTCGCTGTCCCCTGTGTCGATCGAGCGCGATTCCAGGTTTCGGCAACGCGGAACTTCGACACGGGTGAAGCTTCGACAAACCATGACTTCAGCTGACCGGCCGCAGCAATTTAGGCGAGCACGACATGAAAACCGGTCCTTTGCGCTCCGTGTTCCCTGATGGCCAGGATCAACCATTGATTTGGTCACAGAATAAGTCACTCCATAACTTTTCGAGCGACAACCCAGAGTGGTTTTCAATTACGATTTGATCCAAGTTATTTAACGCTCCGCTTCCTTCTTGTTAACGGGATCACGGGGTTCGGATTCGCGTCGCAGCGCGCAGAGGGAGGCGAGGTTCGCCATGCCCGACGCGGGCGGCTCGACGCGGGCCGTCACCCCTTACGCGTCAACACACGTCAGGGAAGCGAGACGATGCACGAGAATTCCGCCGGACCGGCCGCATTCTGGGCCTCGGTGGCGCACGACGTCACGTCACGGGTCGAGCCGGTGCTGGCCCGAGAAGGCCAGATTCGTGAAGGCAAGGCTCGTGAGGGCAAGGCGCGTGAGGGCAAGGCTCGTGGAGGCCAGGTTCGTGAAGGCCAGGTTCGTGAAGGCCAGGTCCGCGAAGGCGTGATCGAATACCTGCGCGACCTCGAGGCTGTGGCCCTGCGGGAGGGCAGCAGCCGCGAGGCCCTGCAGGTGATCGCCTCCGGCCGGCGCCTGCTCGGAGATCGCAGCGAGGTGCCGGCCGACAAGATCGCCCGCGCAGTGCGAAGCGCCCTGGTCTGAACTCGCTACCCGGGGGGCGACCCCAGGGCCGCCCGCGTGAAGGCATCGGCGCCGATATCGTCGGTGCCGTTCATGCCCAGGCTCTCGATGAGCCGTCCGCGCGCCCGGCTGACGCGACTCTTCATGGTGCCCACGGCCACGCCGCAGATCTCGGCCGCCTCCTCGTAGGTGAAGTTCTGCGCACCCACGAGCACCAGGGCCTCGCGCTGGCTGAACGGCAGGGTGTTCAGGGCTTCCTGAAACTCGAGCATCTCGACGCGGATCTCCTGCTCGGGCAGGCTCGTGAGGCGCCCCGCCAGGGCACCGTCGGCATCTTCCACCTCGCGCTTGCGCTTGCGCTGCTCCGAATAGAACAGGTTGCGCAGGATGGTGAACAGCCAGGCGGTGAGGTTGGTCCCCCGCGTGAAGCTGTCGGCCTTGGTCCAGGCGCGCACTAGGGTGTCCTGCACGAGGTCGTCGCTGCGGTCGAGATCGTAGGTCAGCGAGAAGGCGAAGGCGCGCAGCGCGGGAATCGCGCCGAGCAGCAGATTGCGCATCTCGTCATCGGCACCCCGTGGGGTACCGACCGGGCTCTGCATCGCGGCGCTCATGAAGATCCTCGCGTGTTGCTGCGGGTGGCCAGATCGGCGAGGAGTGCGTCGAAACGGTCGGGAAGGGGCTGTTGCAGCACCTCGGCGTAGAGGAGGCGCAGGTTGCGGCCGATGCGCCGTCGCGCCTCCGGCGTCATACCGGTCTGCGAAGTGCGCCGAGAGACGGACAGGGCGTGGGGCACGACACCCGCAGGACCGCCGAAAACCGCCTCTGTCGCCGCCGCGGGGACTCTCGATGCATCGGCGGCGATGCAGACAGCCGGCGTGCCGGGGAACGAATTGCCGTCCAGGAGGCTCAGGTTCGGTTCGCTCGAATCAGTGCTCATCGCTGCCCATCGCTCGACGGCAGCTTCGGGAGACCCCGGAGCGCCGTCATTTCGGTCGCCGTGCTACGGCTGCGCGATTTAACGGCCACTGAAAAAAGCATTCATCGGATCTTAAGTCTGCGAATGCAGCCGAAAGACCATGCCATTTATCCGGAAACGATTAGATACAAACTTGAACTCTCAATCAAGCATCACCATGGCAGCGGTATAGTCCACGGATGCTGTCGCTAAGCTGAACCGTACGCTGCCGCGAAGGACCTGTGCACCGGCAACGACCGGCGGCTCACCCGTCCGCACGCTTCGCGTTCGCCGTGGCCCGGCGCTTGCCCGATCCTTGCCTGACGCTTGGCGGGTCTTTGCCCGCCCCTTCGTAGCCTCCAGCGGAACTCCCATCCGATGCCGTCAGACGTGCCCGACCTCGACCGTGTCGTCCGCGAGATCACCGACGAGATGCGGGACCGG
This sequence comes from Methylobacterium sp. 37f, assembly GCF_023093475.1. Lineage (NCBI taxonomy): Bacteria > Pseudomonadati > Pseudomonadota > Alphaproteobacteria > Hyphomicrobiales > Methylobacteriaceae > Methylobacterium > Methylobacterium sp. 37f. The sequence goes on from NZ_JAGHKN010000014.1 coordinate 90,189, forward strand.
CAGGACCGCGGCGAGGTGGCGACCTACATCCCCGAACTCGCGCGCGTCGATGCCGGGGCCTTCGGCCTCGTGGTGATCGACGCCGAGGGCCGGGTCGCGGCCGGCGGCGACTGCGACGTGCCGTTCTCGATCCAGAGCATCTCGAAGGTCTTTACCCTGACCCTCGCCCTCGGCATGGCCGGCGACCGGCTCTGGCGCCGCGTCGGGCGCGAGCCATCCGGCAGCCCGTTCAATTCCATCGTCCAGCTGGAACGCGAGCGCGGCATCCCGCGCAATCCCTTCATCAATGCGGGCGCCATCGCGGTCACCGATCTGATCCTCTCGGGCCACCAGCCTCGGGAGGCCCTCGGCGAGATCCTGCGCTTCCTGCAGTTCCTGGCCCAGGACCCCACCATCACCATCGACGAGGCCGTCGCGGCCTCGGAACTGCGCACGGGCTTCCGCAACATGGCGCTGGCCAACTACATGAAATCCTTCGGGGTGCTCGACAACCCGGTCGATTTCACCCTCGGCGTCTACTTTCACCACTGCGCCATCGCCATGTCGTGCCGCCAGCTCGCCATGGCCGGGCGCTTCCTCGCCCATTCCGGGCGCAATCCTTCCACGGGACATTCCGTGGTTTCGCCGGAGCGGGCGCGCCGCATCAACGCGGTGATGCTCACCTGCGGCCATTACGACGGTTCCGGCGAGTTCGCCTACCGGGTCGGCCTGCCCGGCAAGAGCGGCGTCGGCGGCGGCATCCTGGCGATCGCTCCCGGCAAGGCCTCGATCGCCGTCTGGTCGCCCGGACTCGACACCTCGGGCAACTCACACCTCGGGCGGATCGCCCTGGAGATGCTGACGAAGCGTCTCGGATGGTCGATCTTCGGGGCGTAAAGGACGCTCGACCTCCGGACCGCTACACGCCACAGGGCGCGGGGGCTTGTCCTTCTGACTCGGCCGCCCCCCCTGTGCCGCACCTCCGACAGGCCGAGCACCAGGGCCTCGATCTCGATCCGGTCAAAGATCTGAGGCGGCAGCGCTCCATCCTCGATCAGGCGATAGCCGTAGCCACGCTCGTGCTCGATCCGGGCTCCGGCTGCCGGACCTGCTGCGGCACTCGCCCTATGCGTGATTCGACAAGTCCGGCGACCCACTCCTCGACGCCTGGATCGACCGCTGCACGGATCGCCCCAGCGCACGCTTGTCTGCCGACTTCGGCGCGCGGTGTCTGGCCACGGCCCAACTGGCCTGGCCGCATCCGGCGCAAAGGTGCCAGCGAAAGGATTTAGCGCCTGCGAAACAGGCAAAAAAGAAGGCCCGCCGCAGGTGATGCGACGGGCCGTGATTTTAAATCGAGCAAATATCTACGGAAATCGCCTAAATCTTAGGCGGCGGCCTTCTGACTGGTCTCGGTCGGAACCGACGAGATCGTCTTCAGGATCTGCGAAGCGATCTGGTAGGGGTCCCCCTGGCTGTTGGGCCGGCGGTCTTCCAAATAGCCCTTGTACGCGTTGTTGACGAAGCTGTGCGGCACGCGGATCGAGGCGCCGCGATCGGCGACGCCGTAGCTGAACTGGTCGATGGCCGCGGTCTCGTGCTTGCCGGTCAGGCGCATGTGGTTGTCGGGGCCATAGACGGCGATGTGGTCGTCAAGGTTCTCCTTGAAGGCCGCCATCAGCGCCTCGAAATAGGCCTGTCCGCCCACCGTGCGCATGTGCTCGGTCGAGAAGTTGGCATGCATGCCGGAGCCGTTCCAGTCGGTCGCGCCGAGCGGCTTGCAATGGTATTCGACGTCGATCTCGTAGGACTCGCACAGGCGCTGGAGCAGATAGCGGGCGACCCACATCTCGTCGGCGGCCTTTTTGGAGCCCTTGCCGAAGATCTGGAACTCCCACTGGCCCTTGGCCACCTCGGCATTGATGCCCTCGTGGTTGATGCCGGCGTCGAGGCAGAGGTCGAGGTGCTCCTCGACGATCTTGCGGGCGATGCTGCCGACTTCCTTGTAGCCGACGCCGCAATAGTACGGGCCCTGCGGAGCCGGGTATCCGGCGGCGGGGAAGCCGAGCGGGCGGCCGTCCTTGTAGAAGAAATACTCCTGCTCGAAACCGAACCAGGCGCCGTCATCGTCCAGGATGGTGGCGCGCTTGTTCGATGCGTGCGGCGTGACGCCATCGGGCATCATGACTTCGCACATCACCAGCACGCCGTTCTTGCGGGTGGAATCGGGGAAGTGCCGCACGGGCTTGAGCATGCAGTCGGAGCTGCCGCCCTCGGCCTGCATCGTCGAGCTGCCGTCGAAGCCCCAGAGCGGAAGCTGCTCGAGCGTCGGGAACCCGTCGAACTCCTTGATCTGGGTCTTGCCGCGCAGGTTCGGCACCGGGGTGTAGCCGTCGAGCCAGATATACTCGAGTTTGTATTTCGTCATGCCGAGCCTCTCGTCCTGTAGCGATGCGACATCCGAGGACACCTGAGCGGATGCGCAGCCATCGCTGGCTGGGCCGGCCTAAGCAACGATCGCGCCAGACGTTCCGGAACCCGGGATGCGGCAAATGGACCATAACAACCGGCGTGAGATTTCCTTAACGGGTTCCCACTAGCGCTGGCAGGATCAGGAGATCGCGATGCGCAGACAGGTCGGGAGCATGCTCGCGGGCGCCGCCCTGATCGCCGCCATGGCGTCGGGGTTCGGCATCGGGTCCTTGGGGGCGGGCGAGCCGAGGGGAACCAGGGCCGGCACGGTGCAGGCCGAGGCTGCGGCCCTGCGCGAAACCTATCGACGCGTCGACGAGCCGGTCCATCCGGCGAACAATCCCTACAGCGCCGCGAAATCCGAACTCGGTCAGCGCCTGTTCTTCGATCCGCGGCTTTCGGGCGGTGGCACGATGAGTTGCGCCAGTTGCCACATTCCGTCCCGGTCGTGGAGCGATGGCCGGCCGCGCGGCATCGGCGAGACCGGTGCGGCGATGAAGGTGCGCACGCCGACCCTCCTCGACGTCGCCCAGATCCCGATCTTGGGGTGGGACGGCAAGTTTCGCGATCTCGAGAATGTCGCCTTCACGCCGATCACGAGCGCGAGCGCGATGAACCTGCCCGAAGACACGCTGATGCAGCGCCTCCGGGCCGAGCCCACTTACGTCCGGGCCTTCGCCGACGCCTTCCCGGATCACACCACGGCAGCCTCCGCCCCCGGCGCTCCCCCTGAAAGCGCGATCAGCCGCCGCACCGTCGAGCTGGCCCTGGCCACCTTCCAGCGCTCCATCGTGTCCGGCGAAGCCCCGTTCGACCGCTGGGTCGCCGGAAACGAGGACGCCATCAGCCCGAGCGCAAAGGCCGGCTTCGCGGTATTCAACGGCAAGGGCCAGTGCGCGGCCTGCCATTCCGGCTGGACCTTCACCGACGGCTCCTTCCACGACATCGGCGCCGGCACCGGTGGCGACATCGGCCGGGCCGCGTTCTTCCCGGACTCGGAGCAGCTGCGCTACGCGTTCAAGACCCCGACCCTGCGCGATGTCGCCGAGCGCGGGCCCTACATGCACGACGGTTCGCTGCAGTCTCTGCAAGAGGTCATCGATCTCTACGATCGCGGCGGCATCGACCGGCCGAGCCGCTCGCCCGCAATTCGGTCGCTCGGCCTGACCGATACCGAGAAGCAGGACCTGATCGCCTTCCTGACCTCCCTGACGGCCGATGGTTCGGCGGCCGCCGCTCCCCAGCATCGCCTCAACTGACGACGCGCCCCTCCGACGAAGCTCGCCCTCAGCGGAACAGCGGCAGGCTCGCGCCCAGAAGTCCGAGCCCGCCGACGAGCAGGCGCCCGGACCAGAGTTCGAGGCGATCGGCCCGGTCCGGTCTCCGCGTGGCCGCGTAGGACAGGCCCGTTCCAAGCATCAGGCTCGACAGGCTCAAAGCTGCGATCATCGGGCCCTTCGGACGAAACGGCAGGTCATGGTTCTTGTCTAACTTTGCCAAGCTTGGCAGGCCAGTTGTCGCCATAGCCTTTCGTTCGCCACCGTCATCAAACTCTGACCGCCGAGGGTCGGATGCGAGGAATACTTTGCGATCGCTGTGAATCAGGGCCCGGACAAGTTAACCATTTGGTAAGATCCGTTAACGAATTCCTTCCGCGAAAGAACAAAGACGCGTAGTTTTTACCGACCGGCAAGCCCCCGCGCCGGCGTCGTGAACAAGGCCTCCCCCATGCACCCTGGAAGACGCTGGCTGCCGCGTGGCGCAGTCATGATGACGACGACGCTCCTCACCCTCGCCGGCACGAATGCCGCGATGGCGCACGTCAAATGGTTCTGTGCCTACGATCTCGTCGGCGCCCCGCGCGGCCTCGACGAAGTCCTGTGCGCGGATTTCGAGAAGCTGGTCGGCCTCTCGGTCCTCGCCCTGCTGGTGGGGGGGCTCCTCGAGGGAACGGTGCTGGGGGCAGCACTGATCCGATCCCTCGACCGCACCACCGCCTGGGCGCGCGCCAACACCGAACTGATGTTCCGGGCGGTACTGGGCGCCTTCTTCGTCGCGCTCTGGACGCTGGGCGGCGTTATCCTGACTCCGGAGCTGAAGACCGCCAACACCGCCCTGCCCTGGTTCCAGCTCGCCATCGCCACCGGGTTCCTGTGGCGCCGGACAATGCCCCTCTCGGCCCTGGGGATCGTCGTGCTGTTCGCCACTGCGGTGGCCGAGTACGGTGCATTCCACCTCGCCGACTATCCGATCTTCCTCGGACTCGCCGGCTATTGCGCCCTGACCGGCCTCGGCCGGGCGCTGCCTGGAAACGTCCGGCCGCTCGATCTCGTGCGCTACACCGCCGCCGTGACCCTGATGTGGGCCTCGGTCGAGAAATGGGCCTATCCCCAATGGTCCTATCCGCTCTTCATCGAACATCCGGCCATGACACTCGGGTTCACGGGCGAGTTCTTCATGAAGGCCGCCGGGGCGGTGGAGTTCGCGCTCGCCTTCGCGCTGGTCTGCACGCCGCTCGTCCGCCGGGTCGCCGCGATCCTGCTGGCCGCCACCTTCGTCACGGCGATCTTCGAGTTCGGGAAGATCGACGCGATCGGCCATGCCCCGATCATCGTCGCCATGGTGGCGATCGCCGCCGACAACGCCACGGCGCCCTACCGCCTGCGCAGCCTGGCCCTGACGCCCGTGGGCTTCGGGGCGGCCCTCGCGGCCTTCATCGGGCTCTACTACGGCGCCCATGCGCTGCTGCAGGGCTCGACCGTGCTTTAGAGGGTGTCCGGGATCAGCGGAAACCGGTTATCCCGACACGACAAACGAAAGCCTCTCGCGGCCGAGACCGCCTCGGCGGCGGGAGGCGGAAGGCTCCCGCGGGACCTTAGTGGCCGTCGACGCGGACGGTCAGGCGCATCTTGGGATGGATGCCGCACAAAACCGCGAAGGTCCCGGGTACGGTGAAGACCACCTGGGTCCGGCTTCCGGGCTTCAGGTCCCCGGAATCGAAGCTGAAGTCGGGCGCGTCGATGTAGACGTGGTGGAGGAGGTCGCCATCGTCATTGACGATCTCCACCCGCGCGCCCCGCGACACATTCAGGGCGTTCGGCTGGAAGGCGCGCCCCTTCTGCGACACGTGCAGGCTCGGAGTTCCAACGGCCGCCAGAGCGAGGCCGGCGCTGGCCGCCCCCAGAAATCCGAACGTCACGCAGAATGAGGTCAGGCGCCGCATCCGTTCTCCATCCGCTCGTAATGCCGTGGCCTTCCGCTTGGCCCGTCGACATCGAACGAAGGACCGGACAATCGACGGGAAGACACGGCACCACGACCCCTGTCATAACGGAGTGAACGGGCGGTTAAGGTCGAAACGCTCAAGGCATGCAGCAAGATCGCTTTAACATATCTCGATTATTCTTCTTTGGCAGGGGCAACGGGACAGCAGTGATGACGTTTCCCGAAACCCCGATGCCGTCGCGTTTCCGAGGCCGCCGGAGTTTGATGGAAGCATTCGGCACGATAACCGGCAAGTTGCTTGGCACGATCCGGGGATGGATCGTCATCGCTTTCCTGATCATGAGCGCGATCACCGGAGCGCTCGGATTGTCGGCCGCCTCCAGCATCCGCCGGACCGACGAACTCGTCAGCCAGACCTTCGACCGCTCGCTGATGTCGATCAACTACGCGCGCGCCGCCGCCACCGATTTCGCCGGGATGCGGACGGCCGAAGCGCGGCGCTGGATGGTCACCGACCCGGCGGCCCGCACGGTTCTCGACGAGCGCCTCGTCGGTCTGCAGCGCCTGCTCGCCGAGGACCTCGAGATCGCCGTGGAGCGCGCCCAGTCCGAGCGGGCGACGCGAGCGGCGCAGGCGGCCGAGCAGGCGGTCGCCGCCTGGACGGAGGCGCGGGCCAGGATCACCGATCTCGGCCGGGACGAAGCGGCCTATGCGGACCTGGACCGCCACGCCGCCGTGGCGGAGGAAAACTTCGACCTGTTCATCAACTACACCGCGGGCGACGGCTTCATCTATCGTCAGCAGGCCCGCGCCATCGTGGCTCGGGAGACCCGGTTCAATCTCCTCGGAACCCTCATCGCCGTGCTCTTGTCCGGCACCGTGGCGTTCTGCCTGGCACGCCGCATCATGAACCCGCTCGCCGATGCCTCGCGGGCGGCCACCCGCATCGCGGGCGGCGATCTCAGCGGCACCATGCCGGCCGGCGGCGGCGACGAGGTCGGAACCCTGCTGGCCGCCATGGGCACCATGCGGGACAACATCCGCCATGCCATGGAGAAGGAGGTCGCGCAGCGGATTTCCGCCGAGGACCAGCTCGCCGACGCCCTGGAGACCTCGCGGGAAGGCATCGTCGTCGTCGACGAGGCCGGACGGATCACCCTGACCAACAGCCAGGCGGAGGATTATCTCGGCCTCTCCTCCGGTACTCTGGCACCGGGCAGCACGATCGCCCGTCTCGCCGAGGGCGATGGCGGCGATTCGGGCACGCTCGCCCAGGCTCTCCTGTCCGCCACCGACGAGCGCAGCGAACTCCGCCTCGCCGACGGCCGCTGGCTCCGGATCAGCCGGAGCGACACCCGCACCGGCGGGTTCATCGCGGTCTGCAGCGACATCACCCTGCTCAAGATCCAGGAGGCGACCCTCCAATCCACCAACCTGCGGCTCGACACCGCCCTCGACAACATGTCCCAGGGCCTGTGCCTATTCGATTCCACCGGGCGGCTCACCGTCGTGAACCGGCGCTACTGCGAGATCTTCGGCCTCGCTTCGGCGCAGCTCCCCTTCGGCCTGACCTACCACGAGGTCGCGTCCTTGAGCGCCGCGCGGTGCGACTACCCGGAGCCGGCGCCGGACGCCTTCGTCCGCGCGCAGGCCAAAACCGCGAGCGGCGGCACCGTGGACGCGGATTTCCTCCATCTCGGCGATGGCCGGGTGGTCGCCGTCTCGCACAAGGCGGTGCGCGGGGGCGGCCTCGTGGCGACCTACGAGGACGTGACCGAGCGCCGGGAAGCCGATGCCCGCATCGCCTTCATGGCCCGCCACGACGTTCTCACCGGCCTGCCGAACCGGGCGATGTTCGGCGAGCGGATCGAGGAGGCGGTGGCACATCTCGGCGCCGGCAGCCCGTTCTCGGTGCTCTGCCTCGACCTCGATCGCTTCAAGGAGGTCAACGACACCCTGGGGCATCCGGTGGGCGACGCCCTCCTGCGGGCCGTCGCGGATCGGCTCCGGGCCTGCGTGCGGGACGTCGACACCGTGGCGCGTCTCGGCGGCGACGAGTTTGCCATCATCCTGTCGGAGACCGGCCGCCCGCAGGAGGCCGCCGTGCTGGCCCGCCGGATCGTCGAGGTGGTCAGTGCGCCCTACGAGATCGACGGCCATCGTGCCAGCGTCGGCGTGAGCATCGGCGTCTGCTTCGCGCCCGGCGACGGCACGACCTGCGACAAGCTCCTCAAGAACGCCGATGTCGCCCTCTACCGCGCCAAGGCGGATGGGCGCGGAACCTGGCGCTTCTTCGAAGCCGAAATGGATATCAGCCTGCAGGCGCGCCGGGCCCTCGAACTCGATCTGCGCGAGGCGCTGGCGCGCGAAGAATTCGAGCTGCACTACCAGCCGATCTACGATTTCCGTGCCCGCCGCGTCGGGGGCTTCGAGGCGCTGGTTCGCTGGCGCCATCCGGTGCGCGGTCTCGTACCCCCCGGGGATTTCATCGCCGTCGCCGAGGAGATCGGCCTCATCGTACCGCTGGGAGCCTGGTGCCTCACCACCGCCTGCACCGAGGCGATGCGCTGGCCCGACGGCATCAAGGTCGCGGTCAACGTCTCGGCGGTGCAGTTCCGCGACGAGGTCATCGTCGAGGCGGTGCGCCAGGCCCTGTCGGCGAGCCGCCTCCCCCCGGGACGGCTCGAACTGGAGATCACCGAGTCGGTGCTGCTCAAGGACAACCTGGCCACGCTGGCGACGCTCTACGCCCTGCGCCGCCTCGGAGTGCGGATCGCCATGGACGATTTCGGCACCGGCTACTCATCCCTGAGCTACCTGCGCAGCTTCCCGTTCGACAAGATCAAGATCGACCAGTCGTTCGTGCGCGACATCACCAACAAGACCGATTCCGGCCTGATCGTCCGGGCGGTGATCGGCCTCGGCCTCAGCCTCGGCATGCGCACCACCGCCGAGGGGATCGAAACCGAGGCCCAGTTCGAGCGCCTGCGGAGCGAGGGCTGCGACGAGGGCCAGGGCTATTACTTCGCCCGGCCGAGCCCGGCCAGCGAAGTTCCGAAGGCGATCGAGCGCTGGTCGCGCGGGACCGGCGAGACCGGGCGGGCCGTGGCCTGAAACAGGCTCCTGCCTTGAGACGGGTCTTCATCCCGGAAGTGCCATCGTGCGGGACGGCTCCGGGCAGCGCGGGAGCGGTCTCCCGCGCCGGCCCGACGCTCAGTCGACCACCTTGAGGTCGTCGACGGCGACATCGCCGTTCTGGCTCGAGAAGGTCGGCGAACGCCCGTTCGACTGCGAGACGCCGCTGATCTGGTGGTCGCCGCTGTCGTAGGTGGTGAGCTTGCCGTCGGCTTCGATCAGCAGGCGATGCTTGTCGGGAAAGAACGCGTAGCGCATGTCGTTCTGCCCGCCGCTGGTGGAGGGCTGGCCCAGCTCCTGCGGCCACCAGGGATCCGATCCCTTCATCGGCTTCATCGGTTCCATGGGCTTCATGGGGGCCATCGGCTTCATCGGTTCCATCGGGGCCGTCTCGCTCTGGGTGGGTGTGAAGGCACGGCTACGCCCCAGACCCGCGAAGGTTGCATTGCAGCACGGCGGAATCGAAGCGCATCCGCGATGGCGGCCCGATCGTCACCGGAGACATCCGTCCGCCGGGATCGCGGACTCGAGCTGGGCCGCCATTGAATTCGCCTCGGCGCGGAGGCATATCGCGCTCGCTTCTCATTCTTTTCGCCATCAGGAGGCGTTCCCTTGAGCGACACCGTGGAACGGCACGAATTCGGTGCCGAAGTCGGCCGCCTGTTGGACCTCGTGGTCCACGCTCTCTATTCCGACCGCGAGATCTTCCTGCGCGAGCTGGTGGCCAATGCCGCCGACGCCATGGACCGGCGCCGCTTCGAGGCGCTGACCGACCAGGCCTCCGCCCTGCCGCCCGATGCCAAGGTCCGCATCGTCCCCGACAAAGCGGCCCGGACCCTAACGCTCTCGGATGCCGGCATCGGCATGACCAAGGCGGAACTGGCCCAGAACCTCGGCACCATCGCGCGCTCGGGCACTCGGGCCTTCAGCCAGAGCCTGGGAGACGCCAAGCACGAGGACAAGCCGAGCCTGATCGGGCAGTTCGGCGTCGGCTTCTACTCGGCCTTCATGGTCGCCGACCGGGTCACCGTCACCTCGCGCCGCGCCGGCTCGGACGAGGCCTGGACCTGGGCCTCCGAGGGACAGGGCAGCTACACCCTGGAGCCCGCCACCCGCGCAGAGCCCGGCACCGACATCGTCCTGCACCTCAAGGACGATGCCGACGAGTACCTGGAAAGCTACCGGCTCGACCACGTCGTGCGCAAATGGGCCGACCACATCACCGTGCCGATCGCCATCCAGGGCGAGGACGGCAAGGAGGAGAACGCCAACCAGGGCACGGCTCTGTGGCGCAAGGCGAAGTCCGAGGTGACGCCCGAGCAGTACACCGCGTTCTACCGCCATGTCGGCATGAACTTCGACGAGCCCTGGGCCACCCTGCACTGGCGCGCCGAAGGGGCTCTGGAATTCTCCGCCCTGCTGTTCGTGCCCGGCATGAAGCCGTTCCAGGCGGTGGAGGGCGAGCGCGCCAGCAAGGTGCGCCTGCATGTCCGGCGCATGTTCATCACCGACGAAGCCGAACTGCTTCCCTCCTGGCTGCGCTTCGTGCAGGGCGTGGTCGACACCGAGGACCTGCCGCTCAACGTCTCGCGCGAGATGCTGCAGGCGACGCCGGTGCTGACCAAGATCCGTCGCGCCGTCACCGGGCGGGTGCTGTCTGAACTCACCACCCGGGCGAAGGACGCCGAGGGCTACCGGCCGTTCTGGGAGAATTTCGGCCCGGTCCTCAAGGAAGGCATCTACGAGGATCACGAGCGCCGGTCCGAGATCGCGCCGCTGCTGCGCTTCCACTCCTCGGCCGTCGAGGGCTGGACCTCCCTGCCCGACTACGTCTCCCGCATGAAGGACGGCCAGGACGCGATCTACTACCTCGTGGCCGACGATGCCGACGCCCTCCGGCGCTCGCCGCAGCTCGAAGGCTTCCGGGCGCGCGGGGTCGAGGTGCTGCTGCTCTCCGACCATGTCGACGCGTTCTGGCCGGAGGCACTCGGGCGCTTCGACGACAAGCCCCTGCGCTCGGTCACGCAGGGGTCGGTCGACCTGTCGAAATTCGCCAGCGAGACCCCCGAGGGTGAGGAGGCTCCGGCCTCCGTCGAGGCGCTCGTCGCCGCCCTGAGGACCACGCTGGCGGCGGATGTGTCGGACGTACGAGCCACCGACCGGCTCGTCGAGAGCGCCGTGGTGCTGTCCGCCTCGGGTCATGGCCCCGACCTGCAGATGCAGCGCCTGCTGCGTCGCGCCGGGCGGGGCGCCGGCGGCCTGCCGGTCCTCGAGATCAATCCGCGCCATCCGCTGATCCGCTCCCTCGGGGCCCGGATCGAGGCGCAGGAGGATATCGCCGACGCCGCCGGCACGCTGCTCGACCTGGCCCGCGTCCAGGACGGCGACACGCCGCGCGATCCGGTCGCCTTCGCGCAGAAGATGGCGGCGGCTCTCGCGGCAGCCTGAGCGCGGTCGTCAGAACGACCGGATATCCCGGCGGGTGCAGCCCGCCGGGACGATCGGCCGGGCGCCTGCCGGCGGGACATTCCCGGACCCGCCATCGCGCCGACGCGGGACGCGGCAGATTGGCCACGGACGGCGGCGCCCGCCGGCGTTAGAACCCCCGCCGATGGACCTTCGACCCTATCAGCGTGCCAGCCTCGATGCCCTGTACGCCGCCTGGACGCGCCGGGCCGGCGCCGGGCTCATCGTCCTGCCCACCGGAGCCGGCAAGTCGCTCGTCATCGCGGCCCTGGTGCGGGAGGTGCTGGATCGCGATCCGGCCCACCGCATCGTCGTCGTCACCCACACCCGCGAGTTGATCGCGCAGAACCACCGCGAACTCCTCGCGCTCTGGCCCGAGGCCCCCGCGGGCATCTATTCCGCCGGGCTGGGACGCCGCGACGCCGGCGCGCAGGTCCTGTTCTGCGGCATCCAGTCGATCTGGAACCGGACGCACGACCTCGACCCGTTCGAGCTCGTCATCGTGGACGAGGCCCATCTCATCCCGCGCGACGCGGAAACCCGCTACGGCCGCTTCCTAGCCGCCCTGCGAACCGCACGCCCCCATCTGCGCGTCGTCGGCCTCACCGCCACGCCCTATCGCCTCGACAGCGGCCGTCTCGACGCGGGTGCGGGCCGGCTGTTCGAGGACATCGTCTACGAGGCCAATGTCGGCGACCTCATCCATCAGGGCTACCTCGCTCCCCTGGTCTCCAAGGCCACCATCACCGCCCTCGACGTGAGTGGCGTGCCGCGGCGCGGCGGCGACTACATCCCCAGTGCCCTCGAGGCGGCGGTGAACCAGGACTGGATCACCCGCGCGGCGGTGGAGGAACTGGTGGGCTACGGGCACGGGCGGCGCGCCTGGCTCGCGTTCTGCGCCGGCATCGCCCACGCCACGGCCGTCCGCGACGCGATCCGGGACGAAGGGTATTCCTGCGAAACCCTCTCGGGCGAGACGCCGAAGCGGATGCGCGACCGCATCGTCCGCGACTTCCGCGAGGGCCGGGTGCGCTGCCTGACCTCGGTGGGCGTGCTCGCCACCGGTTTCAACGTACCCCAGGTCGATCTCATCGCGCTGTTGCGGCCCACGCAAAGCACCGGGCTCTACGTGCAGCAGGTGGGCCGGGCCCTGCGGCGCGCGCCCGGCAAGACCGACGCGCTCATCCTCGATTATGCCGGGCTGGTGCGGATGCACGGCCCCGTCGACATCGTCACCGCCCGCAGCGCGGCGGCGATCCGGGGCCGCGAGGGCGAGATCCGCGCCAAGGCCTGCCCCGGCTGCGGCGCCCTGATCGCCCTCAATGCCAGCACCTGCGAGGCCTGCTGGGTCGAGCCCGACGGGGAGGAGGCCGGTCCGAGCCACGAAGCGTCCGCCGACGATGAACACCCGATCCTTTCCAACCCGGGGCCGGCCCGGACCTCCGCCACCTGGGAGCCCATCGCCGACTGGAGCTTCGTGGCCCGTCCGCGCTCCGGCTTCCCCGACGACCTCGCCGTGACCTTCCACTTGCGCGACGGGCGGCACCACCAGATCGTCATCGGTCTCGCCCAGGCCGGTTACCCGCGCGAGAAGGCGGTGCAGTGGTGGCGGCACCTCGGGGGCGGGCGCGACGCGCCGATGACCGCCGCCGAGGCCCTGGAGCAGACCGATGCCCTCACCCGCCCGGAGGCGATCGAAATCTGGCCGAACGGTCGCCTGACGGAAGCGGTTCGCTATCGCTTCCCGGATGGCCGCACCTTCTCCGACACGCGCCGGCTGGGAGATCTCGCCGCCTAGCCACGGGCTCGCCGTCACCCGACCGACGATCCGTCCCGCCCCCCCAGCACCGGACTTGCGCGCCGTTGACGGCCCTGCTAGCGCAAGGCGGCACGCCGGTTTAGCTCAGCTGGTAGAGCAACCGCCTTGTAAGCGGTAGGTCGCGAGTTCAAGTCCCGCAACCGGCACCACGTGCTCTCCTGATCCTCCCCTGATTTTACGGACACGGGGTTTAGCTCGCATTCCGTTCGGCTTGCTCGGGTGTGATGTCGCCGAGAGCCGAGTGGATACGCTGCCGATTGGAGTAGCCTTTGATGTCGGCGAACAGGTCGCGTCTGGCCTCGTCCCGGGTCGCCCATCGTCGTTGGTGGACGAGTTCGACCTCAAGGGTGTGGAAGAAGCTTTCTATCGGGGCGTTACCGTAGCAGCAGCCGGCCCGGCTCATGGAGGGTATCGCCTCCATGCCGACGAGCTGCGCTCTGTAGGCTTCGGCGGCGTCTTGGCTACCGCGATCCGAGTGGCAGATGAGGCCAGCCCCCGGTTTTTGCCATTGGGTGGCCATCATCGGAGCCGCCGACGTCAATTCGGTCCGCATGTGCTCGCGCAGGGACCAGCCGACGATCTTGCGAGTGGCGGGATCGAGGATGGCGGCCAGGGAGAGCCAGCCCTGTCCGGTCGGCAGATCGGTGATATCCGCCAGCCAGACCGTATTGGGCAGCGCGGCCGAGAAGAGCTGCTTCAGGAGGTTCGGCGCGATCGGCAGGTCGTGACGGCTGTCGGTCGTGCAGGGCTAGAATCTACGTCCTGCCAAAGCCCGGATGCCGTGACGGCGCATCAGGCGTTCCACCCGCCCGCGGCTGGCCGTTCGGCCCTCTGCCCGCAGCGCGGCATGCACGCGAGGCGAGCCGTAGCGCCTGTGATGCCCGGTATGGATACGCTGGACGTGGCCAGGAGCTGACGGTTGGACGCCGACCGGACACTCTCGGGGCGTGATCGCCAGCCGTAATAGCCGCTCGGGGAGACTTCGCGCACGCGGCACATGAGACGCACCGGCCAGGTGCCTGCATGCTGATCGATGAAAGCGAACGTCACTTGGGTATCTCCGTAAAGATGCCGATCGCTTTTTTAGGACGTCGCGTTCCATGCGCGTCCGATCGAGTTCACGCCGCAGACGAGCGATCTCGGCGGCTTGGTCGGAGGGGGAAGCCACCGGGCTCGCGGATGCGGTTCCTGGTAATTCTGCGGTCCGCGGTGGTGGGGAGCCTCCCATCAGCGCCGAGCGCCACTGCCTTAGCATGGAGGGTTGGATCTCAAATTCGGCCGCGATCTGCATCTGCGGCCGGCCGCTACTCTCCAGCCGGACCACCGCCTCGCGTTTGAATTCTGGGGTGAACTCGCGTCTCGCCTTCGCCATCAAACACCTCCCCGCCCGTCACGAGCGCATCAGAGGTGTCCGTGGAACCAGGGGAGGATCAGTCTCGCGCCCAGTGCTCTGCCTCGCCCTTCGTGTCGAAGCTCTTCGCTCTCGGCTTCATCCCGAGCCGGCGCACCTGAGCTTGCCACCTACCCATGAGCTTCCAAATCGTTGCCAAAGCTGCACTCACAACGGTTGTATCGGTCATGCGTAGGACGACGGCACAGCCGGTCCAAGGAGGACCCCAGTCGACGCGTCAAACGTCGGATATGTCGTCGAGATCATCCAGAGCAGCAAGCGCGATCTCATCGCCATAGAGCGCCGCCGCCAGCGAGTGACGCACTGGAAGTGGATTGTCCCTCGTCGCAGACGCAACGCAGACCTCTACGAGGTCAGCGTCAGGTATGACCACGATGCCGAAGCCGGCGTGGAACGGGCCGGCGTCGAACACGCGCATGGCTATGGTCACGCCTTCAGGAGCCGACGCTTCGAGACCTGCGTCGACCAGCCAGAGCCGACGCTCCGTAACGAGTAAGTCATCGAGCCAAACCCCGGCAGCGTCGTGCCAGCCTGTAACCCGGAAGATCGAGAACGAAGCGGAAGCCATCCGTCGAGCGATCTCCTGGTCGGCGTCATCCAGATGGACGGCCCCCTCCTCGAGGAAACGGTCGTAAACGCGCCTACCACGCTGATTCGGCTCCATGAGGGCGATGTCGCAGAGCATGTCGAAAACTGTGCCATCCTCGAGCTGCTTTTGGTCCCACAGGTCGAGGTGCTTGGCTGCCCGATCAAAGTCAGGCTTGCGGCAGCGGCTCACAGCCTGACGGAGCACCGATTGGATCGAGGCTCGGATGAGGCAATACTGCGCGAGGACGTCCTCGCGGCATGCTAGCGACTGCGTTCCGTCCACATGGTTCTCCACGCGCCTGACGGCAGCGTGCCGTGAGCGTGGCACGATGTCTACCAGCAGCGGGCGAAGCTAAAAACGCAGACCTCAGCCGCGATGCCATTTTGCTTAAGTCGCTGAGATTGCTAATCTAAGTGGCGGAGAGGGGGGGATTCGAACCCCCGATGCCCTTGCAGGCATGCCGCATTTCGAGTGCGGTGCATTCAACCGCTCTGCCACCTCTCCGCGAAGGCGCCTCGATGAGACGAGGGGTGACTAACACGAGTGCTTCGGGTTTCACAAGCGGCGGATTGGGTCGACGGCGCTTTGCGAGACGGCGCGACGGATTTCGCGTGCGGGGGATCGGTGTGACCGGGTAGAGACAGGGGAGCCCGGGCCGCTCCGGCGCGGCGAAGCGCTCCATCCGGGGCGAAGCGCAACCGTCTGGAGGGCGTGCGGTCGGAGGGACGCACCCGGTCTGCGGCCCCGGCCGCCAGCAGGCTCCAGGGCCATGCGGGAAAGGATTCGTCCCTACGGCGAAACAGCCATATACTGGAGGGACCTGGCTCCGCTATCGTCGCTTCTCCGCCGGGGCGCGCGATGGTTCTGATCCGGGGTCGTCGCCGTGACGGATTCCGGCGCTTCGCCAACCCGAGCCTGGAGGGCCGGAAACTTCCGGTGGTCGGAACCTCCAATGACCGGGACTTTCAGAAACTGGGACTTTCGGTAGCCGGGACTTTCGGTAGCATGGCGTGCATGATGAACGTTCCCCGCGAGACGACAGCGCCACTCACCGATCCGCTGCTCCTCGACAACCAGCTCTGCTATGCCCTCTACGCGGCCGCCCACCGGATGACGAAGTCGTACCGGCCGATGCTGGAGCGCATGGGCCTGACCTACCCGCAATATCTCGTGCTGCTGGTGTTGTGGGAGACGGACGGCATCACCGTCTCGGAGATCGGACGGCGCCTGCGCCTCGATTCCGGCACGCTGACACCGGTGCTGAAGCGTCTGGAAGCGGCGGGGTTCTTGGTGCGGAACCGGCGGCGCTCGGACGAACGCGAGGTCGAGATCGCCCTGACGCCGCGCGGCCAGGCCTTGCGCACCGAAGCCGCAGCCGTGCGGGAATCGGTGATGTGCCAGCTCAACATGTCGGAGCCCGAGGTCCAGGCCATGCGCGCCGACCTCAACGCGCTCATCGCCAATCTCAGCGTCGGCGGGTGATGCGCGGCACCATGGGCCAGACCCGAAACTTTGCCGGTTAAGTTCTTCTTGCCGGGTCGCCGGAAACCCCGCTATGCCGCAGGACATCCTGCCGGCTGCGGCGCGCTGCGGACAGGCCCTTCTTCTCACCTTTGCGGGACCCTGCCGATCGTGAATGCTCAACCGACGGTTCTGCGCACGAGGCTTCCGCGAACCGGACATTTGCGAACCGCTCCGCCTCGGGCCCGAGCGCTTCGCGTCCACACCCGCTGGGGGACGCAGGGTCGAGCGGTCCGGCATCGACGGACCAAGGGCGAACTCGCGGTTGCGTTCGGCGTTTCCCAGCCATGAGTGTGCATGGGGGAGACGCGGACATCGACCCGCGCCGGCAGGTCGGCGCGCTGCCGTTCAGGCGGATGCCGGATGGCGGCTACATGATCATGCTGATCACCTCCCGCGAGAGCCGTCGCTGGGTGATCCCGAAGGGTTGGCCGATGAAGGGGCGCAAGCCCTACGATGCCGCCGCGCGCGAGGCCTACGAGGAGGCCGGCCTCCTCGGTACCATCGGCAAGCGCCCCCTCGGCTTCTACCTCTACGAGAAGCGCCTGAAGAGCCGCGACGCGGTTCTGTGTCAGGTGAAGGTGTTTCCCCTGGAGGTCCGCAAGCAGCTCAAGCACTGGCCCGAGCGGCACCAGCGCGAGGATCGCTGGTTCACGCCGTCCGAGGCGGCCGAGGCCGTAGCGGAGGCCGGTCTGGCGGCGATCATCCGCGCGGCCTGCAAGCGCGAAACCGGCGCCCTCGCCTGACGGCGACGCAGGGCCGGATGCGGATTCGAATGCGAACGCGCGAGAAACCGACAAGATTCGCCGCGATGCGATTGCCAAGGGCATGATGATCGGCTAATTGCCCGTCCGTCCGGTTCGCACGGCCTTCGCCGCAACCCAGGACGTTTCGCTGCTGTAGCTCAGTGGTAGAGCACCTCATTGGTAATGAGGAGGTCGACAGTTCAATCCTGTCCAGCAGCACCACCTTTCCCTTATCGCAACAAGACCTTGGGGACGGTGGTGCCGGCCGCTGGCCGATCCCTCGCTGTCGTGGGGAATGCCCTTCCGAACGCGCGAGAGATTTCGAACGCGCGAGAGATCCGCCTGCATCAGCCGGCGCACGCCGCACAGGGTCTTGCCGTCGATGTCTCCGGAGCGGTCTTCAGCGCCGACAATCGCCGACGGAGCGGACGCCGCGCCCGCCAGGGTGTAGGGTCGGATATGGCCGCGAACCGGTGGTCCTGGAGCAAACCGATGAACCGCGCCGTCCTCTCGTTGGCAGCCATCGGCCTCTTCATGGCGGCGCCTGCCGATGCGCAGAGCCTTCAGCCTGGGTCCGACAGCCCGCTCGAGGCGCCGCGCACGAAGCGAGAGCGGGATCTCGACCTGGAGGCGAAGCCGCGGGGGCAGCGGGAGTTGTCGGCGCCCGACAAGGACGGGTACTCGACCGAGGAACCCGATGACGACAGCGAAGACAGCGATCTCGGCGAGGCCCTTCGCGGCGCCGAGCCCTCGAAGCCGCAGCCTCGGTGATCGGCGCCACCGTCATGCGCTTGCTTGCCCTCGCCACAACGCTGATCGTCGCGGCCACCGCCGATGCCCGCGCTGAGCCGGCCTCGACCCTGGATGGGCTGTGGCAGCGGCTCGGCTCCTGTGCGCAATCGGTGGGCGGCCCTGCGGGGTCGGCCGGCTCGGAAGTCACGGTCCTGTTCAGCATCAAGCGGGACGGGAGCCTGCAGGGGCAGCCGCGGATTACTCACACGAACCTGAAAGGTGATGTCGCTGCGCAAAAGGAGTTCCTCTCCGAAGCGCTCAAGGGCATTGCCGGCTGCTTCCCGCTCGCGATCACGGACGGCCTCGGCGGTGCCATCGCAGGCCGCCCGCTGCGTCTCCGGGTGATGAACCGTGCACGGGAGCGGGGCGCCTGATCACGGCCAACACTGAGCTGGCATGCATCAGATGCATCTCTAAAGTCGAAAAATCCCGCTCCTTCAGCCCGATGAGAGAGCAGTTCGGCACCGATCGAGCGATCTTTGCTCAGAGTATGGGCCTCGTGAACTCCGTTGCTGAGCAGACGGTTCCACGAAGCTGCGTACTTTTATTGTTTCTACTTTATGAGAATCGATGACAATTGCGTCTCGCAAGGCATCACCTTGCGAGCGGCCTTTTTATGCGTTAGGTGCAGTGCAGCAAGAAATTGTTAACCAGCTTCCCCCCAGCCTGTGAGAGGGTCTGAGACCATGCTGCGAAACGAAAATGCTCTCACCCCTCATTTTGCCTCTCAGCATCGGAACGAGCAGTTGAACGTAGCGGTCCTTACACGTGATACGCCTGTCGGAGAGACTCGCCGCTTGGAGCGTTTGGCCAAGCGTACCCTCGACATCACCATCGCGGGCACGGCATTCGTCCTCCTCCTGCCGCTGCTTTTTCTCATTGGGGCGCTCGTCTGGTCCGCGGATCGCAAGAGCCCGATCTTTCGGCATATGCGCATCGGACAGGGAGGCCGTCGCTTCGGCTGCCTCAAGTTTCGCTCGATGGTCACCAACGGCGATGACGTGCTGCGCGCTTATCTGGCCGTCAATCCCGCGGCACAGCGCGAGTGGGACGAGACCCACAAGCTGACCAACGACCCCCGGGTGACGCCTCTGGGCGCGGTGCTGCGCAAGACCAGCCTCGACGAACTGCCCCAGCTCATCAACGTCCTTCGCGGAGAAATGAGCCTGGTTGGCCCGCGTCCGATCGTAACCGCCGAGTTGGAGCGCTACGGCACGGCGTTCGAGACCTGCTTCTCGGTTACGCCCGGCGTGACCGGGCTCTGGCAGGTGTCAGGGCGCAGCAATTGCACCTATGCGGAGCGGGTCGCGTTGGACCTCGACTACGCCACCCGCTGGAGCTTCGCGCGCGACGTCGCCATCATGCTGCGCACGGTTCCAGCCGTACTCGCGCAGCGCGGGAGCCGCTGACCATTCCCGTGCTCCGGTGAACGATCAAGATCACGGAGCACACCGGCCTGACGCTGGGCCGGTGGAGAAACCCAGTGAAGGCCATCTTACTGAACGTGCTGCTTGGTCTTGGATTGGGGCGGCTTGGCACGATCTGGCAAGCCATCATATTCATCCCCGTCGTCGCTCTTGAGATTGCCTACAGCGCCTATTTCTACGGTCTAAGCCTTGATGGGGGCTTCAGACGTGCCGCCGCACTCATGATCTGCGCCCAGCTGGCCTTCATGCTCGGGGCGTTGCTGCGTCCACTGGGTCGCAAAAACTAAAACCTCACCCGAACACGGCCTTGAGATCCGCCGAGCAGTCCCTCAGGCACAGGCATGCGCCGTCGGTCGCTCGGCCAACGGCGTCCTGTGCCGCGGGCTGCGCCTCCCGAACACGGACGGCGCGAAGTCGCGGTTGACCGCCTTCGTGCAGGCGCCGAGGTCGCCATAGAGCGTATCGTTCGAGGAGAAGACGCGAACCCCGTCGCGCAAGCACGGCTGACGGATCTTGAACCAGGGATCGCCCCTCGCGAGCAGAGCGAAAACGGGACAAGCCCCGCGCTGGGGATTCCATCGGGGCTGACCAGGGAGGGGCTGCGCGAGAGTCTTTTGCTTTCGTTTGTCTGGTCGGGAGAACCGGTTTCCGCTGGGCCCTGACGAACTCTAGCGAAGGCGCAGAAGCCGGGCGGGCAACGGTCAACGCTTCTGCGGAGGAGCCAAAAGCTTCGGCGCTTCAGTGTTCGCGATGAATCGTCCGGGTGGTGCAGGCGATGCCGGGTCTTTCTGCCAACCGATCCGCCCCTCTGCCAAACCGAACTCCAAGAAGTGAGCGAGCGGATTGAAGCCGTTGGCTTTGACATCCGGATTGGCCGTCAGATAGCCGTCACCGCTGAAGCCGGCGCTGGGGTCGCGGCCTTCCTTCCATCCGTGCTGGAGGTAATGCTGCAGAGGCGTTCCGGGGAACTGCGCGACATCGCGATACCAGTATCGGTAGTAGACCTCATCGAAACCCGGCATCCGGCCTTCAGAGGTGTTGGAGGCCAGCTTTTGGATGAGGCGCGAGATCTTCATGGCCGAAGTCATAGCGCAGGCGGTTCGGAGGCGACAAGCGACCCCATGCAAAACCTGCCTCGGAATGTCCTGGGCGGGCGAAGATGATGGCGCCCGGTGCCCCCCAGAGGTCTGAGGAAACGCAGGGTAGCCTTCGCTGTCCGAGGCGGCGAATAGCCCTGCCCTCGCGGGTGAGCTCTGGATCGTCACCTTGTCACCTGCAATCCAGGGTCACCTGCAATCCAGGGTCACCTGCGATCCGGGGTTACCTGCGATCCGGGCGACACCAACCGCGACGGCCGGGTCATGGCCGTGTGCCTCGCCGATGCCGAGGATCTGAACGCCCGGATGACCCGTTAGAGCCACATCACTGCCGACTGGCGCTACACTGAGCGTCGGAGAAGAGGCTGAAATAAAGACACACTTGATGATAAAGCGACCATTAAACCGGACAAGACCGGCTGTGTTTCAAACGCAGATATTCATAATCATATCGGAGCCTTGAACCATGGGTGCCCTGAAGTATTCGATCCGGCTTGTCTCACAAAATCTGGGGCCGGTGTCTTATGCGATTTATCGAGCAGCCACGCTCTATATTCAGAGCTACAAAAACATAAACCACGACATGAATACAAATGGCGAGTTTTATATTCTTAATAGAATGGCGGACTTGGGCGCGGTTACGATTTTTGATGTCGGCGCAAACAAAGGCGAATATACGAACGCATGCCTGGACAGGCTTCGAGAGGCCAAAATTCATGCGTTCGAGTTAGTTCCCGAAACGTACGCCAAGTTTCTTGTCAACGTGAAATCAGACCGAGTTACCATCAATAAATTTGGTCTATCTGATAAATCAGGCGAGATAGACGTAAACTACAATTCCAGCCAGGACGGATTATCTTCGCTCATTGAAGGAACGGAAATCAACAAAGGGAACTGGAACAAGCGAAAATCTATCGTCAGAACAGGCGATGAATATTGCAAATCCAACGGAATAGAATCCATAGATCTTTTGAAGATGGACGTAGAGGGAGCAGAAAATCTCGTTTTAGGAGGTTTCTCAGAAATGCTCAGCGGCAATCGTATCTCGGCCATACAGTTCGAGTTTGGAATGATAAACATATACTCCAAGTTTTTGCTTATTGATTTTTGGAATTTGCTGTCCGGGTACGGTTTTGTCGTCGGTCCATTGATGCCGCGAGGTGTCGATTTTAAGAAATACAATGTCAGGGACGAAACGTTCCAAGGCCCGCCCAATTATGTCGCAGTTCATTCGTCGAAGCAAAACATCATTGCAGCCTTGAAGTTGAAGTCATAATCCATTCAAGGCGACTGGCGCCTATTGCCTAACCGTCCGCCGACAATGTCTGTGTGGATCTTTGTATTTCGCCGGTATGCCGCAGCGCAAGGCGAATGGATCTATCACTCGCGCGACGACGAGGGGACCCGCACCAACGATCAGGCCGGCGAGGGCATGATCTGATCGGAGGACGAGCCGAAGGCGGCGGGGTGGCGGCTTGCGCGGAGATGCGTTTCGCTCAAGCGCAGCGAGGGATGCCGTCGCGTTCCTTCGCTGTTTGCCGATTGGCTATTCCGCAGCGGCACAGAGGCGTCCCTGTTCGTCTGCTGTTGCCTCGCCTTCTTCACGCCAGCCTGATCGGACAAGAGCAGTTGCGACCGGTTTCTCCCGTCGTGCGTGGCTCGATAGAGCGCGGTATCGGCTGCTTTGACGAGGTCGGCGCTGTGGTTCATCCGCACTTCTGGTGCTGATGGGCGATTGAGGGGTGATGAGTAAGGTTACGCCGGCTCCTGGGCCTTGATCAGGCCGCATGGAGCACCCTCTGCTGCAGGAGGTCGAAGCCGGCACGACCG
>NZ_JAGHKN010000015.1:0-111458 GCF_023093475.1 Methylobacterium sp. 37f
CTTGAGAGCCGTGGAAGACCACCACGTTGATAGGCTGGGTGTGCAAGCGCGGTGACGCGTTGAGCTTACCAGTACTAATCGCTCGATCGAGCTTGATCGCTCTCATGATCCGTGTTCGCATCACGACTATAAAGAGACCCGCGACGCCTGAACGGCTGTCGCTCACGCTTGCCGAACATCCTTGTCCTGCGCCGGTCTGGTGGTTTGAGCGGTGTGCCCAGAACCCGATCCCATCTCGAACTCGGCCGTTAAACACACCAGCGCCCATGGTACTGTGTCTCAAGACACGGGAGAGTCGGTCGCCGCCAGACCTGCTCAGAACAAGGTTCGTCCACGCCCATCCGCGTCGACCCACATTCCCTCCAAACGATCCCAGGTGGCGCGGGGTGGAGCAGCCCGGTAGCTCGTCAGGCTCATAACCTGAAGGTCACAGGTTCAAATCCTGTCCCCGCAACCAAACACAAAAGCCCGCCCCGGGAACACCAGGGCGGGCTTTTTCGTGTCTGGGACTGCGCTTCAGGCTAATGCAGCCAGGACGTGAAGAAATAGATCGCCAGGATCACCGGGATCGGAATACCGATCAACCACAGCAGGCCGCCCTTCATCATGGGATGGTTCCCTCCTCACGCCTTGTTGTTCACCAACCAGGTGGTGTGGGAAGGGGTTCCACCTGCGGGGCTTCGTCCTGAGGCTTGGCTATAGAGTTTCGCGCTGCGGCTTGCCGCTGCGCTCATAGTAGTACGGAATCGGCAGGTAGGGCGCGAACCCGCCTCGGACCTGGATCTCGAGATCGTCGAGGATGACGCGGGTGATCCGCGGCAGGTCGAGGGCGCGGGCCTCGACGAAGGTGACCCAGGCCAGTTCCACCAGTTCGGATTCAGCCGAGACGATGCCCGGAACCTCGTGCGCGATGGCGGTCCGGTCGGCGGCGAAGAAGCGGGTATCGAAGCGCCGGGCGCGGCCGGGTGGCGTCACCGCCCGGGCGATGAAGCGCAGGGATTCGAGATCCGGCATCACCGCCGCCGCGCGAAACGCATCCCAGGTCCCCGCCGGGGTGGTCTCCGGCGGTCCGTATTCCCGAGTTCCGAGCAGCAGGCCGGTCTCCTCGTAGGTCTCGCGGATGGCCGCCAGGGCGAGGGCGCGCCCCAACCCGTTGCCCCCGCGCGGGACGCGGACCGCCAGCGCGTCGGACGCCCGCGCCGAGAGGGCACCGGCCACCGTCATGTGGCGATCGCACGGCTCGATCCGGCCGCCCGGGAACACGAACTTGCCCGGCATGAAGGCAAGCCCGGGATGGCGCCGGCCCATCAGAATTCTGGGAATGCGCCGGGTACGGTCGAGGATGATCAGAGTCGCGGCATTGCGGGGCCGGAGCGCTGGCTTGCGGGCGGGCGCCTCAGGCGGGGCCGAAGCCGGCAGCTCGGTCGGCACTGCGCCCGTCACCTGATCCATGCCGTGTCTCCTCGCCCTGCGGTTCGGTGCCCGCGCGCGGCACCGGTAGCTTGGCGAAGCCGTGCATGCCAAGCGCATATTGCAGGCCGACCACGGCGCCCTTCACAGGCTGCAGCAGCGCCAACGACCCAAACAGCGTCACCAGGGGCCAGAAGCTGAGCTGAAACCACAGGGGAACGTCGTAATTCATCTCGGTTTCGAGCAGGAAATACCCGACGATGTGACCGACGATGAAGATGACGATGTAGGGCGGCAGGTCGTCGGCCCGGTGATGCGCAAGTTCGAGATCGCAGACGTCGCAATGCGGCCGGACCTTGAGGAAGCGGCCGAAAATCCGGCCCTTGCCGCAATGGGGGCAGCGGCCGATGAAGCCGCGCGCCATCGCCCGCACCAGCGGGGTGCGTTCGTGGTGGCCCGGTTCGATTCCGTCCGTCATCTCGGCTCCTCGCATGACCCGGCAGCCTAGCCCCTTCCGCTCAGCGGCGCGAGCCGCGGTGGCGCGACCCGGTGCTGCGGATGCCGGGCGGGCGCCCGGGCGCGCCGGGCTTGCGGATGGCGCGGTTCGGCCCGGGGCGTGCGGCGCGCTCCGGCCGGGCCTGCCCCTCGGACAGCAATTCGAAGCGCAGGGCCCCGGCCACGGCAGCGGCTTCCACCAATCGGACCTCGACCCGGTCGCCGAGGCGGTGGGTCTCGCCCGAGCGCTCGCCCACCAGGGCGTGCTTGGCCTCGTCGTGCCGATAATAGTCGGCCCCGATGGTCGAGATCGGCACGAAGCCGTCGGCCCCGGTCTCGTCGAGCTTGATGAACAGGCCGGAGCGGGTCACGCCGGAGATCTGGCCGGTGAAGGTGGCGCCGACCCGGTCGGCGAGATGGTGGGCGATGAGGCGGTCGATGGTCTCGCGCTCGGCCGCCATGGCCCGGCGCTCGGCGGCCGAGATCTGCTCGCCGATCTGGTCGAGGGCCGCCACCGTGACCTCCGACGACAGGCCGTCCGGGCCGAGGCGGCAGGCCGCGATCAGGGCCCGGTGGACGATCAGGTCGGCGTAGCGCCGGATTGGCGAGGTGAAGTGGGCGTAGCGACGGAGGTTCAAGCCGAAATGGCCGAGGTTCTGCGCCGCGTAGACGGCCTGGGCCTGCGAGCGCAGGACCACCTCGTTGATGAAGATCGCGTGCTCGGTCTCGGCCACCGTCGCGAGGATGCGGTTGAACAGGGCCGGACGCAGGATGCCTTCCTTAGGCAGCTTGATCCCGATGGAGGCCAGCACCTCGCCGAGCGCCCGCATCTTCTCCAGGGCCGGCTCGTCGTGGACGCGGTAGATCAGCGGCTGCTTGGCCTGCTCCAGGGTTTCGGCCGCGGCGACGTTCGCCTGGATCATGAACTCCTCGATGAGCCGATGGGCATCGAGACGGGCCGGCACCACGACGCGGTCGACCGCGCCGTCGGCCGTCAGCAGCACCTTGCGCTCCGGCAGGTCGAGGGCGAGCGGACCGCGGGCCTCGCGAGCCTCGCGCAGAGCCGCGTAGGCGGCCCAGAGCGGGCGCAGCACGGGCTCGAGCAGGGGAGCGGTGATGTCGTCGGCGAAACCGTCGATGGCGGCCTGGGCCTGGGCGTAGCTGAGCTTGGCCCGCGAGCGCATCATCACCCGGTGGACGCTGTGCCGGCGCTTCGCCCCATCGGCCGCGATGACCATGCGGACAGCCAGGGCCGGCCGGTCCTCGCCCTCACGCAGGGAGCAGAGATCGTTGGAGATGCGCTCGGGCAGCATCGGCACGACGCGATCCGGGAAATAGACCGAGTTGCCGCGCACCAGGGCTTCGCGGTCGAGGGCCGAGCCCGGGCGCACATAGGCGGCGACATCGGCGATCGCGACGGTGACGATGAAGCCGCCGGCATTGGCCGGGTCGGGATCGGGCGTCGCCATCACGGCGTCGTCGTGGTCCTTGGCGTCCGGCGGATCGATGGTCAGCAGCGG
The DNA here is from genome assembly GCF_023093475.1 of Methylobacterium sp. 37f. Classification (NCBI taxonomy): domain Bacteria; kingdom Pseudomonadati; phylum Pseudomonadota; class Alphaproteobacteria; order Hyphomicrobiales; family Methylobacteriaceae; genus Methylobacterium; species Methylobacterium sp. 37f. Next base: position 3,426 of record NZ_JAGHKN010000015.1, read on the forward strand.
TTCGGCGCGCCAATCCTCGCGGCCCGCCAGGCCCACCGGCACCACTGCATCGGCCTCCGCCAGGGTGGCCGCCGCAAACACGTGCGGGATGTGGTGAAGGTGAAGCGCGATCAGGCTGACGGCCTTCTCCGACCCCAGCGACCCGAGGCGCTCGCGGACCCGACCCTGGGGCAGCCCGAAGCGGCTCTCGCGCTGGAGGCTGACGCTGACGAGGTCGCCATCGCGGGCCTCCCCCTCCTCGCCGGCCGGAATCGCGATCTCGCGCCCCTGTGCCCGCTTTTCGACGGGGATGATGCGTCCGCCGTCGGGACCGGCCCGGAAGATGCCGATGATCTCAGCCTTGTTCTTTCCCAGAACCTTGATGACGCGGCCGGTGTAGCGGCCCGGCTCACCGGCGCTCGCTTCGACGCGCAAGAGCACCCGGTCGCCGATACCGGGCGCCGGCTGGCCCGGACGCTTGCCGCCGCGCGGCGAGGCGACCGTGATCTTCGGGGCGGGGCCGTTGCCGACGTCCCACTCGGCCGGGCTCGCCAGGAACTCGCCGTCGCGATCCCGTGCGGTGATGTCGGCCAGAACCACCGGCGGCAGACGGCCAGACGGTGCCAGCCCGCCGCGCCCGCGCGCGATGGCGCCGTCCTCCTCGATCTCTTTCAGGATGCGCTTGAGACCGATGCGGTCGGCGCCCTTGATGTTGAAGGCCGCCGCGATCTCGCGCTTGCCGACCGTCTCGGTCGAGGCGGCGATAAAGGCGAGGATCTGCTCGCGGGAGGGGAGGCCGGCAGCGCCGGGATTCGGATTGATGCGTTTTGCCAAGGGATCCGGCTCGCTGCGCGGGCGCGAGGCCATACGCGGTAGAACATGTCTCGCCGGGAGCGGAAGCGCCGCCCGGCTGCTCTTGCTAACATGGGCGCTGGACGCCGCCCCGGCAACGGCATCCGCGAGGGCATCGGCTCCGCCGTCGACAGGATTTAGCCGGTGGCGGCCGACTTGCGCAGGCGCTCGACGGCCGCATCGACGTCGAAGCCGGGCGCCGTGATCTCGTCGAGGGTGAACGGAGACAGAGCCGGGAAGCCGAACTGCACCTGGTTCTCGGCCTCACGATACTCCGGCGCCTCGGCATCGCGGACCGCCAGGGTCCAGAATCCCTCGATGTTGAGGCTCGCCACCTGCGCCGGTTCGGCGGCGAGCGTCGCCTGCACGTCCCGGGCGGCCGCCCGCCAAGCCGCGCTCGCGTGATCGTCCGACATCAGGGCGGCGCGCACCAGGGCGGCGAGCAGGGTGCGGATCTCCGCGCCGGGAGATTTGTGTGTCGTGGACGGATCGGGCGTGGCGGCGATGGTGGACATGGTGGACATGGTGGACATGGGGGCCTCGGCTCGGGTGGTTCGGGTCGGGCGTCACACGGGCAAGCCCTGCGCCAGGGCCTCGTGATTCCAGTCCCTGCGACAGCGGCTCTTTCCCACGCTTTGGCCAAACCGGGTCCGTCTCAGTAGGGCGTGCCCTTGGCGCGCTGCGCCCGAAGCGCCTCGGCATACCAGACCAGCTCGTCGAGGAAGCGTTGGGCCGCCCTGGGCAGCCACTCATCCTGCGCGACGCCGGCCTCGTCGAGGGCCTTGCCGACGCGGGGGATGGGCAGCAGCGAGGGAATGCTCGATGCGCCGAGCTCGGCCAGCATGGCGCGCAACGGCATCGCCGCCCGCACGCCGCCATATTGCCCGGCCGAGTAACAGACGATGCCGGAGGGTCGCCAGGCATACTCCTCCAGGAAGTGGTCGAGGGTGTTCGCGAGGGCCGGCGGGATCGCATGGTTGTATTCGGCCGAGACGACCAGGAACGCATCGGCGCGGCGATACAGGGTCGCGAGGTCTTCGAGCACGGCCGGCGCGGTCCCCGCCGGGTATTCCTTGTACATCCGGTCGAGGAGCGGGAGGTTCAGCACGGCCGGGTCGACCAGCGGCGCCTCGATGCCGCGGCTTTCCAGGGCGGCGATCACGAAGCGGGCGGCGCGCAGGCCCTGACGGTCGGCGCGCACGGAACCGAGGATGACGGGGACGACGAGGGGCATCGGGATCTCCCTGACGGTTGCGGCCCATCGGTCCGCCGGATCGACGGCCGCGAGCGCTCTCGCTGATGGACCAAGATCGACCCGGTTGTGCAAGCCGAGTCGCGGGGCCGGCGATGCGCCGCCGCCTTCAGGTTGACGCCTGTCGATGCCGCAGGGCGTCGACCACCACGGCGAAGGCGGGGGCGTGCTGGCGCTGGCTCGGATAGTAGAGGTGATAGCCGGGAAACGGCTCGCACCATGGGTCGAGAACCCGCACGAGCCGTCCGTCCGCCACATCCGACAGCACCTGGTCCTCCGGGAGGTAGGCCAGCCCGAAGCCGGACAGGGCCGCCCGCCGGATCAGGCGCAGGCTGGTGAACACCAGCTGGCCCTCGACCCGGACGTTGATTTCGCGGCCCGCCTTCTCGAACTCCCAGGGGTAGAACCCGCCCCGGGTCGGACGGCGCAGGTTGATGCAGCGATGGGCCGTCAGATCTTCCGGATGGGTCGGCCTGGATCGTCCGGTGAAGTAGGCGGGGGTGCCGACCACGGCCATGCGCAGATCGGGACCGATCCGCACCGCCACCATGTCCCGCTCGATGTGCTCGCCGAAGCGCACGCCCGCGTCGAAGCGCTCGGTGACGATGTTGGTCAGGCTGCCTTCCGTGACCACCTCCACGGCGATGTCGGGGTAGTCCGGCAGCAATCTCGCAAGAGCCGGCCACAGGACGGTCTCGGCTGCGTGATCGGGTGCGGTGATCCGCACGAGTCCGGCCGGCTTGTCCCGCAGAGCGGTCAGTGCGGCGAGGCCGGCCTCGATCCCGTCGAGATGCGGCCCGATGCTGTGGATCAGGCGCTCGCCGGCATCGGTCGGGGCGACGCTGCGGGTGGTGCGGCTGAGCAGGCGGAGTCCCAGCCGCGCCTCCAGGTCGCGGATGGTCTGGCTGAGAGCCGGCTGCGACACGCCGAGCTGCGCCGCCGCGCGGGTGAAGCTGCGCTCGCGGGCGACTGCCAGGAAGGCAACCAGATCGTTCACGCTGCCGCGCGCCATTGATAACCTGGACTTATGAACCCATGCGGGTTTCAGCAGCTAATCGCTGATCCGCCGAGGCGCTAGGTCTCTTGCAGCATCCTCGGTCCCCGATCGAGGCGGAATCAGGAGACCTGCAGCATGACGATGGATCGAACCGGCGCCGACATCCGAAGGGTCGCTTTCGTGACCGGGGCGACGAGCGGCATCGGCCGCGCCACGGCGCTGGCCTTCGCCCAGGCCGGCATCAGCGTTGCGGTCGCCGACGTCGCCGAAGAGGCCTGCCGCGAGACGGCGCGGCTGATCGAGGCGACGGGTGCCCGGGCGATCGCCGTCCGGTGCGACGTGACGCGGGCGGACGACGTGCGGGCGGCCCTCGATCGGACCGTCGACACCTTCGGGCGGCTCGACTTCGCCTTCAACAATGCCGGGATCGAGCAGCCGGTAACTGCCATGGTCGATCTCAGCGAGGAGACCTTCGACCGGATCGCCGGGGTCAACCTGCGTGGCGTGTTCCTGTGCATGAAGTACCAGATCCCCCTGATGCTCGCGAGCGGGGGCGGCTCGATCGTCAACACCGCCTCGGGCGCCGGGGTGAAGGGCATCGCCGGTCAGGCGGCGTACTGCGCCGCCAAGTTCGGCGTCATCGGCCTGACCAAGGCGACGGCTCTGGATTATGCCGCGCAGAACATCCGGGTGAACGCCATCTGCCCGGGCATCATCGACACGCCGATGATGCAGCGCTTCACCGGAGGCACGCCCGAGGGCATCGCCCGGGTGATCGCGCAGGAGCCGATCGGCCGGATGGGCCGGCCCGACGAGATCGCCTCCGCCGTACTCTGGCTGTGCTCGGACCCGGCCGCCTTCGTCATCGGGCATGCCCTCGTGATGGATGGCGGCCAGACGGTCTAGGGACCGCGATGGAGCCGCCCGAACCAATCGATTCCCGAGCGGCGCACCGGGGCGCGGCGTCAGTACCGCGTCGTCAGCCGCGTCAGCCATTCGGGCGAGGCTTCGACGAGGCGGGTTTCCAGCGCCTTGTCGTAGCCGAGCACGATGGCGAGGCCCGTCACCACCAGGACGAGGCCGAGGGCGGCCTTGAGCCCCTTGCCGAGGCCCATCATCCGGTCGCGCCAGCGCACCAGCGTCGCGCGCGACAGGGTGCCGAGCAGGACCAGCGGCAGGGCGGCGCCGAGGCCGAACAGCACCATGGTGAGGGCGACGGACCCGAGATCGCGGCCCTGCGCGGCGAGGAGCGAGGCCGCCCCGAGGGTCGGCCCGACGCAGGGGCTCCAGACCGCGCCGAGGAGGAGCCCGACGCCGAACTGCCCGGACAAGCCCGCGGTGGAGAGGCCCCCGAAGCGGGCCTCGGTCCAGTCGCTCACCGGCCCGGCCGCGACCGCGAGCCGCGTCTGCGCCGCCGGCAGCATCAGCACGCATCCGAGCAGGATCATCAGAATCGCCGCGCCGGTGCGGAACAGGCCGGTGTCGAGGCCGAGGCCGAAGCCGATGGTGGCCACGAACAGCCCGATCGCCACGAAAGAGAGAGCGAGTCCGGTGGCCAGGGCCAGGGGGCCGTAGCGGTGCTCGGACGCGGCCGCGCCGAGGACCAGCGGCAGGAGCGGCAGCACGCAGGGCGACAGCACCGACAGCAGGCCGGCGAGGAAGGCGAGTCCGAGGCCGTTGCCCATGGGGGTGCCCTAGAGGGTCTTCTCGACGAGGCCCTCGATCCATTCCGGCTGGGTCTCGCCGACCGAGCGTCCGGTCTCGGTCTCGCCCTTGAAGGCGATCAAGGTGCTTTGCATGCGGGCGTCGAACCGGCGCAGCACATCCTTGCGGGTGTCGAAATCGACCTCGAAGATCACCAGGTCCTTGAAGCGGGCCTGCTCGCCGAGCTTGGCCAGGATCGGCTTCTGGGTCTTGCAGATCGGGCACCAGGGGGCGCTCACCTCGATGAGGATCGGCTTGCCCGCCTTCTGCGCCGCCTCGAAGGCCTCCGGCGTGTAGGGCAACGCGTCGGCCGCCTGGGCCGGGACAGCGAGGCCCAGCGGAGAGAGGGACACGGGGGCGAGAGCCAGGAGCATGAGGATCGAGCGGCGGTTCGGCATGGGTGGCGTGACCTTCGGCGGGGAGAGGGTGTGATTCTAGGGCCCGCCGCCCGTCTTCAGGGCGCGCGTCCAGGCGGCGTCGGGCCGGATCGCCCCCGTCTCATGCCTCTCCTGCCAGCCCTCGATCCCCGCCGGGAACCAGTGGACCGACCGGTAGCCCAAGGTGACGAGGCGCTTTCCCAGATTCCAGCTGCCCCAGCAATCCGGGTGGCAGTAGGTGACCACGGGGCGGGTCCGGTCCCCTTGCGTCAGGGTCTCGATCCGCTCGGCCAGGGCGGCGGCGTCTTGGGCCGAGAGGGTTCCGGACCCGGCGCCCGGCAGCCAGATGCTGTCCGGGATCGCCCGGTGGATCGGCCGCCACAGGCGCCCCGGCGCGAGATTGCGCGGCGTCGGATCGGATTCCGAGACGTCGATCAGGAGGGTGTTGCCGGCGCCGATCAGGGCCTCGAGGGCCTCGGTGTCGATCACCGTGGCACCCGCCAGCGTCTTCGGCGTGTAGCCCTGCAGCGCGCCGTCCCAGTAGCCGGCGGGCTCGGGCACAGCGACGGGTGAATCCGCCGGCGCGGCGGCGCCCAGGAGGGTGGCGACCAGGACGAGGCCCGCGCGGCGTCGCAGGGCGTCAGTGACTGGCGGCCGGCACATCGAAGCTGCGCTCCCAGCGTCCACCCTGGTTGTCCTGCGTCACCACCGTGACCGGTCCCTTGCCGGCGGGCCGCAGGGCGAAATTGATCACCGGATTGGCCGAGATCGAGATATCGCCTTCCATGACGAAGACGTTCTGCGTGCCGTAGGTGACGCTGATCCGGTTTATGTAGCGGGCCGGCGTGTACTCGCGGCTGACCTGGTTCATCTGGAGCCCGGTGAAGTTGGGATGGCGGATCATCAGCGTCGCGGCGATCGGCTTGCCGGAATCGGTTGCGCCGGGAGAGGCCGCGCCGGAAGCCGGGTCGGCGAATTTCAGACGCATGTCGCCCATGCCCTTCATCGCCTCGTCGTCGGTCATGCCCATCGGGGCCGAGCACCCGCCCGACGCCTTCACGAACTGGGTGGTCTGGATCAGGGCGCCGTCCTTAGTCTCGGCCACCGCGTGGACGTTGCTGTAGGTGTTCACCCGGATGCGCAGCTTCAGTTCCTCCGGGTCGGCGGCGGGACCGAAGGTGAAATGCGCGGCCAGGGGCGCCGGGTTGTCGTCGATGACCAGGTAGAGGCCCTTGATCCGGTCCTTGTCGGTCATGGTCATCGTCAGCGGCACGAGCGCGGCGTCGTTGGCGCGGTCCGGCAGGTCCATGCGGACCAGGGGCTTTGCGGTTTCGACCGCGCGATCCCCGAAGAGCGATTGCCGCAGATCCTTCCAGCGCGCCTCGCGCTCGGCGACGTCGTCGCCGGCCGCGGCCCGGGCGGCGCCCGATGCCGCCAGCCCGGTGAGCAGCAGGCCGGCCAGGGCGGCGAAGGCGCGGTGGGACATCCGCATGGCGTGTTCTTCCTCGCACGATGGTGCAGGCTTTTTCGCCGGATGCGGCGGCCCTTCGGCGAATCTTACGCCAGGAGCGCGCGAATGTCCGCAGATCGGGGGTTCGGTGTGGCGATATCCTGCGCAAGTTTGCGTGACGACGGGTGACGCGCCCGCCTTACCCTCTCAGGGCTCGCGGTAGGCCCCGCCATTCTCCGCCGTCGCCGGAGCGTCGACGTAGCGGCCCTGGCTCGGAACCGCGATGCGGTCGAAATCCTGCGCCAGCGCGTCGAGGGCCCGACGCATGTCGGGACCCGCCAGCGGGCGTCCGTGCCCGGTGATCACCCGCTCGGGCTTGAGCGCCGCCAGGGTCTCGACGGAGCGCCGGGCGGCCGGCCAATCGGTGGTGAGGTACATCGGCGGGCCGTGCAGCTCGGGTTCCTGCATCATGACCGCGTAGGCGGATTCCTGGGCCGTGGTCACGAAGGCGTCGCCGACGATGAGCGACCGATCGGCTTCCCGCCACAAGGAGATGTGGCCGGGCGAATGCCCCGGGGTGTGGAGCCAGCGCCAGCCCGGCATCGACGGCACGCTGCCATCCTGCGGCAGGGCGTGGAGGCGTTTGCGGACGTCGACGGGGCGCGTCGGGTAGAGCGGCGCGATCCGTGCCATCACGCCGCCGCCCACGCTCGGGTCGGGCGCCGGATAGGCGGCGGACCCGTCGAGATAGGGGTGCTCCGCCGTATGGGCGTAGACCGGTGCGTCCCAGGCCTCGGCGAGATCTTCCAGCACCCCGACATGGTCGAAATGCCCGTGGGTGAGAACGATTGCCGCTGGCCGCGCGCCATTGCCGAAGCGCGCAGCGGCGGACTTTTCGATCCGTCCCCGGGAGCCCGGGAGGCCGGCATCGATCAGCACCCAGCCGCGGTCGCCGGCGTTGGGTGAGCCGAACAGCACCACGTTGACGATGGCGAGGCGCTGATAGGCGAGATCGTCCGTCACCGCATGGGCCTCGCCGGCCTCGTCCCCATCGAGCCCCAGATCCTGAATGACGGCCTCCCGCGAGACCGGAACCTGCTGTGCCATGTTTGCTCTCCCGGGTTGATGCGAAGGGGACTCAGCGGAGTAGGGATCCGGCGAAGAGGCGATCCGGCCGATCAGCTCCGCAGCAGGTGAAGGCTGAAGCCGCCGCCCGTGCCGAGCCAGTGCGTCTCCGGATTCCAGCCACTTCCGGCCGCCAGGAGCGCGAAGGCCTCGGGCGTGTACTTGTGCGAGGAGTCGGTGCGGATGCTGTCGCCGGCGGCGAAGTCGATCCGGGTCGGGCCGAGTCGGACGCTGGTCGGCGTGGTCGCGGTCAGGTGGGCCTCGACCCGGAACGGATGTTCACACAGGCGCACCTCGTGCCGAAAGGCGTCCAGGTCGAAGTCAGCGCCAAGTTCCCGGTTCATCCGCTCCAGGATATTGCGGTGGAAGGCGGCCATGAGCCCGTCGGCCCCGCCATAGGCCGCCTGCAGCGTACCCCGCTCGATGGTCGGGTCGGCCCCGATCAGGAACAGGCAGGAGCCGAGGGCCTCCCGGGCGCGGGCCAGGAAGGCCCCGGCCTCGTCGGGCGCGAAATTGCCGATGCTGGTTCCGGGGAAGAAGGCCAGCACGGGCCCGCCCAACCTTGGCAGGGGGAGGCGGAACGGCTTGCTGTAATCGGCGCAGACCGCCTGCATGGCGACCTGCGGGTAATCCGGAGCGAGTCTCCGGATCGCCTCGGCGAGGTAATCGCCCGAAATGTCGACCGCGATATAGGCGGCCGGACGGTCGAGAGCGTCGAGCAGGGTGCGGATCTTGCGGCTGGCGCCGCTGCCGAACTCCACAACGGTGGCGCCCGGTCCGATCCGGGCCGCCACCTCCAACGCCACGCCCGGCAGCAGCGCGATCTCGCGCCCGGTCGGGTAGTAATCGGCGGTGTGGCAGATGCGGTCGAACAGCTCGGACCCGGCTTCGTCCCACAGATACTTGCCCGGTAGGGTCCGGGGCCGTGTCTGCAGGCCCGCCAGGGCATCGCGCAGGAACTCGGCGCGGTCGGTGTCGGCGATCTGCGGGGCCGCCGCCATGCTCAGCTCCGCGTCGCCGTCAGGACGACGAGCGCGATGCGCTCGACATCGCCATAGGCCGGGTCCGCGAGTTCCTCGCCGTACTCGTCGGGATCGAACTCGCGATAGGTCCAGCTCAGGCCGGCCTCGGCGCAGAGGGCGGTTGCCGCTTCGCGGAAGGGGTCGCGCCCCTCGACGATGGCGGACCCGGTGAACAGCACGAGACTGCCGCCGGGAGCCAGACGTGCGCGGGCCGCCTCCACCACCGCCAGGGACAGGCCGGCCCCGAGAGGGCCGCCACCGTGGCGGTAGGCGCGGGCGCCGCGATCGATCATGAAGGGCGGGTTCGACACGATGAGGTCGAACTCGCCTTCGACGGCGGTGAGCATGTCGCTCCGGTGCAGGCGCACGTTGCCGACGCCCGCCGAGCGCGCATTGACCGCCGCCGCCCGCAGGGCCGCCGGGTTGATGTCGACGAGGGCGACCTCCGCGTCCGGCGCCCGTTTGGCGATGCAGATCCCGGCCGCTCCGGAACCGCAGCCGATATCGACCGCCCGCCGGACAGGGGCTTCGCGCTGCTCCAGATGAGCGACGACAGCCGCCGCAAAGCGCAGGGTGTCGGGGCCGAAGAACACCGCGTCGGCTGCGCTCGGCGGATAGGCCGAATGCAGGAAGAGTTCGCCGTCGAGGCTGGAGAGGCGGACGTTCGGGGTCCGGACGTCGCCCTGCGCCGAGACCGCTCCGGCACGCTCCAGGGCGGTCAGCACGACCTCCGGCAGGATCTCGGGCGAGAAGGGGCGGCTCCAGCCGAGCACGTCCCGCAGGTTTCGGGCACGGGCGTTCTGGGGCCGCGCATTGACATGCGCGTGGGTGGCGGGCGTGACCGTCGTGAAGCTGTAGCCGGTCTCGCGCACGGCCCGCACCAGGGAGGCGAGGCTGTCGGGATCGGTGTTCGGGAACGGGATGGCCTGGGCGGTGACGGCGTCCATGCCTTAACCCTCCACGCAGTCGGCGACGAAGGCGCCCTTGCGCAGGGCGGCCAGAACCTCCGCGCCGTCCCAGCCGGCGGGCTCGGAACGGCGACGGAACGGGCAGGTCCAATCCTCGGGGACGGCCCGGCCGCTGAACTGGCGCGCGGCCGAGCGCTCGCCATGCCCGGCCAGCATCGGGTTGGGCGATCCCGCGAACGCGACATCGCGCTCGACGATGCTGTCGCGCAGATGCTCGTAGCGGCCCTCGGCCCGCAGACGCTGGAACTGGTCGTGCAGATTGAACACCAGGGCGGGGGCCTCGAAGCGCCGGGCCGGGCGGCTCGCGGCCGGATGCAGCCCCAGGATGAAGAAGCCCTCGCCGCCGAGGCTCACCGAGAAGTGCGGGTCCTCGGGATCGGCGGCGACGCGGTCGTCATGCGGCTGGCCGAGATGCCCGTCCCGGTCGGACAGGGCCTGGACCCGCGCCCATAGGTCGGTCTCGAACCCCTCCTCGGAGGTGGGTGCGGCGCCCTCGAACAGGACGGCGAAGCTGCGGAACATCTCCGGCGACTGGCGATAGCGCGCGATGAAGGCCAGGAGCGCGGCGTAGATCCGGGCATCGTCGGATGCGTGGCCGATGCCGCGCGCCACCACCACCGTCATGCCCCCGCGCGACAGGGCCGATTTGGCGCCAACACAGGGGAAGGGCCGATGCCGGATGAAGTCGCGGAACCGTTCCGCCAGGGGGTGATCCGTGTCGACGGGAGGAAACAGCATGGCCACTCAAGATCAGGAACAACAACGCAACGCTGCCGGACGCGCCTCACCGATTCCAACGGCAAGCAACGCATGAGTTTTTCAAGACCAGGCTGGTACGGATGGGGCGGGGATACGCCTGCAGCCTCAAGTGAAGGTGCCACGATAGCCTCGTGTTCCCTGAAAAACCGTCGCAGGCATGCACCATGAGAGGACATGTCGCGGCTCGACGACGGCCCGCGCCATCCGGCGAAGCCGTCTCACCAGAGCGAGAATTCGGTGGCGAAGTCGGTGGTCTTCAGGCGCGCGCAGGTTTCGGGTTCGGTCCGGCAATCGGCGCGCGGGCGCAGCGCCAGGGTGCCGTTCGTCCCCGTGACGAAGCGGAGCTGCACGGCCGGATCGTCGCCCCGCGTGTAGGCAAGGCCGACCTCGAAGCGCACGAAGTCGAAGCGGTCGCGATCGGCATAGACGATCAGGTCGCGCGAGACGGATTCGCCGGGATTGAGGTCGGAGGGTTCGCCGCCTGCCTCGGTGGCGCCGGCGAACAGGCGGCTCTCGCGCAGGATCGCCTCGCCGGGGCCGTCGAAGGTGTAGGCGCGCGCCGTGGTGGTGCGGTCGGGCGCCGTGGCGCCGTCCCGCGTCTGCGCCTCGAAGCGCACGCTCACGCCGGTCACATTGTAGACGAGACCGAGCACGCGGACGCCGGTCTGGCCGACATTTCTGCGCATCACGGTGGAGCGGATGGCCACGTGCTGGCCGCGCTCGCCCGCCCGCACCAGGTTCGTGGTGACCGAGACGGCGGGCGGCTCGAGCGCCGGCTTGATCCGGGCCTCGTAGATGAAGGTGTAGACGGCCCAGGCCCCGGCCGCGAGGATCGCCAGGGTCTGCACCAGGGCATTGGCGCGCTCGAGGCGGTCGCCGCGCCGGAATCCGGTGTCTCCGGCGTCGTCCTTCAGCATTTCCTGTCCTGGTTCCCTCTCCGGCCGCTTCCCAGGCCCCCTGTCGGGGCGGCAAGCCGAGTGGATCGGTCATGGTTCCCCAGGACGCATCCATCTCCGGGCAGTGGCAACCTGAGGCAGCACGGAGCCGAATCAAAACCGGGCGCCCGAAACGCGAGACGCCGGAGCCCCTCGCGGAGCCCCGGCGTCTCGGATCGTTCCGGGCGAGCCGGGCACGAAGCCCGGCCCGCGCGCTCTCAGAGCGAGTAGTACATCGTGAATTCAACCGGGTGCGGGGTCATCTCGTAGCGCATGACCTCGGTCATCTTCAGCTCGATGAACGAGTCGATCTGGTCGTCGGTGAACACGTTGCCGGCCTTGAGGAAGGCGCGGTCGCGGTCGAGGTTCTGCAGCGCCTCACGGAGCGAGCCGCAGACGGTCGGGATCTTCTTCAGCTCGCGCGGGGGCAGGTCGTAGAGATCCTTGTCCATGGCGGCGCCCGGATCGATCTTGTTGATGATGCCGTCGAGGCCGGCCATCAGCAGGGCCGAGAAGGCGAGGTAAGGATTGGCCATCGGGTCGGGGAAGCGAACCTCGACGCGCTTGGCCTTCGGGTTCGTGGTCCACGGGATACGGCAGGAGGCCGAGCGGTTGCGCGCCGAGTAGGCGAGCAGCACGGGAGCCTCGTAGCCCGGCACCAGGCGCTTGTAGGAGTTGGTCGACGGGTTGGTGAAGGCGTTGAGCGCCTTGGCGTGCTTGATGATGCCGCCGATGTACCAGAGGCATTCCTGGCTGAGATCGGCGTACTTGTCGCCGGCGAAGAGCGGCTTGCCGTCCTTCCAGATCGACTGGTGCACGTGCATGCCCGAGCCGTTGTCGCCGAAGACGGGCTTCGGCATGAACGTCGCGGTCTTGCCGTAGCTCTGGGCGACCTGATGGATGCAGTACTTGTAGATCTGCATGTGGTCGGCGAGCAGGGTCAGGGTGTCGAACTTCATGCCGAGCTCGTGCTGGGCGGACGCCACCTCGTGGTGGTGCTTCTCGACCTTCACGCCCATCGACTGCATGGCGGCCAGCATCTCGCCGCGCATGTCCTGCGCCGAATCCTGCGGCGGCACCGGGAAATAGCCGCCCTTGGTGGCGACGCGGTGGCCGAGGTTGCCGCCCTCGTAATCGGTGAACCCGTTGGTCGGCAGCTCGGTCGAATCGAGCTGGAAGCCGGTGTGATACGGGTCGGAGCCGAACTTCACGTCGTCGAACACGAAGAACTCGGCCTCGGGACCGACATAGATGGTGTCGCCGATACCGGTGGACTTGAGGAAGGCTTCGGCCAGCTTGGCGGTGCCGCGCGGGTCGCGGCTGTAGGGCGCGCCGGTGGAGGGCTCGAGCACGTCGCAGACGATCGACATGGTCGAGGCCGAGAAGAACGGGTCCATGCAGGCGGTGGCCGGGTCCGGCATCAGCAGCATGTCGGATTCGTTGATGGCCTTCCAGCCGGCGATCGACGAGCCGTCGAACATCGTGCCTTCGGAGAACATCTCGTCGTCGATGAGGGAGACGTCGAACGTGACGTGCTGCCACTTACCGCGCGGGTCGGTGAACCGAAGGTCGACGTACTTGACGTCGTTGTCCCTGATTTCCTTCAGGACGTCGGCTGCTGTCTTGGCCATCCTCGGAGGTCTCCTTCATGTCTCGGCCCGTTGCGGCCGTGGTTTTGCCGCAGCGGGCATCGGCACGCCGCAGAGCGGAAGGGTATTGGGCGCCGAGCGTTTAGCGCAGCTACGGCGCCTCGGCCAGCGCAATTTCTCCGCGCCCGTGACTTGGCGGCTGTCAGAAGAGACGCAAAAACAGAAACTTAGATCTGTCTCTGGTGTTTCCGGGGTCGCCCACGGGCCCTGTCTCCGGTCCTGGCTGCCGTCAGCGCGGCAGGAGCTTGCGCATCTGGACGCAATCGGCGGCATCGCCAACCAGCTCGGCGGCGTCCCACCCGAAGCGTTCCCAGTCCATCGCCTCGTAGAAGCCCACCGCGCCCTGTGCCGCGTTCACGAACAGCGTGTGGATGCCGAGTCCCCGCGCCTTGGCTTCGACCTCCGCGCCCAAGCTGCGGCCGAGGCCTCGACCCCGGCGGTCCGGTGCGATGGCCACCAGCCGGACGATGCCGGTTCCATCGCGGCGATCGTCGAGGCGTACGACCCCCACCGCTTCGTTCCCGGAAATCAGGAGGAGCGGATGGTGGTTGGGACGGCGGTCGTCGGGGTGGTTCTCGTCGTAGCCCGTCCGCCCGCGCGCCGTCCAAAGATTGTCGCGCCGGAGGGTATGGTATCGGCGCCAGTCCGAGGGGCTGGTCACCGGATCGAGCCGGCAGGACGTCTCGGTCACGGGACCTGGCGCTCGCCGCTCAGATCGCGTCGGTGCCGGTCTCGCCGGTGCGGATGCGGATCGCTTCCTCGATGGTCGAGACGAAGATCTTGCCGTCGCCGATGCGGCCGGTCTGGGCCGATTTGCGGATCGCCTCGACGGCGCCCTCCACCAGCGCGTCCGACAGCACGATCTCGAGCTTCACCTTGGGCAGGAAGTCGACGACGTATTCGGCCCCGCGATAGAGTTCGGTGTGGCCCTTCTGGCGTCCGAAGCCCTTTGCCTCGATCACGGTGATGCCCTGGAGGCCAACCTCCTGCAGGGCTTCCTTCACCTCGTCGAGTTTGAAAGGCTTGATGATCGCTTCGATCTTCTTCATGCCGGGTGGGCCTGACCTCGATGCTGCTTGATCCATCGTTGGTATCATCGCCGTTCGGCCTTCGCCACGCCGATTTCTTCGGTGACGCCGGAAAACTGCACAAGGAATATGCACGCACCGCAAATCGTTTAGGCGATGAGCGAACCTGAGGCTGTCGCGTGAAGCCCAGAGGTGCATTCGAGAAGGGATTCCCCATGACCACCCTGCGACTGCTCAAGGTCGAGGCGATGCGCCGGGTCGATGCGGCTGCGATCGCGGGCGGAACATCCGGATTTGCCCTGATGGAGCGGGCCGGAGCCGCCGTCGCGGAGCGCGCCCGCGCCCTGGCCGGTGGGGGACTGCGCATCCTCGTCCTGTGCGGACCGGGCAACAACGGCGGCGACGGCTACGTGGCGGCGCGCCTCCTCGCCGAGGCCGGCCACCCGGTCGACCTCGGCGGGCTGGTGCCCCCCGGGGGCCTGTCCGGCGATGCGGCGCAGGCGGCCCAGGGCTGGAGCGGCCCGGTCCTGGACCTCTCCGCGATCGTCGACCTGGCGGCTTACGGCCTCGTCATCGATGCGCTGTTCGGCGCCGGTCTGGCCCGCGACCTCGAGGGCGAGACGGCCGCCTTGGTAGACCGCCTCGGGCAGGCGTCCTGCCCGATCCTCTCCGTCGACGTCCCGAGCGGAATCGATGGCGATTCCGGGGCCGTGCGCGGCGTCGCGGTGCGGGCGACCGAAACCGTCACCTTCGTGGCCCTGAAGCCGGGGCACCTGTTGCAGCCCGGCCGCGCGCATGGCGGCGACCTGCACGTCGCCGATATCGGCACCGGCCCGGCAGCGCTGGATGCCGGCCTCGCCGGGGGAGCGCCGCTCTGGCGCAATGGACCTGGCCTGTGGGAGGCGGCGTTTCCGCGCCTGACCGCCGCGAGCCACAAGTACACGCGCGGGCACGCGGTCGTCCTGTCCGGGCCGGCCACCCGCACGGGGGCCGCCCGGATGGCGGCGCGCGCAGCGTTGCGGGTCGGGGCCGGCCTCGTCACCCTGGTCTCGCCGACCGGGGCGCTGGCCGAGAACGCCGCGCATTGCACTGCGATCATGCTGCGGGCCTGCGACAGCGCCGACGACCTCGACGACCTCCTGGTCGATGAGCGCCTCAACGTGGTGCTGGCCGGTCCCGGGCTCGGGATCGGCGCGGCCACCCGCGATCTGGTGGCAGTCGCCGCCGCCGCCGGGCGCGCCCTCGTCCTCGACGCCGATGCGCTGACGAGCTTCAAGGGCCAGCCCCACCTGCTCGGCGCCCATCTCGCCGATGGCGACGCCGCGGCGGTCCTGACGCCGCACGAGGGCGAGTTCGCGCGCCTCTTCGAGGGCACGGAAGCGGGCGATCCGGAGGCCGACAAGGTCGAGCGTGCGCGCCGGGCCGCCGCCCTGGTCGGGGCCGTCATCGTCCTGAAGGGGGCCGATACGGTGATCGCCGCCCCCGACGGACGCGTGGCGATCAACGATCACGGCACGCCCTATCTCGGCACCGCCGGCGCGGGCGACGTACTCGCGGGGCTCATCGCCGGGCTGCTGGCCCAGGGGATGGCGCCGTTCGAGGCCGCGGCGGCGGGAGTCTGGGTCCACGGCGATGCCGGCCTGCGCCACGGCCCCGGCCTGATCGCCGAGGACCTGCCGGACATGATGCCGGCGGTGTTGCGCGCCCTCGTCCCGGTTTAAGTCACCTCGAACAGCGTCCACAGGCCGGTATCGAAGCGCTCCAGCACCGTCGCGCTGATCAGCCAGCGCCCGGGATTGTCGGCCTTGAAGGCGATGCGCGCGGTGCGACCTTCGAGAAGCTGGAAGGTGTCGAGCCAGTAGGGCTCCCAGCCGTCGTCGAGGGGGTGGAGCAGCCGGAACGCGTGGCCGTGTAGGTGCAGGGATTGCGGGAACGCGGTCTCGTTGCGGATGGCCAGCACCACCACCTGCCCGCGCTTCACCGAGAACAGCGGCGCCATTCCGGCCGTGCCGGGGGCGCCGTTGACCGCCCAGATTCGGGTGGGATCGCCGGTGTAGCTCGGCTCGGAGGCCGGCTTGTCCTTGTCGATCCGGGCGCCGCCCGTGAGGGTGATGTCGCGCCGGACGGCATTCTGCAGCTTGACCTCGGCCGGCAGCAACGGGTTGTCGCCGATCTTCGTGATCGGCGGCCGCGGCGGCGCGGCGGCCTCCGCGGTGAGGCCCAGAGTGGCGAGCGCGATGCCGTTGCCGATCAGCGCCGTGATCGCACCCGTGGTCCCGGCCTCGGTCGGCATGTCGAGCATCAGGTCGTAGCGGGTGCCGGGCGGGAACGGCAGGGTGGCGCGAAGGGGCTCGAAGGTGTCGGTCGGCTGGCCGTCGACCGCCAGCACGTAGACCTTCACGCCGTCGAAGCGGATGCGGGTCGCCCGCGCATTGCAGACGTTGCCGAGGCGCAGGCGCAGACGGCTGCCGGGCCGGGCCGTGATCGGGGCCGGGACCGGCACGCCGTTGAGGGTGACGAGGCTGCCGAGGCGGCCGGAACTCGCCGCGAAGGCCCGTTGGCCGAAGGGCAGCAGAGCGTCGGCGTCGTCGAGGCGCCAGTCCTGCATCAGCAGGGTCAGGTCCTGGTCGACGGCGGGCGGGGTCGTCTCCTCGACGACGAGGGCGCCGGCGAGGCCGCGCCCCGAGGGCTCGCTGGAGCCGCCCACCACCAGGGGTCGAATCAGGAACGTGCCGGCATCGGGCGGTACGAATGCGTAGGTGAATTCGGTGCCCGGGGCGATCGGCGCCTGGGTCACGCCGCCGACCCCATCCATGGGGTTCTGGTTGCGCACCCCGTGCCAGTGCAGGCTGAGGGGTTTGTCGGTCCGGTTCTCGACCTTGAGCCGAGCCGTCTCGCCGCGCCGGACCCGCACAACCGGCGGCGGCGCCTTGCCGTCGAACGACCAGACCGGCGTCGGGACGGCGGGTTCCGGCTTCAGCCGCAGCGTGTTCGGCGCGGCCGACAGGGTGCGAGCCGGGCCGTCGGTGGCCGGTGCGGGCGCGGACGGAGGTGCGGAAGGGGGAGGCGTCTTTGTCCCTTGCGCCCGTGCGCCGCTCGGCAGCAGCGCCAGGGCCGCCACACCACCGAGCCAGGTTCGCCGCGAGGCCGAGACCGGATCGTTCGGGCCGAGCGATCGAGGGGTCGGCAGGGGATCTCGCAGCATAGAACCTCGCAGCATGGCATGGTGCAGCATGGAATGACGCAGCATGGGACTTCGGCGGAAGACCGGGGGCGGAAGACCGGGACGTCTGGGCAGCGCTTGTAGAATGCGGATTCGGCGGATGCCAATTCGGGGTCGCCCGGCCCGTCGCGGCGATCCGAACGGCCGCCTGATTTTTTTGCTGCGGCCCGTGGCGCGCGTGCTATAGGACCCCGCTCTGGCGGCGGAATGCGCGCTGGGCGTTGGCGCTTGCGGGCGTGGCGGAACTGGTAGACGCGCTGGATTTAGGTTCCAGTGTCGCAAGACGTGGGGGTTCGAGCCCCTCCGCCCGCACCAGTCCATCGCCGTCGGGAACGGATTGGCTCACAGCGATGGCCGGTCGGCCCGCCGCAGGGAGCTGGCCTTCAGCGGCGCGCAGTCCTGGCGCCGACCTCGTCGTGCCCGCCCGGGCGGGCCACGAGGGACCGACCGAATTTGCGCGATCACACGGACGACAGCGGAAAGACGACCATGCAGGTGACCGAGACACTCTCCCAGGGACTGAAGCGCGAGTTTCAGGTCCTGCTCGCCGCGAACGAGCTCGAGGAGCGCCTGACCAGCGAGCTGTCGACCCTCAAGGACAAGGCCCAGATCAAGGGCTTCCGTCCGGGCAAGGTGCCGGTCGCGCACCTGCGCAAGCTGTATGGCCGCTCCGTAATGGCCGACGTGCTGCAGAACGCCGTCAACGAGGCGAACCAGAAGATCGTCACGGACAACAACCTCAAGCTCGCTCTCGAGCCGAAGATCGAGTTCCCCGGCGAGCAGTCGATCGTCGAGCGCGCCCTCGATTCGAAAGCCGACGTTTCGTTCAACGTCGCCCTCGAGGTTCTGCCGACCTTCGAGCTGGTCGACCTGTCCGACGTCAATCTGACCAAGCAGGTGGCCAAGCCCTCCGACGAGGAGGTCGACGAGGCCATCACCCGCATGGCATCGTCCAACCGTGCGTTCGCGCCCCGCGAGGAAGGTGCCGCCGCCGAGACCGGCGACCGCGTCACCATCGACTTCGTCGGCCGCATCGACGGCACCGAGTTCGACGGCGGCAAGGGCGAGGGCATCGACCTGGAGCTCGGCTCCGGCTCGTTCATCCCGGGCTTCGAAGAGCAGCTCGTCGGCGCCAAGGTGGGTGACCAGCGGGTCGTCAAGTCGACCTTCCCGGAGGCCTACGGCGCCGCGCATCTCGCCGGCAAGGATGCCGAGTTCGACGTCACCGTGACGGCGATCCAGGCTCCGGGCGAGACCAAGATCGACGACGAGCTCGCGAAGAACTTCGGCATGGAGTCCCTCGACAAGCTGAAGGAGGCGGTCTCCACCGCCATCGGCAGCGACTTCGAGGCGCAGTCCCGGCGCAAGCTCAAGAAGGACCTCCTCGACGCTCTCGACACCAAATACGCCTTCGAGCTGCCTCCGAGCCTGGTGCATCAGGAGTTCGCCGCCGTGTGGGCCCAGGTCGAGCAGGACCTGAAGACCCGCGAGAAGACCTTCGAGGACGAGGGCACCACCGAGGAGAAGGCGACCGCCGAGTATCGCAAAATCGCCGAGCGCCGCGTCCGCCTCGGCTTGGTGCTTGCGCAGGTCGGTGAGACCGCCGATATCAAGGTGACGGACGACGAGGTGAACCAGGCGCTGATCGCCCGGGTGCGGCAATATCCCGGCCAGGAGCAGCAGGTCTGGGATTTCTACCGCAAGAACGCCCAGGCGCTCGCCGAGCTTCGTGCGCCGATCTTCGAGGAGAAGGTCGTCGATCACGTGCTCGCGCAGGTGACGCTCACCGAGGAGCCGGTCTCGAAGGAGGCGCTGTTCGCCGACGAGGACGACGCTTCGGCCGAGGGCGAGGCCAAGGCCGAGACGACCGAGTCGGCTTCGACCGGAACCGACGAGGGCCTGCCCGCCGTCGCCAAGGCCGACTGAGCCCGGCTGCTCCCACGAGGGCGGCGGGCTTGAGAGTAAGGCGATGTTCACCATCGCCGTAGTTCGCTGAAACGTCCGGTGCGCGCCCGATTCGCGGCGCGGCCGGACCCCTTGTAGCTGGGGCACGTGATGATGAGAGATCCGGTCGACTATTATAACAGCGCGCTCGTGCCCATGGTGGTCGAGCAGTCGAGCCGCGGTGAGCGTGCCTTCGACATCTACTCGCGCCTGCTGCGCGAGCGCATCATCTTCCTCACCGGTCCGGTGGAGGATTACGGCGCGTCGCTGATCGTGGCGCAGCTGCTCTTCCTCGAAGCCGAAAACCCGAAGAAGGAAATTTCCTTCTACATCAACTCGCCCGGCGGCGTGGTGACCTCGGGCCTGTCGATCTACGACACGATGCAGTTCATCCGCTGCCCTGTGACGACGCTCTGCGTCGGCCAGGCGGCGTCGATGGGGTCGCTGCTGCTGACTGCCGGCGAGCCCGGCCACCGCTTCGCCCTGCCGAACGCCCGGATCATGGTCCACCAGCCCTCCGGCGGCTTCCAGGGCCAGGCCACCGACATCCTGATCCATGCCCGCGAGATCGAGGCGCTCAAGAAGCGTCTCAACGAGATCTACGTGAAGCACACCGGCCGCGACTACGACACCATCGTGCAGGCGCTGGAGCGCGACAACTTCATGACGGCCGACGCCGCCAAGGAGTTCGGGCTCATCGACGAGGTGATCCAGAAGCGGCCCGAGCCCGCCGCCGCCTGATCACGGGCGCCACATCTCGCAACGACCGCCGGACTCGTCCGGTCCGGCGCGTCGTTACGAGGCGGCTGCATTTCGCCGCCCCGCCTTGATCCCGTCGCGGTCGCGTGCTTGCATCGCCAGTCTGATCGAAGCCGGCAGATGCGCGCAGGTGACTGTTTCTTTAGGCGGACGCCATTAAATTCGAAGGATGCGTGTGCGCCCCGGACCGGCGCCATGCCCGCGAACGGAGACCGATATGAGCAAGACTGGCGGCAACGACTCGAAGAGCACGCTGTACTGCTCGTTTTGCGGCAAGAGCCAGCACGAGGTCCGCAAGCTGATCGCGGGCCCGACGGTGTTCATCTGCGACGAGTGTGTCGAACTGTGCATGGACATCATCCGCGAGGAATCGAAGTCCTCCCTGGTGAAGTCGCGCGACGGGGTGCCGACCCCGAAGGAAATCCGCCGCGTGCTCGATGACTACGTCATCGGCCAGGATTTCGCGAAGAAGGTCCTCTCGGTCGCGGTCCACAACCACTACAAGCGCCTCGCCCACGCCTCGAAGCACAACGACGTCGAGCTGGCGAAGTCGAACATCATGCTGATCGGGCCGACCGGCTCGGGCAAGACGCTGCTGGCCCAGACCCTGGCCCGCATCCTCGACGTGCCGTTCACCATGGCGGACGCCACCACCCTGACCGAGGCCGGCTACGTCGGCGAAGACGTCGAGAACATCATCCTGAAGCTGCTCCAGGCCTCCGACTACAATGTCGAGCGGGCGCAGCGCGGCATCGTCTACATCGACGAGATCGACAAGATCTCGCGCAAGTCCGACAACCCGTCGATCACCCGCGACGTCTCGGGCGAGGGCGTGCAGCAGGCCCTCCTGAAGATCATGGAAGGCACCGTCGCCAGCGTTCCGCCGCAGGGGGGGCGCAAGCACCCGCAGCAGGAGTTCCTGCAGGTCGACACCACCAACATCCTCTTCATCTGCGGCGGCGCCTTCGCGGGCCTGGAGCGGATCATCTCGGCGCGCGGCAAGGGCACCTCGATCGGCTTCGGCGCGACCGTGCAGGCTCCGGACGACCGCCGCACCGGCGAGATCTTCCGCAACGTCGAGCCCGAGGACCTGCTGAAGTTCGGCCTCATCCCCGAGTTCGTCGGCCGCCTGCCCGTGCTGGCGACCCTCGAGGACCTCGACGAGACCGCGCTGAAGCGCATCCTGCAGGAGCCGAAGAACGCCCTGGTCAAGCAGTACCAGCGCCTGTTCGAGATGGAGAATGTCGACCTCACCTTCCAGGAGGAGGCGCTGTCCATGGTCGCCCGCAAGGCGATCGAGCGGAAGACCGGTGCCCGCGGCCTGCGCTCCATCCTGGAGACCATCCTGCTGGAGACGATGTACGACCTGCCGGGCCTCGAATCCGTCGAGCAGGTGGTGATCGGCCCCGAGGTGGTCGAGGGTAAGGCCCGGCCGCTCTACATCCACGGTGACCGCAACAAGGAAGCCCCGGCCAGCGTCAGCGCCTGAGGCGCCGCACGGGTCTCGTCAGGTCTGGGTCGAGCCTCGGGGCGGATGCTTGAAAACATCCGCCCCGATTTCCATCTCAGGCTCAGCGCGATGGCCGCACGCTCACCCGCCGAGGTGCGGTGTCCCGCCACCAGCCGCATCCCTGAACACGGTCCTCCGAGGGACCGTTTCTTCCCAACACGCTTCCGACCCCCTCGCGGCCCGGTCGGCCCCTGGCAGGATGCTTGCTCCCTGGGAGGAGCGACTGCCCGGCGTCCATCATGAGGAAGTCCGATATGACTCAATCGAAATCGCGCCAGCCGGTCGTTCCGGGCTCGACGGGCTCTTATGCCGTCCTTCCCCTGCGCGACATCGTCGTTTTCCCGCACATCATCGTGCCGCTGTTCGTCGGTCGCGAGAAGTCGATCCGCGCCCTCGAGGAGGCGGTCCGCACTGACCGTCACATCCTCCTGGCGACGCAGATCAATGCTAGCGAGGACGACCCCTCGCCGGACGCGATCTACAAGATCGGCACCCTGGCCAGCGTGCTGCAGCTGCTGAAGCTGCCCGACGGCACCGTGAAGGTGCTGGTCGAGGGCGCCGGCCGCGCCAAGATCTCGCGCTTCACCAAGTCCGACACCTATTACGAGGCCGAGGCCGAGACCCTCACCGACGAACTCGGTGACAGTGTCGAGGCGGAAGCCCTCGCACGCTCGGTCATCGCCGAGTTCGAGAACTACGTGAAGCTCAACAAGAAGATCTCGCCTGAGGTCGTCTCCGCCGTCACCCAGATCGACGAGCCCTCGAAGCTCGCCGATACCGTCGGCTCGCACCTCGCGGTCAAGATCGCGGACAAGCAGGCGATCCTGGAGATCCCCACGGTGGCGCAGCGCCTCGAGCGCGTGCTGTCGCTGATGGAGAGCGAGATCTCCGTGCTCCAGGTGGAAAAGCGCATCCGGACCCGCGTCAAGCGGCAGATGGAGAAGACCCAGCGCGAATACTATCTCAACGAGCAGATGAAGGCGATCCAGAAGGAACTGGGCGACTCCGAGGACGGCAAGGACGAGCTGGCCGAGCTCGAGGAAAAAATCGAAAAGACCAAGTTCACTAAGGAGGCTCGCGACAAGGCGGTGGCGGAGCTGAAGAAGCTGCGCCAAATGTCGCCGATGTCGGCGGAAGCGACCGTGGTGCGCAACTACCTCGACTGGATGCTCGGCATCCCGTGGGGAAAGCGCTCAAAGATCAAGAAGGACCTGCTCGGCGCCCAGGTCATGCTCGATGAGGACCATTTCGGCCTCGACAAGGTGAAGGAGCGGATCGTCGAGTACCTTGCCGTGCAGCAGCGTGCGAACAAGCTCACCGGCCCGATCCTGTGTCTCGTCGGACCTCCGGGCGTCGGCAAAACGTCGCTCGGCAAATCCATCGCCAAGGCGACGGGTCGCGAGTTCGTGCGCATGTCGCTCGGCGGCGTGCGTGACGAAGCCGAGATCCGCGGCCACCGCCGGACCTATATCGGCTCGATGCCGGGCAAGATCGTCCAGTCGATGCGCAAGGCGAAGACCTCGAACCCGCTCATTCTGCTCGATGAAATCGACAAGATGGGCATGGACTTCCGGGGTGATCCGTCGGCCGCCCTGCTGGAGGTTCTCGACCCGGAGCAGAACGCCACGTTCAACGACCATTACCTGGAGGTGGATTACGACCTGTCGAACGTGATGTTCGTCACCACCGCCAACACCCTGAACATCCCTGCGCCCCTGATGGACCGCATGGAGGTGATCCGCATTGCCGGCTACACCGAGGAAGAGAAGCTCGAGATCGCGCGCAAGCATCTGATCCCGGGCGCCGTGAAGAAGCACGGTCTCGACGCCAAGGAGTGGCAGATCGACGATGCCGGCCTGCTGATGCTCATCCGCCGCTACACGCGGGAGGCGGGCGTTCGCAACCTGGAGCGTGAGATCTCCAATCTGATCCGCAAGGCGGTGAAGGAGATCCTCATCACCAAGGTGAAGGCCGTCGCCGTCACCGAGGAGACCCTGCCGGTCTTCCTCGGCCCGCCGAAGTTCCGCTACGGCGAGATCGACGAGGAGGATCAGGTCGGCGTGGTGACGGGCTTGGCCTGGACCGAAGTCGGCGGCGAGTTGCTGACGATCGAAGGCGTCATGATGCCCGGCAAGGGCAAGATGACGGTCACAGGCAACCTGCGCGACGTGATGAAGGAATCGATCTCCGCTGCGGCGAGCTACGTCCGGTCGCGGGCCGTCGATTTCGGCATCGAGCCGCCCCTCTTCGAGCGTCGGGATATCCACGTCCACGTTCCGGAGGGGGCGACCCCGAAGGACGGTCCGTCAGCCGGCATCGGCATGGCGACCGCGATCATCTCGACGCTGACGGGTATTCCGGTGCGCCGCGACGTGGCGATGACGGGTGAGGTGACCTTGCGCGGTCGGGTGCTCCCGATCGGTGGCCTGAAGGAAAAGCTGCTCGCGGCTCTGCGCGGCGGCATCAAGACCGTCCTCATCCCCGAAGAGAACGCCAAGGACATCGCCGAGGTGCCCGACAGCGTGAAGAACGGGATGGAAATCATCCCCGTCTCGCGGATGGACCAGGTGCTGCAGCACGCCCTGGTCCGCGTCCCCGAGGCGATCGAATGGGAGGAGCCTGCCCCGAAGGTCCGTCCCGTGATCGCCGACGAGGAATCCGCGACGGTGATCGCCCACTAGGCCGCTCATGCTCACCCTTTCGGGGCTGAGCAGACCCTGATGCAACACGAGGCCTCGGCGGATACGCCGGGGCCTTTTCTCTGCGGTGAGGGCTGCGATGCAGGCAAGAGGGTTGCGCCCGATCCTCCGCTTCCGCTACGAAGCGGCGCATCGGGCGGTTAGCTCAGTTGGTAGAGCGTCTCCTTTACACGGAGAGGGTCGGCGGTTCGAGCCCGTCACCGCCCACCAGACACCTGTCGCCAGGTCTGCTGCCCCAGGAGGGGTGCAGGCGCGCGCGTCATCGCGTAGGACTCCCGGGCGAGCGACGATTTCTGCAGGGGGGCATCCGTGAGCGACGAAGCCGGAACGGATCTGCAGCCCGCGCGGGGATTCCCGCCGCCCTGGATCGTGGTCGAGCGGGCCGAGAGCTTCTGCGTCGAGGATGGCGAAGGGCTTGCGGTCGCTTGGACGTACTTCTCCGACGATGCCGATCGGCGGGCCGCGACCGCGGTGATGACCCGGGACGAGGCGCAGCGCATCGCCAAGGCCATCGCGATGGTGCCCGAGATGCGGACGATCATCCGGTCCCTGCAGGATGGGCTGACCGAGGCGGATACCGACGGCGCCTAGTCAGCCGCCGGTCATGACCAGGGCCCAGAAGCGCTTGTAGCGGGTGCCGGGTGCGTCCACCCGGGCGATGCCGACGCGCTTGAGCTGTGGCATCAGCATGTTCCAGTTGTGCTCGGGTGAATTCTTCCAGCGGGCCAGCACCTCGTCGAAGGTGGCCGAGCCGGCGCTGAGATTCTCGGAGGCGTAGGCGCGGCCGAACCCGGCTTCCGCCATCCGGGCATTGAAGGTGCCGCCGATCTCGTGGCTCAGGCGCCCGGCCTTCGCGTTGGAGGCGGCCTGATAGGATGCGGCCCGGATCAGGCTCGAATCGATTACCACCGGGCCGAGGCCGTGCTGGGCCCGGTAGCGTGAGATCGCGGCGGCAGCCGCCTGTTCGTCGAGGATCATCACGCTGGTCGGCTGATCGGGTGCGAGCAGGCTCGCCGGCGAGCCGCAACCGGCCAGCACCAGGAGAAGGGACAGGGCGGCGATCCGCGCGCCGGCCTCGGACCCGGAGTATCTCGACCGAGCACAGGGGAGGGGGGTGGCGTGAACGGACGTCGCAATTTCGGACGCTATGGTTTCGGACGGCATGGTTTGGGACGGGACTCGCGGCAGGCTTCGGGTGTGAAGGCCTTCCCGGTCCGATGCGGCGAAAACGCGGCGTGCTCCGAGTTGGGGCGCGCCGTCTCACGCCTGTGGTGCGTCGGCCACGGTCGGTGGAGCGATCAGATCCGCGTGCCGTGATCGCGGGGCGGCGCGCCGCAGCGCCAGGCCATGATGCGAAACTCGGGATGCGTGCCGATCCACTGGGCCAATTGCGGCTGGGCCACGTGCAGGCAGGCCGGGGCGTCCTCGGCATCGAGGGGGAGCTTGCGCGACTCGCAGGTGTCCGGCGCGCGCGCGAGGCAGACAGTGAAATAGAGGAAGAAGACGCCCGACATCCGTCGCTCTCCGGTCCGATGACAGGAGAAGGGTAGCGCGGAGGAAGGCAAAAGCGAGAGAACCGTGTCGCGAACACGATGGCGCGGGCGACGGGACTCGAACCCGCGACCTCCGGCGTGACAGGCCGGCACTCTAACCGACTGAGCTACGCCCGCATCCTAGATTCGGAACAGAAGTGACGTGGCGCGGGCGACGGGACTCGAACCCGCGACCTCCGGCGTGACAGGCCGGCACTCTAACCAACTGAGCTACGCCCGCTTGACGTCCCGCCCCGTTTCCGGCGGTGTCGGGGGTTTAGGTTCCGGGCCGGGGGCTGTCAAGCAACCGCGCGCCGCAATTCCGAGGGAATTTCCAGCTGCCGACTTTGCGCGGGATCCCGCCCCGGGTCTGGCTCAGGACATTGCCGAAACTTGGCCCCGGGTATGGCCCAGGGCAGGGCCCGGAAGCTCGGCGCCAAACCCGGCATTGAACCCGCGTCGCTTTTCTGTCATAGCCCCCTGGCGTTGAACCGCCCGGCCGATAGGGCTGCCGTGGCGGTTCGTGCTGCTCCATCAGAAGCATCAACCGAGCGCATCTCTTCGATCCGAACCGGATCGGAGCCGCTGCGCGTTCAGGAGAGCCAAATGCCCAAGCTGAAAACCAAGTCGGGCGCGAAGAAGCGCTTCAAGATCACCGGCACCGGCAAGGTCATGTATGCCCAGGCCGGCAAGCGCCACGGGATGATCAAGCGGACGACGAAGCAGATCCGCAACCTGCGCGGCACCACCACCCTGTTCGAGGGCGATGCTGCCAACGTGAAGAAGTACTTCCTGCCGAACAGCCGGTAAGCCTTCACGACGCCGACACTGCTTTTTTCGTAATCCAGGAGAACACCCATGGCCCGCGTCAAGCGCGGCGTGACCAGTCACGCGAAGCACAAGAAAGTCCTCAAGGCCGCCCGTGGTTATTACGGCCGCCGCAAGAATACGATCCGGATCGCCAAGCAGGCGGTCGAGAAGGGCATGCAGTATGCCTACCGCGATCGGAAGAACAAGAAGCGCACGTTCCGCGCGCTCTGGATCCAGCGCCTCAACGCCGCGGTCCGTGAGCATGGCCTGACCTACTCGCGCTTCATCAACGGCCTGTCGATCTCCGGCATCGAGGTGGACCGCAAGGCCCTGTCCGAGCTCGCCATCCACGAGCCCGCCTCCTTCGCGGCAGTGGTCGAGTTGGCCAAGGCCGCCCTTCCGGCCGCCAAGGCCGCCTGAGGCGAGCCCGGCTCGCCCGCGAGCCGAGCGCTGTTCTTCACGAAAGGCGCGGCGCCCCCGGGGAGCCGCGCCTTTCGTCTTTGCGTACCACACGGGTGTTTTCCGGCTCCCCGCCGTTTGCATTGCGGGCGCCGCCCGGGAAAACCCTCGCCCCAGGCCGATCGAGCCCGCCCGGCCCTCTCGGGGTCGGCGCCGCAGCCGGTGAGTTGAATCGATGACCGATCTCGATACCCTCGAAGGCGACCTGCTGCGTCAGGTCGCGGACGCGTCCGACGAGGCCGCCCTCGATGCCGTGCGCGTCGCGGCCCTCGGCAAGAAGGGGTCGGTCTCCGAACTCCTGAAGACCCTGGGGTCGATGACGCCTGACGAGCGCAAGACCCGCGGTCCCCTGATCAACGGTTTGCGCGACCGGGTGCAGGGCGCCCTCGCCGCGCGCCGCGATGCGCTGGCCGAGGCGGCGCTCTCCGCCCGTCTCGCGGCCGAGCGCATCGACGTGACTCTGCCGGTGCGCGAGGCGCCGGAGGTGCGCGGCCGCGTCCACCCGATCAGCCAGGTCATGGACGAGATCACGGCGATCTTCGCCGATATGGGCTTCTCGGTGGCCGAAGGTCCCGACATCGAGACCGACGACTACAACTTCACCGCCCTCAATTTCCCGCCCGGCCACCCGGCCCGCGAGATGCACGATACCTTCTTCCTGGCTCCAGACCGCAACGGTCAGCGCAAGGTGCTGCGGACCCACACCTCGCCGGTGCAGATCCGGACCATGCGGGCCCAGCAGCCGCCGATCCGGGTGATCTGCCCGGGCCGGACCTACCGGCACGATTCGGACCAGACGCACACGCCGATGTTCCATCAGGTCGAGGGACTGGTGATCGACAAGGCGGCCAACATCGCCAATCTGAAATGGGTGCTGGAGGAGTTCTGCCGCACCTTCTTCGAGGTCGAGTCGGTGAAGATGCGGTTCCGGCCGTCCTTCTTCCCCTTCACCGAACCGTCGGCCGAGGTCGACATCCAGTGCTCGCGCAAGGGCGGCGAGATCCGCTTCGGTGAGGGCACCGACTGGCTCGAAATCCTCGGCTGCGGCATGGTTCACCCCAACGTGCTGCGCAATTGCGGCCTCGATCCCGACAGCGTCCAGGGCTTCGCCTTCGGCGTCGGCATCGACCGGATCGCGATGCTGAAATACGGCATGCCCGACCTGCGCCCGTTCTTCGAGGCGGATGTGCGCTGGCTCGACCATTACGGGTTCCGGCCGCTCGACATTCCGAGCCTGGTGGCCGGTCTGACCAGTTGAGTCGACATCTTCGCGGCCCGATCCAGCCGGGCCTGCCTTCTCAATCCTGATGGGCGACCGATCACCCCGCGCGGCGTGGTCGTGGAACGCCGAGGGACGCAAGCGATGAAATTCACCCTCTCCTGGCTCAAGGACCACCTCGATGCCGAGGCCTCCCTGGAAACCATCGCCGAGACGCTGACGCGGATCGGCCTGGAGGTTGAAGGCATCGAGGACAAGGCCGCCAGCCTGAAGCCCTTCGTGGTGGCGCATGTCCTCACGGCCGAGCAGCACCCCAATGCCGATCGCCTGCGCGTCTGTACGGTCGACGCCGGCGATGGCCAGCCGCTCCAGGTAGTGTGCGGTGCCCCCAATGCCCGCGCCGGCATGAAGACGGTGTTCGCGCCTCCCGGCACCTACGTTCCGGGCCTCGACAAGACCTTGGCGGTCGGCACCATCCGCGGCGTCGAGAGCCACGGCATGCTGTGCTCGGGCGCGGAACTCGGCCTCGGCGAGGAGTCGAGCGGCATCCTCGACCTGTCCGAGGACGCGCCCACGGGCCAGCCCTACGCCCTCTATGCCAAGCTCGACGACCCGGTGGTCGAGATCAACCTGACCCCGAACCGGCCGGATTGCACTTCGATCCACGGCATCGCCCGCGATCTCGCGGCGACCGGGCTCGGCGATCTCAAGCGGCCGCCCCAGCCGCCGGTCCGCGGGGAGGGCGCCTGTCCGGTGCCCGTCGCCCTCGATTTCGCGGCACCCGATGCGGGCCTCTGCCCTTACTTCACCCTGCGCCTCGTGCGCGGCGTCACGAACGGCCCGTCGCCCGACTGGATGCAGGCGCGCCTGCGGGCGCTCGGCCTGCGCCCGATCAACGCGCTCGTGGACATCACCAATTACCTGACCTTCGATCGCGGCCGGCCGCTCCACGTCTTCGATGCCGCCAAGGTGGCGGGCGGCCTCGTGGTGCGTCGTGGCCGGGACGGAGAGACGCTGAAAGCTCTCGACGGCAAGACCTACGCGCTGAGCGAGGATACCGTCGTCATCGCCGACGACAACGGCGTCGAGTCGATCGCCGGCATCATCGGCGGCGAGGCCTCGGGCTGCGACGCGTCGACGACCGATGTCCTCATCGAATCGGCCCTGTGGGACCCGGTGAACATCGCCCAGTCCGGCCGCCGGCTCGGAATCATCACCGATGCCCGCTACCGCTTCGAGCGTGGCGTCGATCCGGCCTTCACCCTGCCGGGCCTCGACCTCGCCACCCGCCTCGTGCTGGAGATCTGCGGCGGCAGCCCGAGCCAGCCCGTGATCGTCGGCGAGCCGCCGCAGACGGAGCGCGTCATCGACTTCCCCTGGACCGAGACCCGGCGGCTGGCCGGCATCGAGCTGTCCCGGGCCGAGATGAAGGTGTCCCTGGAGGCCCTGGGCTTCCACGTCGCCGGCTCGGGCGACCGGGTGAAGGTGCTCACTCCGTCCTGGCGCCCGGACGTGGAGGGCAAGGCCGACCTCGTCGAGGAGATCATCCGCATCGCCGGGCTCGATCGCATCGAGCCGAAGCCCCTGCCGCGTATCGAGGCGGCGGTGGGCAAGCCGGTGCTGACCGTGCTGCAGAAGCGCACGCGCCTCGCCAAACGGGCGCTGGCGAGCCGAGGCCTCGTCGAGGCCGTGACCTGGTCGTTCATCCCGCACGACGACGCGCTCCTGTTCGGCGGCGGCGGGGCGGACCTGGCCCTGGCCAATCCGATCGCCGCCGATCTGTCGGACATGCGCCCGAGTCTGGTGCCCGGCCTGCTCCGCGCCGCCCAGCGCAACGCCGACCGCGGCAGTGCCGACGTCGCCCTGTTCGAGGTCGGCCAGTGCTTCGCCGACGACCAGCCGGAGGGCCAGACCATCCGGGCCGCCGCCATCCGGCGCGGGACCGCGACCCATGCGGGTGCGGGACGCCACTGGGATGCGCGGACTGACGCCGTCGACGCCTTCGACGCCAAGGCCGACGCCCTGACGTTGCTGGCCGCCTTCGGCATTCCCACCGGCGGCCTGCAGGTCGTGGCGGGCGGGCCCGGCTGGTTGCATCCGGGCCGGTCCGGCACGCTCCAGTTCGGCCCCAAGAACCCGGTCGGCTTCTTCGGCGAGGTGCATCCGCGCGTGATGAAGGCGCTCGATCTCAAAGGACAGCTCGTCGCCTTCGAGATCACCCTCGACGCCGTGCCGCTTCCGAAATACCGTCCCACCAAGGTGAAGCCCGCACTCGGGCTGTCGGACTTCCAGCCGATCTCGCGGGACTTCGCCTTCGTGGTCGGACGCGATGTCGCGGCCGGCGAGGTGGTGAAGGCGGCGCAAGGAGCGGAGCGCAAGCTCATCACCGGCATCGACGTCTTCGACATCTACGAGGGTGTCGGCATCCCCGAAGGCTCGAAGTCGGTGGCGATCGCGGTCCGGCTCCAGCCGGTCGATCGGACCCTCACCGATGCGGAGATCGAGGCGGTGACCGCCCGCATCGTCGCCGAGGTCGGACGCAAGACCGGGGCGACTCTCCGCTCCTGACAGGACACCGCACGCATGCTCGATCCGGCTCTCGTCTCCGCGCTCTCGGCGGCCAAGCACCTCCCGGTCCGCGAGATGCGCGAGGCCCTGGCGGAGCCGGACCGGATCGCCGAAGCGGTGCTCGACGTCCTCGATCGGGCGGCCGGGCCGCCGGACCTCGCGGAGGCCGAGGCCGACCTGCTGTTCTGGGGCCTGCATGTCCTGGCAGCCGCCCGCGACACGCGGGTGTTCAAGCCGCTGGTGCGGCTGCTGCACGCCGACGGGGAGGCTCTCGATATCCTGATCGGCGACGCCGTGACGACGACGCTGGCCAAGATTCTGGTCAGCGTCTTCGACGGCGGGGTCGATCCGCTCTCAGCCGTACTGGTCGACAGCACCACGGACGGCCTGGTCCGGCACGAGGGCTTCGCCGCCCTGGCCTATCTGACGCAGACAGGCCGGATTCCGCTGCCAGTGGCGCGCGACCTGCTGGTCCGCTTCGACGACAAGCGGACCGCCGTGGAGGGGGACGTCAGCTGGGCCGGTTGGGAAGAGGCCATCGCCCTGCTGGGCCTGCGCGAACTGGAGCCCCGCGTCCGCGCCGCGCGCCGCGACGGACGGCTGACCGACGAGTTCAGCGATCCGCCCTGGTTCGCCAAGACCCTGCGCCACGCTGAGGCGCGCCCCGACGACCTCTCGCGCTTCGACCCGGAGCGGTTCGGACTGATCGAAGACCCGGTCGCGGCTCTGGCCTGGACGGCCGAGGATGTCGGCCAGCCCGTCCGCAACCCGTTGAAGAGTGTCGGCCGCAACGACCCGTGCCCCTGCGGCAGCGGCAAGAAGTTCAAGAAGTGCTGCCTCGACAAGGCGGCGGCCTGATCCGCCGCACAGGCGCGCTTGGTTCCGAAGACCAGACCGGGGCACTGTGCCTTGGTTAACCGGGCCTCGTTCAATCCTCACCTGTCGACGGACGGATTTAATCCCCGACGAAAGTAGGAAAATAGCAGCACAGGCGGGTGCGATTCAGCCCTTTCAGCCTTGGCTGGCCCCTTGTGCAGGGCAGCGTGACCGAACATATTTCGTCCTGAGGCGCCGCAGGGTGCCAGAGGTCCTGTGCGTGAGCCTCC
Organism: Methylobacterium sp. 37f; assembly: GCF_023093475.1. Classification (NCBI taxonomy): domain Bacteria; kingdom Pseudomonadati; phylum Pseudomonadota; class Alphaproteobacteria; order Hyphomicrobiales; family Methylobacteriaceae; genus Methylobacterium; species Methylobacterium sp. 37f. Next base: position 35,352 of record NZ_JAGHKN010000015.1, read on the forward strand.
TTCCGAAATCACACGCTGAGAGAGCTTCCAAGGGAAACTCCCATGGCATTCGATAACAGCCCCTTCCGGTACGGCGCTCAGCCGACCGGGTACGCCGGCAGCCAGGTCGAGATCGACCAGGGCCTGCGCAGCTTCATGCTCGGCGTTTACAATAACATGGTCGTTGGTCTCGGGATCTCGGGTCTCGTGGCGCTGGGCCTCAACATGGCCGCCGTCGCGCAGACGGCGGCCGGCGGTCTTGCCCTGACGCCGTTCGGCCAGCTGCTCTACACCAGCCCGCTGAAGTGGGTCGTGATGCTGGCGCCGCTCGCCTTCATCTTCATCTTCTCGATGCGGATGGACCGGATGTCCGCCTCCTCGGCGCGCCTGACCTTCTTCGCCTTCGCAGCGGTGATGGGCGCCTCGATGTCCTCGCTTCTGCTCGTGTTCACGGGCGCCAGCGTGGTGCGGGTGTTCTTCATCACGGCGGCGACGTTCGGCGGTCTCAGCCTCTACGGCTACACCACCAAGCGCAGCCTGTCGGGCATGGGCTCGTTCCTGGTGATGGGCCTGATCGGCCTCATCATCGCCTCGCTGGTGAACATCTTCCTCGCCTCTTCGGCGCTTCAGTTCGCAATCTCGGTGATCGGCGTCCTGATCTTCGCAGGCCTCACCGCCTACGACACGCAGAAGCTCAAGGAGATGTTCCTCTATAGCGGCGCCGATGCCGAGGGTGCGGCCAAGCTTTCGGTCAACGGTGCCCTGACGCTGTACCTGGACTTCATCAACATGTTCCAGATGCTGCTCTCGCTCCTCGGCGACCGCCGCTAAGCGAACCGAATCTCCAACGAAGAAAAGGCCCCGGCGGGACACCGCCGGGGCCTTTTTCATGTCGAACGGGTTGGTCCGGCTGACAACGTCTGGGGAGCAGCGCCCCTTGCCCTCGGTGTATCGTCCCCCGCGTCACACCGCGCGCAGGGGCGGCTCCAGCACGGCCAACACCCGGGCGAGATCGGTGCCACGCTTCATCACCAGCCCGGAGGCTGCCACCACCGCGTAGGCGCCCTGACGCCGGGCTAGCTTCGGGTCCTTCTCGACCCGGTACAGTGGCATCTCCGAGCTGCGCCGATAGATCGAGAACACCGCCTTGTCGCGGCGGAAATCGAGGGCGTAGTCGCGCCATTCCCCCTGCGACACCATCCGGCCGTAGAGATTGAAGATCACGCGCAGCTCGGCACGGTCGAAGGCGATCTGAGGGGTGACCGGCACGTTCGGGAAGGGGATGACCCGGGCGGCAGGCTCGGGCAATCGCGGATCGGCACCGGTTGTTTCGCTCATCGTCGCTCCTGTCCGGGGATTGATCCCTCATCATGGTGCCGTGCCTTCCCACCCGCAAGGGCGGCGATTCGGCCGGGCGCCGGCAAGACCCATCATCACGATTGCCTCCGTCAGGCCCAGGGTCGGCCTTGATGAGCGCCGATACCTGTGGCCGAAACTTCGTCGATCCCGTGCCGGTGCGGCGTCCGATCTTCACGGCTCCCCAGCTCCTCGGCCGGCGCCCGGGTCCACGGGACCGACATTCCAGAGGTTTCGAGACCCAAGGACTTCAGGCCGCCTCTTCGGAGCGCGGCCCTTTTTTTGAAGTTTGCCTGCGAAGCCCGCGCCGCGACGAAAATCTTCTGCCGCGGCGGCAAAGTCCGGCTAAGAAGACTGAAATGTACCGCGGGGACGGATCGTGGCCAGCTTCGATGCCGATTTTCGTGAGACGCTCACGACCTTGTTCGCCTGGCGCCGCGACGTGCGCCGCTTTCGGACCGACCCGGTGGACGAGACGCTGCTGCAGCGCTGCCTCGACCTGGCGGCCTTCAGCCCCTCGGTCGGGAACAGCCAGCCCTGGCGCTTCGTCCGCGTCAGCGATGCGGACCGCCGCGCCGCGGTGATCGCAAGTTTCGAGCGGTGCAACGCGGCCGCGGCCGAAGCCTATCAGGCGGAGCAGCGCGAGGCCTATGTGCGGCTGAAGCTCGCGGGCCTGCGGGAAGCGCCGGTGCACCTCGCGGTGTTCTGCGACGAGGCCACGGTGACCGGCCACGGCCTCGGGCGGGCGACCATGCCGGAGATGCTGCGCTACTCCGTCGTCACCGCCGTCCAGACCTTCTGGCTCGCAGCCCGCGCCCATGGACTGGGAGTCGGCTGGGTCTCGATCCTCGAGCCTGGAGCCGTCTGCAAAACGCTGGACGTTCCCTGTGCCTGGAGCCTCGTGGCCTATCTCTGCGTCGGGTTTCCGGTCGAGGAGCACGAAGACCCGGAGCTTGTCCGTCACGGCTGGCAGCAGCGGCTCGCATCCGGCATGACCCTGATCGAGCGCTAAGGACCGTTTGGATCAACAGAGTCAACGAAGTCTGAAGATGAACACTCGGATTTAGCTTGATTGTGGTCGCGGGACTTTACCGCGCTTGCTGATTTCTGGGTCATACGGCACGCTCAGCACTTCGCTTTACCGGAACGAGACCTTGGATGCGCGATTGATGATCGGGCAAACGGTCACGCTTTCGGAAGGCACGGGTCATGGTTCGGCAGGGCAGATGGGTTTTGGCGCTCGCAGGGGCGGTCCTCGGGGTGAACGGCGGGGAAGCAAACTTCCTGGCGGCTTCGGCCCAGGCGCGCGAGGTCGTCGCCTTTCATGAAGGCGTGATGCCCGGCTCGATCATCGTCCGCACCTCGGAGCGCCGCCTCTATCTCGTCAACGGCGACGGCACCGCGATTCGCTATCCGGTGGCCGTCGGCAAGCCCGGCAAACAGTGGAGCGGCGCCACCCAGATCGACGGCAAGTATGTCGAGCCGGCCTGGTCGCCGCCGCGCGAGGTCAAGCGCGACAACCCGCGTCTGCCCTCAGTGATCGCCGGTGGATCGCCGTCCAATCCCATGGGAGTCGCCGCCATGACCCTCGCGGGCGGCGAGTACGCCATCCACGGCACCAACCGGCCGAATTCCATCGGCACTTACGCCTCCTACGGCTGTATCCGCATGTACAACCAGGACATCACCGACTTGTACGAGCGCGTCTCGGTGGGCACGCAGGTCTACGTGACGCGCTGACTCCGTCGCGCGCCGAGCGCGCGCCGCGTCGAAACAGGCGCGCGGCGCTGGCTGGACAAGCGTGCCGGCGCCGCCAGGGTACGCCGTTCAAGCCTTGCGAACGCCGCCCGTCTCTCAGATCAGACGAAGAGCGCCGTCCCGCCCTGCCGGATCGGCTCCGACGCGACCATCCGATCGACGGGGCGGTTCTCGATCGGCATCCACGAATCCGACAGTCCCGACACGCGCAGCGCGGCCGTTCGCCGGGCGAAGGTCCCCTGTGCGAAGCCATCGCTCCGCCATCTCGCGTAGGAGGTTCGAGGCCGCACCTGGCGTGACGCCACCGGACGCGCGCTGGCCTCCGCCGCATTGCTGGACCCGTCACTTGCGCCCGCCGTGCCTGTCCCGACCCCGCCATTTGTGCGCGACTTGCGCAATCTCATTGACGAACTGCGCAAAATGCGCAGATGATCGACGTTGTTCCGGGAGGAAACGTGTTCGTTGCCGATTGTTCGGCAGATCCGGGATGAAGTCAGAATCAAAATTGCGCAAAATGCGCAGGGAGATCGTCCGACATGCAGATCCCGATCAAACGGACCATCGAATCCGTGCCTGGCGGCATGATGGTCGTGCCGTTGCTGGCCGGCGCCCTGATCGCCACGTTCTTTCCCGGCACGCCGAAGCTGTTCGGATCGTTCACCGGAGCGCTGTTTTCCGGCGCTCTGACGATCCTGGCGGTCTTCTACGTCTGCATGGGCGCCAGCATCGATTTCCGCGCGACGCCTTACATCATGAAGAAGGGCGGCACCCTGCTGATCGTCAAGGTCGGCATCGCCATGATCCTCGGCCTGATCTTCGGGCAGGTGCTCGGCGAAGCGCCGGTGGCGGCCGGCATGTTCGCGGGGCTGTCGACCCTCGCCATCGTCGCCGCGATGAACGACACCAATGGCGGGCTCTATATGGCGTTGATGGGCCAGTACGGGCGCCCGCGGGACGTCGGCGCCTACACCGTGATGTCGCTGGAGAGCGGGCCGTTCCTCACCATGGTGACTCTCGGGGTGGCGGGGCTCTCGGCCTTCCCCTGGCAGACGCTTGTCGGCGCGATCCTGCCGCTGCTCGTCGGCATGATCATCGGCAACCTCGACCGTGAGATGCGAGCCTTCCTCAGCCGGGCGATTCCCGTGATGATCCCGTTCTTCGCCTTCGCGCTCGGGGCGGGCCTCGACCTGTCGAAGGTCTGGCAGGCCGGCCTGCTCGGCCTCGCCATGGGGGTCGCCGTGGTGGTCTTCACCGGCATCCCGCTGTTCTTCGCCGATCGCCTGACCGGGGGGACCGGCGTCGCGGGCGTCGCCGCGGCCTCGACGGCGGGCAACGCGGCGGCGGTGCCGGCGATCGTCGCCTCCGCCAACCCGGCCTATGCCGATGCGGCCGGGCCGGCGACCATCCTGGTGGCCGCCTGCGTCGTCGTCACGGCGATCCTGGTTCCGATCCTCACCGCCTGGGTGTCGCGGCGCTTCGGCGATCCCGAAGTGGTTGGCGCCGAGGAGGCTACAGATTCCGCCGCTGCGCCGACCGTTGCCGGCCGCTGACGATGTCCGGCCGCTGGCTCATTCTCGCCGATGACCTGACCGGCGCCGCGGATTGCGCCATCGCGTTCGGGCGCCGCGGCCTCGCGGCCGCGGTGACCTGGGACATCACCACCTCGGGCGATGTCCTCCCGGATGACGCCAGGCCCCTGCCGGTGCTCGCCTACGACGCGGACAGCCGCGGTCTGTCCGCGTCCGACGCCGCCGAGCGCCATCGCGGCCTCCTCGAACGCTGGCTCGAACCGGACAGGGTTCTGTTCAAGAAGATCGATTCGACGCTTCGCGGACAACCCGCCGCCGAGACCGCCGCCACGATGGCCCACCTGATGGAACGGACCGGTGCGGCCTTCGGGATCTGCGCCCCCGCCTTCCCGGCGACGGGCCGAACCACGCTGGCGGGCCACGTCCATGTCGCCGGACGTCCCTTGGAGGATGCCGAGGTCTGGCGCCGGGACCACACCTACGCCAGTGCCAATTTAGGCTTCGTGCTGGGCACGGCCGAGATCGAGACGACGCTGGTTCCGCTCTCCGCCATCCGCAGCCCCGATCTCGCGTCCCGTCTCGCCTGCATTGCCGAGGGCGGACCGGGCGTGGCGATCTGCGATGCCGAGACGGACGGGGATCTGGCGCGGATCGCGGCGGCGAGCCTTGCCGTGGCGCCGGTTCCCTTCTTCATCGGCAGCGCCGGGCTGGCCCACGCTCTCGCGGACACCCTTGCGCCCGCCCCGACGGGGGCGGTCCACATCCCCCCGAGCCGATCCGGCAGCCTGATCGTCGTCGGGTCGCTCGCGGCGGCCTCGCGCGCGGCCATGCGAAGGCTTGCGGCGCAAGACCACGTCGTCCATCTGCCGGTCTCGCCCGATACGCTGCTCGGCGATCTGGCCGGCCGGGCCGATCTGGCCGCCCGCGTCGCCGCCGTAATCGCGGCGGGGGACGACGCCCTGGTGGAGATCGCCATCGGCGACGCCCTCGACATGAGCCTCGGACCGCGCCTTGCGCGGGCGCTCGCCGAGGCCCTCGATCCGATCGCGACGCGGATCGGCGCCGTCGCGGCGACCGGCGGCGAGACCGCCGCCGCGCTCCTCGCCCGCTTCGGCATCGACGGGATTCGCCTCGTCGACGAGATCGAACCCGGCGTTTCCCTCGGCCTGACCCTGGGCCGTCTCTCGATTCCCGTCGCCACGAAGGCCGGCGCCTTCGGCGACGCCGAGAGCCTCATCCGTATCAGCGAGCGCCTGCGCGCCGTCCGAACCCAAGGAAGCTTCTCATGACCCGTCCGACCATCGCGATCACCATGGGCGATCCCGCCGGCATCGGCCCGGAGATCATCATGAAGGCGCTGGCGCACGCGGATGTCCGGGCCCTGTGCCGGCCCCTGGTGATCGGCGATGCCGAACGTCTCCGGCAGGCCGGCCGGATCGTCGGCACCGGCATGTCCGTCGAGTCCCTGTCCGATGCCGGCGCGGCGGACTTCCAGAAGACGGCGGTTCAGTGCCTGAACCTCCAGGTCGTCCCCGCCGACCTGCCGTTCGGCCAGGTCTCCCCGGTCGCGGGCGAGGCGGCCTACCGCTACATCGAGAAGGCCGTCGAGGTAGTCCAGGCCGGGCAGGCCCAGGGCATCTGCACCGCGCCGCTCTCCAAGGAGGCCCTCCACGCAGCCGGTCACAAGTTTCCGGGCCATACCGAATTGCTCGCGCATCTCACGGGTACGCCCGAAGTCTCGATGATGCTGGTTTCGCCCAAGCTCCGGGTCATCCACGTCACGACGCATATCGGGCTCATCGACGCCATCGCGAAGATCGAGCCCGGCCTGGTCGAGCGCGTGATCGCACGCGGCCACGGCGTCCTGGTCAAGGCCGGGATCGCCAACCCCAAGATCGGCGTCTGCGCGATCAATCCGCACGCCGGCGAGAACGGCCTGTTCGGCCGGGGCGAGGAAGCGGCCAAGATCACGCCGGCGATCGAGGCCTGCCGCGCCAAGGGCTGGGACGTGCGCGGCCCGCTGCCGGCCGACACCCTGTTCTTCCTGGCCGGACGTGGCGATTACGACATGGTGGTGGCGATGTACCACGATCAGGGTCACGGCCCGATCAAGGTGCTGGGCCTCGAGGCCGGCGTGAACATCACCGTGGGGCTGCCGGTGATCCGCACCTCCGTCGACCACGGCACCGCCTTCGACATCGCCGGGACCGGCATCGCCGACGAGCGCAGCCTGATAGAGGCCTTGCGTCAGGCCGTCGACCTCGCTCCGAAGGCGCAAGCCGCCTGAGACACGAGGCTTTCCGGCGGGGATGGCTGAAACCTCCTGGCCAGCGCCGCCGGGCTCAGCCATGACGCGGGACCGAAGGCCGGAGGACCGCCCCATGTCGATGCGCAGCCAGGAGCGCCGGAACCTGCTGCTGGAGGCCCTGAGCGTCGGCGAGATCGACGTCGACGAGGTCGCCCTGCGCCTGAACGTCTCCGCCTCGACGGTGCGGCGCGACCTTCAGCACCTCTCGGCCATCCGCGCCGTGCGCCGGACTTATGGCGGCGCGATCCTGGCGAGGCGCCCGCCGGAAACCACGCTGGCCGAGCGGCTCGCGGTGAACGGCGCCGAGAAGCGGGCGATCGCGCGGGCCGCCCTCGACCTGGTGGCGGATGGCGACACGCTGATCCTCGATGCCGGCTCGACCGTGGCCGCCTTCGGCCAGCTTCTCGCCACGCGGCGGCTTCGGATCATCACCAACAACCTGGCGCTCCTGCCCTTCCTCACAGAGGCACCGGGGCTCGACCTCGTGGTGCTGGGGGGGGCGCTGCGGGCCACCAGCATGAGCACCATCGGACCGCTCGCGGTCGAAGCGCTGCGCTTGATGACGGCCGATCGCGCGATCCTGAGCGCGGACGGCGTCGTGGCGGGGCGCGGCTTGTGCGAGGCCAGCCTGGATCAGGTCACGCTCAAATCGCTCATGATGCGGCAGGCCCGCGAGGTGATCGTGCTGGCCGATGCGAGCAAGCTCGGTCGGGCGGAGCAGACCGCCTGGGCGCCGCTCCCCCGGAACTGGACCCTGGTCACGGATTCGCACGAGCCGGCGGAGGAATTGCAGCGCCTCTCCGAAGCCGGCGCCGAACTGCGCATCGCGACCGCCTCCGTGACGTGAATCGGAAGCCTCCCGGGCGCTGGCGCCTGCGGCCCGAAGACCTCGTCTCCGCAACCCTCATCCCTGAAAGCCTTTCGCCTATGACGCGCGACACCCTTGCCCTCGGAATCATCGGCGCCGGCATCATGGGCGAGCGTATGCTCGGCGTTTTGTCCGGTCCGGATGCCGATCCGGATGCCGGGTCCGTGCGGGTCGCCGGGATCTGGGACCCGTCCGAAGCGGCGTTCGCGCGCATTGCCGCCCGATATCCGGCGGTTCCGAGGCTGGCGGATGCGGATGCGCTCATCGCGGCCAGCGCCTGCGTCTACGTGGCCTCGCCGCCCGCCTCGCATCTTGGCTATGCGCGCCGGGCCGCGGCGGCCGGCCGGAGCCTCTTCCTGGAGAAGCCGCTGGCCGTCGATGTGGCGGAGGCGCGCCGCTTCGTGGATGAGGCCGACATCCGGGGCGCGGTCAATTTCCCGTTTGCCGCCGCGCCGGCCGTCGCCACGCTCGTGCGCTGGATCGCCGAGGGTGTCGTCGGGACGCCGCGCCGCCTCACCATCGCGGTCGCCTTCGCGCAATGGCCCCGGCCCTGGCAGGCGGATGCGGTGAACTGGCTCGATGCACGCGCCGAGGGCGGTTTCACGCGCGAGGTCATCTCGCACTTCCTGTTCCTGGCCCGGCGTCTCCTCGGCCCTTTGGCATCGCTGGAGGGTCATGCCGACTTCCCGCAGGCCGGTCGGGCGGAGCGGGCGATCGAGGCGACGCTGTCGGCGGGCGGCGTCCCGGTCCGCCTTCGAGGCCAAGTCGGCGGAACGGACCTCGCCGACCACAACACCTGGACCCTGGAAGGCGACGCCGGCACCATTCGCCTGCGCGACTGGTCCATCGCCGAGCGGATGGGACCGGACGGGCATTTCGTAGCTGCGGAGGACGCGTTACCCAACGATCGCGCCCGGCTGATCGCCCTTCGGGGTCAACTGGACGGCGTCGTCCGGATGGCGCACGGCGAGCCGCATCCCCTCGCCACCTTCGCCGAAGCGCTGAACGTTCAGGAGATGGTCGAGAGCCTGATCGCCGCGTGAGCCCGTCCCCCGGGAGACATCGACGGCCGGGATCGACGGGTCCGAACCGCCAGCGTTCGCGCGCGGTCTTCAGGCCGGGACCGGGATGCGCAGGGGTTGGTAGGTGGCCCGGTAGCTGCGCGGCCCGATGACCGGGAGCAGCAGGTTCCGGGCCCATCCGGGCAGCCGGGCGGTGCGCGACAGCCGGTCGGTCATGGCCTGGACATGGGCCACGCGGGGCCGGCGCAGGGCCTCGTAGGCCGCGCCCACCGTGTTCCACTCCGTCCGCTCGGCCAGCAGCGCGGCGAGCACCAGCGCATCCTCGAGACCGAGGGCGGCGCCCTGGGCCCAGACCGGCGCGGTCGCGTGCGCGGCGTCGCCCACCAGCACCACGCGGTCCCGGGTCCAATGCGCAATCCGAACCTCCTCCAAAGGTGAGTGATAGAGCGCGCCCGGCCGGGCCAGGACCGCCTCGAGGGTGTCGCGCACGAGGCGCGGGAACGACGCGAAGCGAGCACGGGAGGCGGCCAGGTCCGGCCCCGGATTCGTACTCGGCGCTTGGCCGGACGCGGAAGCCCCCGAGATCGAGATCCAGCCGTAGACCTCATTCCGATCGACCGGGATCATCAGGAACAACCCGCCCGATCCGGCCCACAGCGTCCAGGCGTCGAGGCCCGGGTTCGGCGCCATGAAGCGCCAACTCGCCGGTGCCAGCATCGCCGCGCCGAGCGCGGCATCGCCGAACACGTCGCGTCGTACCCGGGAATGCACCCCGTCGGCGCCCACCAGGAGCCCTCCGGTCTCGACCTTGCCGTCCCGACCGTCGACCGTGACGCCCTGCGGCTCCGGCCGCACCGCGCCGATGTCGAAGCCGAGCCGGAGATCGGCCGGGGGAAGGTCGCGCGCCAGCAGGCGCAGAAGGTCGGCGCGGCGCAGGCAATGCGGACGCATCTCGTCTCCCCAGAACGCCGCCTCGTCGACGGCGAAGAGGAGGCGTCCGCTCTCGGTGCGGTACTCGCGTCGCCGCACCGGCGAACCCACCGTGCGCAGGGCATCGCCCAGGCCGAGCTGCGCGAGGGCCTGGACCGCGTTCCCCGGCAGGTTGATGGCGAGGCCCGCATCGGCCGGCTCGTCGCGCCGTTCCAGGGTCAGCGTCGGAATGCCGTGCCTGTGCAGCGCCCGCCGGGTGGCCAGACCCGCGATGCCGCCCCCGGCGATGAGCACCCGACCCGTTGCGGTGTGGTCCATCCGGCCTCGCCTCGTATTCTGTGGCGTGTTCATTGCGGTCGTGCTGATCGGGGGTCGTGCTGCTCAGGCGTCGTGCTTATCGCGACCGGGATGGCGTCAGGCGCAGGGCCATGCTGGCGAAGACACCGTCCCGGCGGATCAGCCCGTGCATCAAAGCCGCCCCGAGATGGGCCAGGATGAGGCCGAAAAGGGCGTAGGCCAGGACCGTATGCAGCGGGCGGAGCCAGGCATAGAGGCCGGGATCGCGCGGCAGAATCGGCGGAAGCACCAGCGCGCCGGCGAGTCCGATCGGATACCCGGCCGCCGACAGCATCGCCCAGCCGATCAGCGGCAGTCCGAGCATCAGCCCATAGAGCAGGATATGGGAGGCATGCGCCGCCTGCCGCTGCCAGCCCGGAAGGTCGGCCGGCAGGTCCGGCGGCGGATGGCGCCAGCGGTTGGCGAGGCGCAGTACAGCCAGGACCAGGATGCCGATCCCGAGGGGGCGGTGCAAAGCCACGAGGGCCTGATAATGCGCCAGCGAGGTCACCATCGCCACGCCGATGAACAGCATCGCGAGGATCAGGCCCGCCATGGTCCAGTGCAGCAGCCGGGCCGGCCGATTGAAATGTGCGGTGGGGCTCACAATCCGGCTCCTGACGCGGGGGTGTCGTGGACGGCGCTGGGCGTCTTCGGCTCGCCGGCGCGGCGGGTGAAGGATTGGGAATAAGCCGCCGAGCGGGCACTGAGCAGCGGATCGTCCGAGCCCACGATGCCGGCGGGCAGGACCAGGGGGTCGAAATTGACGTCGCGGCAATTGCCGTCGGCCTCCGCCTCCGTGGCGGTGACGACGACGCTCCCGAGATCGACGGTCGCGCGGTCGGTCGGCCAGACCAGTGTCGCGTCCGCCGTGGGATCGCCCGTTTCGCCGAGCGTGGCGACGAGGTGCCAGCGCACCGGCGCTCGACGGACCGCGGACGCGAAGGCGTCGAACAGGACATTCTTGTCCGCCCGTGCGCTCTGGGCCGCGCTCTCGGCCGTGGCGGCCTGATCCGGCACGAACGCCCAGCGCACGGGCGTCTCCGTGCCGTCCCGGGCGACGAACCGGAAGGCGTTGAGGCTGCGGAAGGTGTCGTCGGCGAACCCGGCGGTGATCGTCCGCGCCTTGATCAGGGCGGCCGCCTTCGCGCTCTCGGGATGCCCCGCGAAGAACGCCTTCAGCGCGTCGGGGTTCGGCTTGCCCGTGCCCGGGTCCGGTTTGGCGGCGAGGAGCTGTTCGTAGAACGCCTCCGGGGTGCGGACCGGGAAGACCGGGATGTCGTTGTTACCGGTGCGCCATTCCTCGCCGTTGGGCAGGTGGAATCGCAGCGCGAGGCTGCGCACCGTGGTGGCTGCATCCGCCGCATAAGGCTGGCCGCCCGCCAGCGCGATGCGCCCGGTGACCGGCGTGACCTGCCCGGCGCCGAACAGCGACGCCTTCGACAGGCGCGCCCCCCGGCCGCTGCTCTCGAAGCGGCCGGCGAGGCAGAGCCCCTTGGCATGGTTGCGCCGGAATCCCGGATGCGGGCCGTTGACCCGCTCGAAGCGGTCGACGATCCGCGCCTGGTCCAGCGCGCCCGGCGAGAGCCAGCCGCCGACGGCGGCGAAGGCCCCGGCGGTGCCGGCGACGAGGCCCCCGATGGCGCCGAGCCGGAGGAGGACGGCGCGTGGGGTCAAGCCCGGATCGGCGCCCGTGAGGTCGTTCAGGATGGACATGGCGGACCTTCAGATGGCCTTCGCGGTGGCGCGCCGGATCGTATCGGCGAGGGGGTGCAGGATTGCGGGATCGGCGGCTCCGACGAGGCTGTAGCCGAGCCCGTCCTGGGCCCAGGCGTAGCCGTTCGCGGACGCCGTCGCGTAGGGCCGCATCGGCGCATCGCCGGGCACCGACATGGGCCGCATCAGCATCACGAAGCGCGCGCCGTGGCCGTCATCGTACATCAGGAGCCCGGCCGGCCCCTGGGGCGTGGCGACGAGGCGCCCGCCCATGAGGCGGTAGCCGGCGCCGCTCAGGTCCGGCACGCCGACCGGCCGTTTGAGCCGGGCCGAGAACCAGCCCGCGATCTCGTCCCGGTTGGTGGCTGCCAGCTCGACCGGACGGGTGTGGTCGGGGGCATAGACCGCGTAGTTCATGCTCGCCGACTGGGCCAGGGCCTCGATGCCGGTCGGCGCCGGCGAGACCGCCTCGCGCAGGCCCCAGCCTCCCGCCCCCCCGATGAGGAGCAGAAGCCCGGCCGCCATCGCGTGCCACGCCGGACGAGATGGATGGCGGCGCGCCTCGACGATCCGCGCCAGGTTCAGCCGGGCCGGCACCGGCTCGGCCGCGACAGGCGCGAAGGCGGCGCGCATCTCGGCGCGCAGGGCGATCAGGCGCTCGACCCGTGCCCGCGCCTCGGGATGGTCGTCGAGAAAGGCCTCGACCTCGCGCTGCCGGGCAGCCTCGAGCCGCTCATCCACGAGGCCCTGGAGATCGTCTTCGCCGATCGGACGCATGGTCATTTCACCCTCCGCAGGAGCGGGCGCTTGGCCGGAACGGTCGCGTCGGCGCCGTCCATCAGTTGGATCATCCGGTCCCGCGCCCGGGAAAGGCGGGACATCACGGTCCCGGTCGGGATGGCGAGGATGTCGGCGGTCTCGGCGTAGGACAGGCCCTCGACCGTCACCAGCAGGAGGACGCTGCGCTGCTCTTCCGGCAGGGCGTCGAGCGCGCTCATCAGATCCCGGTGGCGCAGGCCGCTCTCCTGCGTCGGCGCCACCGCGAGGTTGGCCTCCGCGGTGTCCTCGATCGGCAGGTGGGCGCCACGGCGGGCGCGTCTGCGCATCTGCGTCACCGCGAGATTGTGGACGATCGCGAAGAGCCAGGTCCGGGCGTCGCCATCGGCCCGGCGCTGGTGCCAGCGGCCGACGGCGTGCTCCAGGCAATCCTGCACGAGATCGTCGGCATCGGCCGGGTTGCGCAGCAGAGCCCGCGCGTAGCGGCGCAGCGCCGGAATCAGCGGCTCGATGAGGCGCATCATGTCCGTCATGTCCGGTCTCCTGGCATGGGCGGGGCTCCTCTTCGTTTCGGGCCGGACGCGCTTCGGAACCGGCTACGGGGGCATGGACGCGGCCGAGCCCCGATTATTCCACACGCGCATCGAAATCTTTCTCGCATGCCTCGCGTGTTGCCCCTCAATGGTCTGATCTCGGATACGAAGTCCGAATTCTTCGGCGGCCCGTGGAATAAGCAACCGAACACATCGTCTGTCCGGCATCCCTGCTTGACGCTGTTGGATCAGGCAGGATCCACAGGAGACCCGACATGACGATGTTCAAGACCGTTTCCGCCGTCGTTCTCGCATCTGCCGCCAGCATCGCGGCCCTGACCGGCGCCTCCCAGGCTCGGACCGTCCCGCACCCGACCGAGAGCCCGGCGATCACCGGCTTGATCCTGACGCCGCCGCGTTCGGCGGACTGGCTCGGCGGCCCGGACACCGACAGCGGCAATGCCCGCAACCCCGCCCTGCCGGGCTACGCTCAGGCCCGCGGCCAGGAAACCGGCGGCCCCGCCCGTGAGCTGATCCCGAACTAGAACGCCCCGGTCCGGGGGCGATTGGGTCGCATCGGCCACGGACCGGGCGGCCCTAGCTCAAGGCCATGTCCCACATTCGCCCCCTCACCCGCGCCGCCGGCCTTGCCCGCCTTTCCGAATTTCTCGGGGGCGCGGGCGTGGCCTATGCGGCCGACCGCAACACCGATCGGGGGCCGGGGGCTGCGCCGACCACGTCGGCACTGTCGCCCTACCTGCGCCGGCGTCTCATCACCGAGGCGGAGGTCGTGGCGGCGGCCGACGCTGCGTTCGGCGACGGGGGCGCAGAGAAGTTCGTGTCCGAGGTGTTCTGGCGGACCTATTTCAAAGGCCACCTCGAAACCCATCCCTCCGCCTGGACCGACTATCGCGCACTGGTCGCGGACGGGCATGCGCGGCTGGCCGCCGACCCTGGTCTGCGGCGAACCTACGAGGCGGCGATCGAAGGACGGACCGGCATCGACGGCTTCGACGACTGGGCTGGCGAACTCGTGGCGACGAACTGGCTGCACAACCATGCCCGGATGTGGTTCGCCTCGATCTGGATCTTCACCCTGCGGCTGCCCTGGGCGCTCGGGGCGGATTTCTTCCTGCGTCATCTGCTCGACGGCGATCCGGCCAGCAACACGCTGTCCTGGCGCTGGGTGGCGGGCCTGCACACCCGAGGGAAGCCTTATGTCGCCCGCGCGGAGAACATCCGCCGCTACACGGACGGGCGCTTCGATCCGGTCGGGCTCGACGAATACCCGGATGCGCTCGACGAGCCGATGCCGCCGCGCGAGGTTCCGCTGCCGCCGGCCGACACGGCGCCGGAGGGCGAGGTCGCCCTGTTGCTGCACCTCGACGATCTCCACCCGGAGAGCCTGCCGCTGGGGACCGCGCGAGTCGTGCGCATCGGCGGCCTGATCGTTCATGCCGATGCCGCCGCCGATCGGGTGAAGGCGGCGGACGACGCCGCGATGGCGGACGCCCTGTCCCGGGCGGAGGCCCATTTCGGGTGCGCGGCCGGTCCGGCCGGGGCCGATTGGGCCGGCGACCTCCCGGTGGTCACGGCCTGGGCGCCGGTCGGACCCTCGGCGGCGGCCCTGCCGGATGGCTGCCGCCGCGTCCGGCGCCCGTGGGACGAAGCTGCCTGGGCGCGGTCGACGCGGGGCTATTCCCGCGTGCGGTCCGTCATTCCGGCCCTGCTGGGGCGCTGAGTTCTCGCGCGCAGGCCGCGGAGGGGACGTGTCGGGAGCAGGGCGCGTCCGACGCCGCCCTCAGGCTTCCGGATTGGTCCGGACCGAGAACCGGTCCCGCGCCGTGATCCGGTCCGCCACGAGGTCGTGGACCTCGCGCTGGTAGATCTCCCGGCACAGGAAGGCGCGCTCGACGTCGAGGCGGTCCTCCGCGATGTCGATGTACCAGCAACGGCGTCGGCCGCTCCAGCGATAGCTGCGGCCTTTCAGAACGTCCTTCTGGGCGATTGGCGAGCCGGCGGCCCAGACCCGCACCGTCGGCTTGCGGGCGGTCTCCAAAAGGCACGACAGGGCCAGGCGTTTAGAGGCCTTCAGCGGGGCGGCCAACAGGGCAAGCAGCGCCCGGCAATCGTCGATGGCGCGATGCCCTTTGTGGAAGACGCCGTAATCCATCAGCAGGTAGCCGAGCTTCAGGCCCTCGTGTCCCTCGTCGCGCCAGGGCACCTGATGGCAGGAACAGGCCCAGTTCTTCTCGGCGAAGACCGGCCAGCGGGTCTCGCACATCTGCCGGTCGAAGCTGGCATTGTGGGCGATCACCACGGCGGCGTCGGCCACCATGGCGTGCACCGCCGCATCGTCGATGGCCTGCCCGGCCACGTCGGCGTCGCTGATGCCGGTAAGGCGCGTGATCTCGGGCGGGATCGGGCGCCCCGGGTCCTGGAGCTGGTTCAGGGTCTCGAGCACCCGGTAGACCCGCCCGCTGGCACCATACGCGAACTTGATCATGCCGAGTTCGATCACGGCATCGCGGCTGTGATCCACTCCCGTCGTCTCGGTGTCGACGATCAGGCCGATGAAGGTCGGCTCGTCCGGCGGCTCGGCGCTGTCCACGAACGGCCTGATCTGGCGCAGCACCCGGTACGCCCCCGTGGTCTCGAGGGCATCCGCGATCGCATCGAAGGCGTGTGTCGGTTCCACGGCGTCCAGGCTCGGATGGTCTCCGGCCGCTCAGGCCGATGGGGCCGAGCGGGTTCGGCGGAAACCTAGGTGCAGAGCCGATCCGTCCGATAGCGGTTACGCCGCGAAATCCCCAGCAAAGTGCGAGGGCGGATGACGATGATCGGTAATCCGTCCAGCAGGGTCGATGTCTTCGCAGGGTGGATCAGCGCTCAGGCTTGTCGAGGCCCAGGTATCCGTGCGCCTCCGCCGGCGTCATCGTCCGGATCGCCGCATCCGAAAACCCCAAGCCGCGAAGCGCGGTCCTCTGGCGATTGGTGATCATCAGCGAAATGGCGGGCGATGCGACGGCAGGTTCGGCGCGGAACTCCGGATCGTTGTCCTGTGCCCGGCGGCGGCGTTCCCCGAACACCGCGTCCGCCGTCTCGCGGTCCAGGAACCGGAACAGATCGTCATCCGATTCACCCGCCATCCGGTCCGCCCTCCCAGTCAATCGTCCTGTACCCATACCGGAGGTCGCAGCAAACCGGACGTCGATTCAAGCACGCGGGAGGACCGAGAGGACATGACGCGACGCCCGCTCGACCGTCCGGCGGCCGGCGCAGGTCCGGGCTCCGTTTCGGCGAACCCGACCCCGCGCGGCCACAGCGACCGCGCGGGACCTGCAGGCCCTCAGCGGGCCGGCGGCGACGTGGCCTCGACGGCCGTGAAGGCTTCGAGGATGCGGTAGGTGTGCTCGGCACCTTCCGGCACCAGCCAGGAATCGCCGGGCTCCAGCAGGACCTTCTCGCCGTCCACGATCAGCTCGGCGCGGCCGGCGATGACGTAGCCGACGGTCTCGTAGGGGCGCTTCGCCATCGGCTTGTCGGCGCTCGGCGCCTCGTCGCGCCACATGCGCATCGCCACGGTCTGTCCCCGGGCCAGGGCGACCTCGCCGTGCGGGCCTTCGCCTGCGTTGTTGCTCGAAACCTTGGTGGCCATCGGGTTGTCCTTCGGTGCTGACGCGGTGGCCGGAACAACGGAGGGGGATGCCGGACGTTCCGGCGGCAACGCGTCCTCAGAAATCGACCGCGATGCCCTTGATCTCCCAATCGTCGTAGCGCACCGGCTCCAGCCCGCCGCGGCCCTGGCGCTCGCGCTGGGCCGCGATCTCGGCGGCGTGGGCATCGATGGCGTCCCGGCGTTCAGCCGCCTCGGCCAGCGCCCGAGCCGCCTCCGGCGTCAGGCGCCTGTTCGCCTCCGGCTGGGGCTCATCCGCGCGGTTTTCCGTCGGTTCCGGGCTCGTCATGGCTTGCATCTCGGTGTGGTGGGTGGAAGGGCATCGCAGACAGGTCCGCCGCGAGCGGGCTCAAGAATTCAGGAAGTGGCATTCATGGCGACAGGTCGCAATACGGATGCGCCGACGGCGCCGATCGACCGCACCGTCGCGGGCCTCGCCGCCCGTCAGGTCGCTCACAGCGCGGTGGCCGACCTCATCGGCAAGACCCGTGGCTTCGCCCTCGAGGACGCCCTCGCGCAGGCCGGCCGGAACGCCGGTCTCGACGCCGCCGATGCCGGGCTGGCTCGCGCCATCGCCACCGCCACCTTCCGGCGCCTCGGCTTCCTGCGCCGGGTCCTGGCCGAGCGCATGGCCCAGGGTCTGCCCGAGGATCAGCCGCGCCTCGTGGCGCTCCTGGCCACCGGGGCCGTGCAGATCCTCGATCTCAACGTGCCGGATCACGCCGCCGTCGATCTCGGCGTACGCCTCGCCAAGGCCGATCCGCAGCTCCAGCACCTCACCGGACTCGTCAACGCGATCCTGCGCCGGATCGTGCGCGAGCGCGAGGCGATCGTCGCCAATCCGGGCGACCCGCTCTCCGACAACACGCCGGACTGGCTCGCCCGGCGCTGGCGCGCGGCCTATGGCGACGAGACCGCGCGGGCCATCGCGGCTGCCCATCTCCAGGGCGCCGCCCTCGACATCACCGTACGGGGGTCGGCCGCCGAATGGGCCGAACGCCTCGGCGGCGTCGCCCTGCCGACCGGCAGCGTGCGCCTGCACGAGGTCCGCTCCGCCGTCGCCGACCTGCCGGGCTATGCCGAGGGGCAATGGTGGGTGCAGGACGCCGCTGCCGCCCTGCCGGCGCGGCTCCTCGCGGTCACGCCCGGAGAGCGGGTCGCCGATCTCTGCGCGGCGCCCGGGGGCAAGACTGCGCAGCTCGCCGCCGCCGGTGCCTCGGTGCTGGCGGTCGACCGGTCGAGCCCGCGCCTGGAGCGTCTGTCGCAGAACTTCGCCCGGCTCGGCCTGGAAGCGGAGATCCGGGTCGGCGATGCCCTCTCGATGCCCGAAGAGGGCGCTTTCGACGCCGTCCTCCTCGATGCGCCATGCTCGGCCACCGGCACTCTCCGGCGCCATCCCGATGTGGCCTGGACCAAGACCGAGAGTGACATCAGCCGCCTCATCGGCCTGCAGAAGCGCCTGTTCGACAAGGCCGCCGCCCTCGTGCGGCCCGGCGGCCGCCTCGTCTACTGCACCTGCTCTCTGGAGCGGGAGGAGGGGGAGTACCAGGTCGCGACCTTCCTCACCCGCAACCCGGACTTCGAGCGCGTGCCGGTGCAGGCCTCGGAACTCGGCGGTTTGTCGGAGCCGATCGACGCCGCCGGCGACCTGCGCACGCTGCCGGCGCATCTGACCGGTGAGGCCCCGGAACTGCGCGGCGGCCTCGACGGGTTCTTCGCCAGTCGTCTGCGCCGGAAGGGTTGAGGATGCGTCCCGGCCGGATCGGAGGCGCCATCCGGGCGGCTGTCCGGTCGGGCGTCCTGTCGTGCGCCCTGGCGGGCGTTCTGCTGTCCTCCGTCACGGCGGCCCGGGCGCAGGTCGATCCGCGCATCCTGCCGCTCCACCCGGCCTATGCGCGCAATCCCACCTGCGCGCCGGTCGCGGCCACGATCCCGTTCGACGTCCATGAGGGCACCCGCGACGTCGCGCTGTCGCCCTCGCCGCGCGAGATGCCGCTGAACCAGGGCGAGAGCGCGATCTGCTTCGCCTACGCCGCGGCCGACATGATCTCGCACCGGCTCGGGCGTCAGATCTCGCCCCTCGACGTGGCGACCAAGACCTACTTCGCCGATCCGGAACGCCTGACCGCGATCCCGGCCCTGCGCGCCCATCTGAAGGCCCATCCGAACTGGCGGGCCGACATCGCCTGGAGCCGCAACGCCGCCGAGATGTCCAACATCGGCAACCCCAAGCTGCTGCCGTACTTCGACAAGATCGAGGGTGGCGAGGAGGACACCGCCGCCCTGCTCTACAACATCGGCGGCCTGTGCGAGGATCGGGACCTGCCGTCCAACGACGGCTATCGCTACGCCGACCGGACCCTGCGGGCGCTGCGCTACCGCAGCCGCCTCGCGCCCCGGCCCCTGTGCTTCCGCAGCCTTGCCGGAACCGTGCCCCATCTGCGCGATCCCCGCACCGACACCTTCAATGCCGGCTGGATCGCCCACGTGGAGGCGCGCTGCCGCCGGGTCCCCTTGCCGGTGCCGCTGCTGCCGGTCTCCTATCGGGTCGCCGCCAATCAGGCGGAGTTCGCCGCCCTGCGCGAGGCCGGCCGGCCGCCGGGCCGCCGGGCGGTCGCCCGCATCCTGGCGATGATCGATTACGCCCTCGACCACGGCCGGGTGCCGACCATCGGCTACAGCTGGTACCTCCTGGAGGACCGCGACCCGAAGGACCCGGACCTGCACGCCGATCACGCCAGCCCCGTCATCGGCCGCCGCAAGGTCGGCGGCAGCTGCCAGTATCGGGTCCAGGACAACACCGGCGAATACTGCGCCCGGATGCGCGAGGGCATGCGCGAGGCCTGTGACAACGGTCGGGTCTGGGTCGATGAGGAGGCCCTGCGGCGCACGCTCTACAGCGTGACCTATCTTCGCTGACGGCGTCGCGTTTCGGCGCGGGAACCCAGATGCGGGCCCGGCCTGGACGAGGCCTGCGTCGGAGGGATGCGAGTCCCGGCTGGAGTTTGGCTGGGATCGGGAGAAACCGGTTATCCCGACAAGACAAAGGAACCTGACGGACTCCAGTGCCTTGGAGCCGGGCGGTCAGAGCAGGCGCCGGTCCAGGCGCAGGATGCGGCAGGGCGCACCGGCCTTCGCCGCGGGGGCGTGCGGCGCGCGGATCAGCAGCGCTTCGGCCGATCCGAGGATGCGCAGCATCGAGGAATCCTGGCGGTTCTCCGGATACACCACCGGCAACCGGTCGGGCGCCGTCTCGATGCGGGCGCGCAGGTAATCCTGGCGCAGGTCGTTCTCCGCGAGGTCGCAGCCGAGGATGGCCGGCTCCGAGGCATCAGCGGCCGCGTGCGGGTTGCCCAGGAGTGCCCGGATCGCCGGAACCACGAACAGCAGGCCGCACACCACCGACGCGACCGGATTGCCGGGCAGACCGAGCACGGCCATGCGGCCGAGCCGGCCATGCATCAGCGGTTTGCCGGGGCGCAGGGCCACGCGCCAGAAGCCGAGGTCGAGGCCCCGGGCGTGAAGGGCCGATTGCACGAGGTCGTGGTCGCCGACTGACGCGCCCCCGAGGGTGATGAGCAGGTCCGCCTCCGCCGCGACGGCACGGCCGATGGCATCGTCGAGGGCCGCCAGTGTATCCCCGGCGATCCCGAGGTCGATCGCCTCGGCGCCGGATTCCCGGACCAGGGCCGCGACGGCGAGGCCGTTGGAGGCGACGATCTGGTCCCAGCGCGCCGGTTCGCCCGGCGCCACGAGTTCGTCCCCCGTGGCCAGGATCGCCACGCGCGGGCGTCGCCGCACGGGCAGGACGGCGTGCCCCCCGGCGGCCGCGAGGGCGATGCGGCGGGGATCGAGGACGTCGCCGGCCTTGAGCAGGGGATCGCCGGCCCGGAAATCGAGTCCGCTCGGGCGGATGAAGCGTCCGGCCGGCACGGATTCCCGCGCCGTCACGGTTTCGGGGGCTGCTTCGGCATTCTCCTGGATCAGGATCGCGTCGGCGCCCTCCGGGACGGGCGCGCCGGTGAAGATGCGTACGGCCTCGCCGGCCCCCACGGCGCCGGCGAAACCGTGGCCCGCCGAGCTGGTGCCGACGAGCCGGAGGGCGACGGGCGCCGCGTCGAGGTCGGCGCTGCGCACCGCGTAGCCGTCCATCGCCGAGGCCGGGAAGGGCGGCTGCGTGCGCAAGGCGGCCAGATCGGCGCCGAGGGTCCGGCCGGCGGCCTGCCCGATGGCGATCGTCTCCGCCGCGACGGGGCCGGGGATGCCGGCGAGAACCCGCGACAGGGCCTCGGCGACCGAGATCATGCCGGACCCCTTCCGACCTGAACCTTTGCCGCTCGGATCCTTGTCGCTCGGATCCTTGCCGCTCGATTTCCGGCCAGGCGCGTCCTGGCCGCTCAAGCGTGATCCTCGGCTCGGTAGGCGCCGGAGCGGCCGCCATCCTTGGCCAGCAGGCGGATGCCCTCGATCCGCATGCCGCGATCGGCTGCCTTCACCATGTCGTAGATAGTCAGGCAGGCGACGGAGACGGCGGTCAGCGCCTCCATCTCGACGCCGGTCGGCCCGAGCACCTTCACCTCCGCCGTCACGCGCAGGCCGGGCAGGCTGTCGTCGACCTCGCAATCGACCCGGACCTTCGAGAGCAGCAGCGGATGGCACAGGGGGATCAGCTCGTGCGTCCGCTTGGAGGCCATGATGCCGGCGAGCCGCGCCGTGCCGATGACGTCGCCCTTCTTGGCGTCGCCCTCGCGGATCAGCCGCAGGGTTTCGGGCAGCATGACGACGCTTCCCGTCGCGCGGGCGGTGCGGGTGGTCGCGTCCTTGTCGGACACGTCGACCATGTTGGCCGCGCCGGTGGCGTCGAGATGGGTGAGTTCGGCCATCGTCGCGTCCTCAGGCCTTCGCGTCGCCGAACAGCAGGCGCCGGGTGGCTGCCGTCACGTCGGCCTCGCGCATCAGGCTCTCGCCGACCAGGATGGTGTCGAGGCCGGCCTCCGCCAGGCGGACCACGTCGGCATGGCCGGCGATGCCGCTCTCGGCCACGGCGATCCGGTCGGCCGGCACGCCCTCGGCGAGGCGGATCGCGGTCTCGAACGAGACCTCGAAGGTCTTCAGGTTGCGGTTGTTGATGCCGACCAGCCGGGTGCCGAGCGGCAGGGCGCGGGCCAGCTCCTCGGTGTCGTGGACCTCGACCAGCACGTCCATGCCGAGATCGTGCGCGGTCTCCACCAGGGCGGCGGCCTCGTCGTCGTCGAGGCAGGCCATGATGACCAGGATGCAGTCGGCGCCCCAGGCCCGCGCCTCGAACACCTGATAGGGCTCGAACAGGAAATCCTTGCGCAGGACCGGCAGGGCGCAGGCGGCCCGCGCCTCGGTGAGGTATTCGGGCTTGCCCTGGAACGAGGGCGTGTCGGTCAGCACCGACAGGCAGGTGGCGCCGCCGGCCGCGTAGGCGGCGGCGAGCACGGCCGGGTCGAAATCGGCGCGGATCAGGCCCTTCGACGGCGAGGCCTTCTTCACCTCGGCGATCAGCGCCGGGCGCTTCTCGGCGATATGCGCCGCGATCGCATCGGCGAAGCCGCGCGGGGGCGAGACGTTGGCGATGCGCTTCTCGAGCTTGGTCTGCGGCACCCGCAGTTTCGCCTCGGCGATTTCACGCCGCTTGTAGGTCTCGATGCGGGCGAGCACGTCCTTGCGCTCGGCGGGAGCGACGTGCGCGACGGACCCGGATTTGGGCTCGGACATGACGGGCTTTCAGGCGTGCGAGCGAAGGTTCGAGAGGCGGACAAGCCTATGGAGTGTGGCACGCGCGGCGCCGCTGTCGAGGGCCTGTCCGGCCCGGACCACGCCTTCCGCGAGGGAGCCGGCGGCCTCGGCCACCACCAGAGCGGCGCCGGCATTGAGCACGGCGATGTCGCGATAGGCGTTGCGCGCCCCGTCCAGCACCTCGGCCAGGGCGGCGGCGTTGTGCGCGGGGTCGCCGCCCCGCAGGGCTTCGAGCCCGTGCAGCGGCAGGCCGACCTCGCGCGGATCGATGGTGAATCGCGAGATCCGGCCGCCCTCCAGCGCCACCACGGCGGTGGGGCCGGTCACGGTGATCTCGTCGAGGCCGTCGCTGCCATGCACGGTCCAGACCCGGTCACTGCCGAGTTCGGCGAGCACGCCGGTCAGCGGCTCGGCCCAGGCCGGCGACGAGACGCCGAAGAGCTGGCGCCCCACCCCGGCCGGGTTCGCCAGGGGACCCAGCATGTTGAAGATCGTCCGCGTCGGCAGCTCGGCCCGCACCGGGGCCACGTGGCGCATGGCGGCGTGGTGCGTCTGGGCGAACATGAAGCACAGGCCGGCCTCGGCGAGGCAGAGGCTCAGCTCGTCCGGTGCGAGGCCGATGCGGACGCCGAGCGCCGCGAGCACGTCGGCGGCGCCCGAGCGCGAGGTGGCGGCCCGGTTGCCGTGCTTGGCCACCGGCACGCCGCAGGCGGCGGTGACGATCGCCGCCAGGGTCGAGACGTTGTAGCTGCCCGAATGGTCGCCGCCGGTGCCGACCACGTCGATCGCGCCCGGAACGCTGCGCACCGGCACCATCCGCGCCCGCATGGCCTCGACGGCGCCGATGATCTCGTCCGGGGCCTCGCCGCGGACCTTGAGCGCCATCAGGAAGGCGCTGGCCTGGACCGGCGTGACCTCGCCCGAGAGCAGATCGTCGAAGGCCTGCCGCGCCTCGGCACGGTCCAGGCCCGCGCCGGTGGCGACCTTGGCGAGGAGGGGCTTGAAGGATTCCATGTGGCTCGGGCGTGACGGTCCGGCGCGGAGAACCGGAGTGATTCCAGACAGGCGACGTAACCCGTCAATGCACGCCGTCGCGGTCCTTGTCACGCGCCGCATTCCACGTGGCCGCGATGTCCAGGAAATTCCGCAGGATCTGCGATCCGTGATGCGACAGGATGCTTTCCGGGTGGAACTGCACGCCGTGGACGGGGAGATGCGCGTGGGCGAGCCCCATGATCAGGCCGTCGGCCTCCGCCGTCACCGTCAGGTCGGTCGGGCAGCCGTCGCGCTCCACCACCAGGGAATGGTAGCGCGTGGCGTCGAAGGGGCCGTTCAGCCCCCGGAAGATCCCGGACGCCCGGTGCCGGATGCTGGAGACCTTGCCGTGCATCGGCGTCGGTGCCCGCACCACGTCGCCGCCGAAGGCCTGGCCGATGGCCTGGAGCCCGAGGCAGACCCCGAAGATCGGGATCTCGGCCGACAGGTCCTTGACCACGTCGAGGCAGATCCCGGCCTCGTTCGGCGAGCAGGGGCCTGGCGAGAGAACGATCGCGTCGGGCCGGCGCGCGCGGATCTCCGCGATGGTGATCGCGTCGTTGCGCACCACGTCGATCGAGCCGCAGAGCGGGCCGATCAGGTGGACGAGATTCCAGGTGAAGGAATCGTAGTTGTCGATGACGAGGACGTCGGACATCGGAGCTTCGCGCGCGGGCATGGAGGCGGTGTGGCGCGAGTCCGGCGACCCGTCAACCGGTGCGCTATTGGCCCCGTCGCGCCCGGCTCGCGAACACCACCGCGTCCTCGGCCGCCCGGAACAGCGCCTTGGCCTTGTTGACGCATTCCTGCTGCTCGGAGGCCGGGTCGGAATCGTAGACGATGCCGGCACCGGCCTGGACGTGCATGCGGCCGTCCTTCACCAGGGCGGTGCGCAGCACGATGCAGGTGTCCATCTCGCCGCGCGCGCCGAAATAACCGATGCAGCCGCCATAGGGGCCGCGCTTCTCGCGCTCCAGTTCGTCGATGATCTCCATCGCCCGCACCTTTGGCGCGCCCGAGACCGTGCCGGCCGGGAAGCCCGCCGACAGCGCGGCCAGCACGTCGTGCTTCGGGTCGAGCTCGCCCTCGACGTTCGAGACGATGTGCATGACCTGGCTGTAGAACTCGAGGAAGAACGAGCCCGTCACCGTGACGCTGCCGA
The DNA here is from genome assembly GCF_023093475.1 of Methylobacterium sp. 37f. NCBI lineage: Bacteria > Pseudomonadati > Pseudomonadota > Alphaproteobacteria > Hyphomicrobiales > Methylobacteriaceae > Methylobacterium > Methylobacterium sp. 37f. The sequence goes on from NZ_JAGHKN010000015.1 coordinate 60,103, forward strand.
TGCGCGAGACGCGGCCGACATCGTTGCGGCCGAGGTCGAGCAGCATCAGGTGCTCGGAGCGCTCCTTCGGGTCGGCCAGCAGCTCGTCGGCCAGCGCCTGATCCTCGGCCGGATCGGCCCCGCGCCGGCGCGTGCCCGCGATCGGCCGGATGGTGACGCGCCCGTCGCGCACCCGCACCAGGATCTCGGGTGACGAGCACACGAGCTGGAAGTCCTCGAAGTCGAGGTAGCACAGGAACGGGGCCGGGTTGGTCCGGCGCAGCGAGCGGTAGAGCGCCAGGGCCGGCAGGGTGAAGGGCGCCTCGAAGCGCTGCGACAGCACCACCTGGAAGACGTCGCCGGCGACGATGTACTCCTTCGCCCGCGCCACCATGGCGAGGTAGTCCTCCGGCGTGGTGTTCGAGACCGGCTCGGGATGCGCGATGGCGCGCGGGTCGATCCGGGCCTCGACGGGCAGGGGGCCTTCGAGGATTTCGGCGACCCGCTCCAGGCGGTCGAGGACGGCTTCGTAGGCGGCGCGCGCGGAGATCCCTTCCGTCGGGCGTACCGGGCCGACGACCGTGATGAGGTCGCGCACCGAGTCGAACACCACCATGATGCGGGGGCGCACCAGGATCGCGTCCGGGACCCCGAGGGGGTCGGGGTTCGGCGAGCCGAGGGCCTCCATCGTCCGCACCATGTCGTAGCCGAGATAGCCGAACAGGCCGGCGGCCATGGGCGGCATCGCATCGGTGGCGCCGTCCACCCCGATGGCGCTCTCGGCGATCAGGGCGCGCAGGCTGGCGAGGGGGTTCGCCTCTTCGGGCGTGAACGCCGACAGGTCCGGGCCGCGCGCCAGTTCCGCCCGTCCGTCCCGGCAGCGCCAGGCGAGGTCGGGGTCGAGGCCGATCATCGAGTAGCGCCCGCGCACGACCCCGCCCTCGACGGATTCGAGCAGGAAGGCCGTGCCGGAATGTTGCGCCCGCAGCTTCAGGAAGGCGGCGACCGGCGTCTCCAGGTCCGCCACCAGGGTCAGGTTGAGGAGGGTCGGGCGACCCGCCGCATAGGTCTCCGCGAAGGCCGTAAAGGCAGCGTCTTCGGTCATTGCCGGCTCAGTACTCGCCGCCGCCGATCGCCCGGCGGACGGCCGCCTGGTTGACCGTGACGCCCACGGAGGTCTGCACGTCGCCGATATACTGGCCGAGCACGTCGTCGGCGATGGTCGGCTGGAAGCGCTTGGTGATGGCCTCGTCCTCCGGTGAGCCCGGCACGAAGGCCGGCATCGTCGCGGCCGTGACCTTGAACAGGGCGCGGCTCTCGCCGGCCTCGGCCGAGGCCGCCTTGTTCACCGGCGTGGCGAAGGCGCGGTTGACCACGTCGGCGGTCATGTCGCCCTGCGGCTGGTTGCGGGCGAGATCGGTCACGGTCTGGACGTTGAGCCCGGCTTCCGCCGCCACGGTCTCGACGGCCTCGCCCTTGTCGAGGCGGGCGGTGAGGTCCTTGGCCTTGGCGATGAGGCGGCTCTGCGTCTCGGCCGCGCGCCAGCGGGCGACGACCTCGTCGCGGACCTGGTCGAGGGGCTTGTCGTGCGCGCGGTCGATGTTGGTGATGTCGTACCAGACATAGCCGCCGGACTTGGTTCGCAACGGCTCGTTGTCGCTGCCCATCTCGGCCCGGAACAGGGCGGACAGGGTGGTGTCGCGGTCGGGGATGCCGTCCACGGTTTTGCCCTCCGGGTCGAGGCCCTGGGCGGTCACCGCCGGGATGGTGCGCAGCGGCAGGTCGCGCTCCTTGGCGATGTCGGCCAGCGGCTTGGTGTTGGCGCGTTGATCCTCGATGGCGTCGTGGGCCGCGTCGATCCCGCTGGTGGCCCGCTCGAGGGCGATGGTCTTGGCGATCTCGGCGGAGACGTCGGCCAGGGGCTTCACGGTCTCGGGCTCGATGGCGGTGACGCGCAGGAGCACCGTGCCGAAGCGGCCCTTCACGGGGGCGCTGACGCTGTTCACCGGCAGCGCGAAGGCGGCGTCGGCCACGGCCGGATCGAACAGCTCGGCCTTCGTCAGGGTGCCGAGCGACAGGTCCTTGGCATCGGCTCCGGTGCCGGCGGCCACGGCCTCGAACGGCTTCTCGCCGGCCTCGATCACCTTGCGGGCGGCCTCGGCGGCCGCGGCGTCCGGGAACACGATCTGCTGGATCGTGCGGCGCTCGGCCGTGCCGTAGCGGCCCTTCTCGGCGGCGTAGCGCTTGGCGATGTCCTCGGCGCTGACGGCCTCCGGCTTGGCTATCGCCTGCGGATCGAGGACCAGCAGGGTGACGGACCGGGCTTCGGGGGCGCGGAAAGCGTACTTGTTCTCCTCGTAATAGGCCTTCACGGCCTCCTCGCTCGGCGCCGGGATCTCGCCGGCCACGGAGGGCGGCAGCATCATCAGGGCCACGGAGCGCCGCTCGGTGGTGTAGCGATGCACCGCCTCGCGCAGGGCTTCGGGCACGTGGAGGTCGGCCGCCACCGCCTCGGCGAGCTGGAGGCGGGCCGCCACGGCGCGCTGCTCACGCACGAAGGTGGCCTCGTTGATGCCGGCGCGCTGGAGCGTCTGGTAGAACAGGGCCGGTTCGAACTTGCCGTCCGCGCCCTGGAAGCTCTTCTCCTCCTGAATCGCCCGCAGAACCGCCGCATCGGGAATGCTCAGGCCGAGGGCCGTGGTCTGCTGGTCGAGGGAGGCCTCGCTGACGAGCTGCGCCAGCACCTGCCGGTCGACGCCGAGCCCCCGGGCCTGGTCCGGCGTCAGGGTGCGGCGGGTCTGGCTCTGATAGCGCTGAAGCTGGTTCTGGTAGGCGGTGCGCAGGGTCTCGGCCGAGATCTGCGCCTTGCCCACGGTAGCCACGCTGCTGGACGAGCCGGCGCGGAAGAACTCCTCGACGCCGAAGATCGCGACGCCCGCGATGAGGAAGGTGAAGACCACCGTGAGGATGATCTTGCCGAGCCAATGCTGGCTGGCCTTGCGCATGTTCTGCAGCATCGAACGTCCGGGTACCCGTCGGTGGGCGTCGGGGGACGCCCGTCATTCCAGGGAAAGCCGCCCGCGATAGACCATCCGGGCTGTCACCGCAAAGGGCGTCCGGCGTTTGCGCCGCCTCCGAGCCTCTGTTACGGGCGGCGCAATCGCCAAGCGAAGCCATTTCTCGCCACGCAAGGTTTTATTGCCAGGCGAAGCGATGCAGCGCCGAGCGAAGCCGCAGAAGCCGAAACCACATCAGTGAGGAACGGGATGACGAAGTCGGGGCGACGGCCTCTAATTGCCGGCAACTGGAAGATGAACGGCCTGCGCAGCTCGGTCGCCGTGGTCGAGGCGGTCCGCCACGGCCTGACGCCCGACCTTCTCGATACGGTCGACGTCCTGATCTGCCCGCCCTCGACGCTGATCGCATCCTGCGTCGCCGCGGCCTACGGCTCGCCCATCGCCATCGGCGGCCAGAACCTTCATGCCAAGCCGAACGGCGCCTTCACGGGCAGCATCTCGGCCGAGATGCTGGCGGATCTCGGGGCCTCCTACGTCATCGTGGGTCATTCCGAGCGCCGGGCCTACCATCACGAGACCGATGACGGCGTCCACGCCAAGGCGCTCGCGGCGCGTCGCGCCGGCCTGTGCGGCATCATCTGCGTCGGTGAGACCCAGGAAGAGCGCGAGGAGGGCCGGACCCTCGACATCGTGCGCGCGCAGCTCGCTATCGGCGTGCCGAAGGGCGCCACCGCCAAGGATACGGTCATCGCCTACGAGCCCGTCTGGGCCATCGGCACCGGCCTGACCCCGACCCCGGCCGACATCGCCGAGGTCCATGCCTCGTTACGCGAGATGCTGGGCCAGCTCATCGGCGCCGAGGCGCAGGCCGTCCGCATCCTCTACGGCGGCTCGGTCAAGCCGAGCAACGCGCGTGAGCTGATGGCGGTGGAGAACGTCGACGGCGCCCTGGTGGGCGGCGCCAGCCTCGTCGCCGACGATTTCCTCGGCATCGCCCGCGCCTACATGCGCTGAAGTCCCGATACGCCGGGCCGGAGCGCCGGACGTCCGCTCCGGCTCGGGATCGCCTTCACGGCACCGAAAATTTGGACGTGTGAACCCGATAGGCCCGGCTCGGCAGGGGAGGGCGGACATGTCCTGGACGTCGGATGCGGATCTGCACTGGTCCGTCGAGGAGGCCTGTGCCAACGCCCGACCTTCGCCGAACCAGATCGTGTTCGGGGGCTGGCTTCTGCGAGCCTCCGGCGGGCCGACCCGGCGCACCAACGCGCTGAACCCCCTGCGCGGCCGGCGCGACGATCCTGCGGCGGTAATCGCTGCGGCCGACGCGGTCTATCGCGCCCTCGGCCAGCCGCTGATCGTCCGCGTTCCCGATCTCGCCCCCGAGATGGATGCGGCCCTGGACCGCCTGGGCTTCCGGGCCGAAGGCGAGACCGACACGCTGTTCGCCGCCGGCGCGGCGTGCCACGCGCCCGCGCCGGCCGATCTCGTCCTCACGCCCGAACCCGATGCGGCCTGGTTCGCGGCGCAATCCGCCTGCGAAGGTCCCGTCTCCGCCCCCGCCGCGCAGACCTACCGGGCTTCGCTCGCCAGCCTCCTCCTGCCGCGCGTCTTCGCACGGCGCATGCGGGACGGGCGGCCGGCGGCAGTCGGCTACGGTGCCCTCGATCGTGGCCTTCTGGTGCTCGAATCGGTGGTCACCCATCCGGAGCATCGCCGGGCGGGACACGCGACGGCGCTCGTCGCCGGCCTGATGGCTTGGGCTCGGGCGCGGCAGGCGGAGGGGGCCTGCCTGCAGGTCGTCGCCGACAACGGGCCGGCCCGGGCGCTCTACGAAACCCTCGGATTCTCGCGTCGGTTGTACGGCTACCGCTACCGGCGCCGCGACTGAGCCGGCCGGCCGGGCGCCGGTTGGCGCAGGCAGCCATCTGGTGTATGGCCCCACGACATTGTCGGCGGCGCCAGGACTCTCCGGCCCGTGGCGCGCCCGCGTCCGACCCAATGCCCGACCGGGCTCGGGGCCGGCGCGCATATGGTGAAGATTCCGGATTTTCGATGCAGACCGTTCTGATCTCGATCCACCTCATCGTCGTCCTCGGCCTGATCGCCGTGGTCCTGCTCCAGCGCTCCGAGGGCGGTCTGGGCCTCGGTGGCGGCGGCAGCGGTGGGGTCGCGGGCTTCATGACCGGTCGCGGTCAGGCCAATGCGCTCACCCGCGCCACCGCGATCCTCGCCGCCCTGTTCTTCACCACCAGCATGGCCCTGGCGATCCTGTCGCACCGCAGCGCGGCACCGCGCTCGATCCTCGACGGGACCGGCACCAGCCAGCCCGCGACCCAGCCGAATGCCGGCAACCTGCTCGACACCCTGCGGAACCAGGGCGGCGCGCAGCCGGGCACTCCGGCGCAGGTGCCCGAGACCGCGCCGGCCCAGCCGGCCGTGCCGCAGGCGCCGCAATCGCGCTGAACGTGTTGAGCCGGGGCGTTCGCCGCACCGGACGATTGTGAAGAGCGCGGCGTCCGAGGCATCGGGCGCCGCACAGCGTTCCACCGCCACGCCGAAACGAGTGTCTCACCGCGCCTGCGACCGCATGGCGGGGGACAAGCGTTTTTGTCGTTTGGCGAATCGTTCTCCCTTGTTTATGGACCGAGGCCCATGACGCGGTACGTATTCATCACCGGCGGCGTGGTTTCCTCGCTCGGCAAGGGCCTCGCATCGGCGGCCCTCGCGGCCCTGCTCCAGGCACGGGGCTACAAGGTCCGCCTGCGCAAGCTCGACCCCTACCTCAACGTCGATCCGGGCACGATGAGCCCGACGCAGCACGGCGAGGTGTTCGTCACCGACGACGGCGCGGAAACCGATCTGGACCTCGGCCATTACGAGCGCTTCACCGGTGTCGCCGCGACCCGGGCCGACAACATCACCACCGGCCGGATCTATCTCGACATCATCACCAAGGAGCGGCGCGGGGATTACCTCGGCGCGACGATCCAGGTGATCCCCCACGTCACGAATGCGATCAAGGACTTCGTCCTCGAGGGCAACGAGGCCTTCGACTTCGTGCTGGTGGAAATCGGCGGCACGGTCGGCGACATCGAGGGCCTGCCGTTCTTCGAGGCGATCCGCCAGCTCGGCCAGGAGCTGCCGCGCGGCGCCACCGCCTTCGTGCATCTCACCCTGCTGCCCTACATCCCGTCCGCCGGCGAGCTGAAGACCAAGCCGACCCAGCACTCGGTCAAGGAGCTGCGCTCCATCGGCATCCAGCCCGACATGCTGCTGTGCCGCTGCGACCGGCCGATCCCGTCGGACGAGCGGCGCAAGCTCGGCCTGTTCTGCAACGTGCGCGAGACGGCCGTGATCGAGGCCCGCGACGTCGATTCGATCTACGACGTGCCGCTGTCCTATCGCGAAGCCGGCCTCGACCGCGAGGTGCTGTCCCATTTCGGCCTGCCGTCGCAGGACGAGCCGGACCTGTCGCGCTGGCGCACCATCTCCGAGCGGGTGAAGAACCCCGAGGGCGAGGTCTCCATCGCCATCGTGGGCAAGTACACCGGCCTCAAGGACGCCTACAAGTCGCTGACGGAGGCGCTGACCCATGGCGGCATCGCCAACCGGGTCAAGGTCAACCTCGAGTGGATCGAGGCCGAGGTCTTCGAGCGCGAGGACCCGGCACCGTTCCTCGAAGGCATCCACGGCATCCTGGTGCCCGGCGGCTTCGGCCAGCGCGGGGCCGAGGGCAAGATCCGCGCGGCCCGCTACGCCCGCGAGCGCAAGATTCCGTATTTCGGGATCTGCTTCGGCATGCAGATGGCGGTGATCGAGGCGGCCCGCTCGCTGGCCGGCGTCACAGGAGCGAACTCCACGGAATTCGGTGAGACCGCCGAGCCGGTGGTCGGCCTCCTGACCGAGTGGCTGAAGGGCAACGAGCTGGAGCGGCGCGCGGCGGCCGGGGATCTCGGCGGCACCATGCGGCTCGGCGCCTATCAGGCGAGCCTGCGGCCGGACACCAAGATCGCCGAGATCTACGGCACCACCGACATCTCCGAGCGCCATCGCCATCGCTACGAAGTCAACATGGCCTATCGCGAGTGCCTGGAGGCCAAGGGCCTGCGCTTCTCCGGCCTCTCGCCGGATGGGCTCCTGCCGGAGACCGTCGAGCATGTCGGCCACCCGTGGTTCATCGGCGTGCAGTTCCACCCGGAACTGAAGTCCCGCCCCTTCGAGCCGCACCCGCTGTTCGAGAGCTTCGTCGGCGCCGCCATGGTGCAGAGCCGGCTGGTCTGAGGCAGCGCGTGACCCGGCCGACGGGCTCGGCGGCGACCCCGAGACCCGGCGGCGCGGAACATCCGCTCCGGCTCTGCCATTGACAGCGGCCCGAGGCGTTTATCCGCCTCCTCGGGAAGTCCCCGCACCGGAGCTGCCTTATGCCGCCGACCTTCACCGCCGAATTCGAGACCCGTCGCGACGCCGAGATGAGCGTGGAGCATCTCGTCCAGGAGCACGGGCTCGACCGGAAGGCGATCATCGTCGTCTCTGCGGGCGACCAGAACAGCGCCGGGGTCGAGCAGGCCGGTGCAGACCTGGAGGACGGCCGCAACAAGACCGAGACCGAGGGCGAGCCCGCCCTGACCGGTGCGATCCAGGTTCGCGTCGAGGCCGACGACACCCAGCGCGGCGTCATCGACGAATCGTTCTCGACCTTCGGCGGCAAGATCCGCCAGGTTTGATCGGACGTTTGCGTCTGATCGGAGCCCCCGGTCGGGGGGCGCCCTCAGGCGGCGAGCTTGACCTCGACCGGGGCCACGGACGCCCGCGGTCCGAACAGGTGCTGATGCAGGGCGTTCGGGCAATGCGCCCGACCGGCCGCATCCGTGATGACGACCTCGGTCATCCCCGCCACCATCAGCGACCAGCCCTGCTCGACGGCGCCCAGGATCGAGCTGTGACGAAAGCTGAAGCGGCGCTCGGACACGCGCGCGCTGACGGTGAAGTTCACGGGGGATATCCTCATGTGATCGCGGCGCGAACCGATCTGGGGCACGCGCGCCGATGAACGGATGAAAGGGCAGGGGAGGCGTCGGCGATCCGCAGGCCGGGTGCGGCTGCGAACAGATCGTGTGTGCCCTGCAATAGTGGCTCTTGATTGACGAAGCCTGAGGAGAATCCGGCGGCCGGCGATTTCTTTTCAGACCTTTTCGTGGCCCTGTCCGACGATGGCCCGCGTGGCCGCCAGCACGGCCTCCGGGTGCTGGTGGTGCAGCATGTGCCCGGTGCGCGCGAGCCCGCTGAAATGGGCGCCCGGAATGCGGTGGGACGCCCAGAGCCCGTGGCGCGGCGTGCTGACCACGATATCCGAATCACCCCCGAGGATTCGCACCGGCACCCGGCAGGTGTGATAGGCGAGGGCGCTCCGGATCAGGCCCGCCAGGAGGCCGGCCGCGTCCTCGCCCTCCGCCACCAGCTGCTCCGCGTTTCCCGCGAGCCCGAACGGATAAGCTTCGGCATAGCCCTGCGGCATCGTCCCGGGCAGGAACATGGCGTTCCACAGCAGCGGCAGCAGGGCCGGATCGGACGAGCGTCCGAGTAACCCCGACAGCCAGTTGCCGCCCGGCACCGCCCGGGGGCCGAACAGCAGGTGTTCGAGGCGGGGTTCGGGGAAGCAGATCGGCGCCAGCGCCACAACGCCCGCGATCGTATCGGGGAATTGCAGCCCGTACGCGAGGGCGACGGCGGCGCCGAACGAGTGCCCGACGATCACCGGCCGCTCCAGGCCGAGGGCCGCGATCCCGTCTCGGATCAGGGCGGCCTGTCGCCAGGAATGGGCATCGGCTGGTCCGCTGCGCCGGCTGAAGCCGTGTCCCGGCCGATCGACGGCGATCACCCGGAACTGCCCGGCCAGCATCGGCACCGGGCCGAGCCACATGTCCTCCAGCGACATCAGCGTCCCGTGGATGACGACCACCGGCGGTCCCGTGCCGGTCTCCGCATAGGCGAGCGTCCGGCCGCCCCCGAGATCGAGGGTGGAGCGCGGCACCAGGCGCGCGGCAACGGTGGGCGACAGCACCCCGATGGGGCTGGCGATCGGCTCGGGCTCGCTCACAACGGGCGCCGGCGCCGACGGCTCTGGCTGGCGACGAGGGCGGTCGCGGCGAGGCCGAGGCCGATGCGGATGGCCGTCGCGGCGGGATGCAGCGAGGCTCGGGTGTAGGTGCTGGTGCGCCGGACATAGCCCGGCTGGTCGCCATGGGCCTCGCCGTCCTGGCCTGGATTGTGGAGCGCCCCTTTCGGATCGCGCGGCGTCTCGCTGCGCTTCTGAAAGGCGATGATCGCCGGGGCCAGCAGGTCGTAGGCGCCGGGCGAGAATTCCTTGAGGCTGGTCAGGGCCTTGCCGCCGCCGCCGACCACGATGTCCCGCTCGGGGTGCACGGCGGCATGCAGGATCGCGTGCGCCACCTCCTCCGGCCGGTAGACCGGCGGCGGCAGCATCGGCTCGTGGTCCATGTAGTTGCGAGCGCGGTGCGGCAGCGGCGTATCGATCGAAGTCGGCTTGATCAGCGTCACCGAGATCGGCGCGCCCTCGTGGACCAACTCCATGCGCAAGGCGTCGGTGAAGCCTTTGATGGCATGCTTGCTGGCGCAGTACATGCCCTGGAACGGGAAGGCGAGATCGCTGGCGACGCTGCCGATGTTGATGAGACTTCCGCCGCGCTCGCGCAGGTGCTCCACCGCGATCAGCGAACCGTAGACAGTGCCCCACAGGTTGGTCTGGAGCAGGCGCTCGTGGTCGGCATCGGTGACCTTGCCGAGCGGTCCGTAGATGGTCAGGCCGGCGACGTTGACCCAGGTGTCGAAGCCGCCGAACGCCGCGATCGCCCGGTCGGCGATGGCCTGCACGTCGGCGCGCTTGCCGACATCGGCCGCGACGGCGATAGCGTGGCCGCCCTGGCTCTCGATCTCCTTCGCGATGCGTTCCAGGGTGTCCCCGCTCCGGGCCGCCAGCACCACCCGCGCGCCGGCCTGCGCCGCCATCCGGGCCGTCGCGAGACCGATTCCGCTCGATGCGCCCGTGATGACGATGACTTGGTCGCGCAGCTTCTTGCGATGGTGCATGGTGGTGGCTCCCCGGGTGGTCGGTTCGGATCGCCCGAACGCCTGTTGGTACGGTTACTCATCGAACGCCCGAGGGTTCTGTCGTGGAACGGCCTGCGCGGTTTTCACGCGCGCGTTTTCCGGGGCTCGCCCGGGTGGGGCGGGACGGACCGGCTGGCAAAGGCGCGCGATAGGACTACCTTGCAGCCTGTGACCGAGATCCTGTTCTACCATCTGCAGCACCAGCCCCTCGAGGCCGTCCTGCCGAACCTGCTGGAGCGCTCCCTGGAGCGCCAGTGGCGCGCGACGATCCAGGCCGCCAGCGAGGAGCGCCTTCAGGCCCTCGACGACCAGCTCTGGACCTACAGCGACGACAGTTTCCTGCCGCACGGGACCGATCGCGATGCCGATGCGGCGAGCCAGCCGGTGGTGCTGACCCTGAAGGACACCAACCCCAACGCGGCCTCGATCCGCTTCCTGGTGGAGGGGGCCGACCTGCCGCCGGATGCCGCCGGTTACGCCCGCATCTGCGTCCTGTTCGACGGGACCGACCAGGAGGCCCTCCTGCGCGCGCGCGCGCAGTGGAAGCAGGCCAAGGCAGCCGGTCACACCATTGCCTACTGGCAGCAGGACGAGGACGGCCGCTGGCAGAAGAAAGCGTGATCCGCTGTTCGGCCAATCGGCCCGGAGGATCTGACCCGGCGGCGCCTCCGCTTTCGGACGGCTTTCATCCTCACGCAATACAGCGCAACACCGCCCCTCTTCCCAGCGAACCTCGGGTTCGTGGAGAGGTCTTGGTAGTGCCACCACCCGTTGTCATCCCGGGGCCGCGCAGCGGAACCCGGGAACCAGAAACTGCAATCTTGCGGAGACTTGCACGGTCAGCGGCGCTGGACTGCACGCCTCCGGCGCGCGCCTTCGGGTCCGGGTGCGCCTGCGCCGTCTCTTCCCCTGCGCCGTCTCCGAGTCGCTGGGTCGGGGCCGGTCTGATCCCGCCGCCGCATCACGACCCGTCGCCGAGAGGATCCCCCATGAGACGACACGCCAAGAGACGACACGCCCTGAGAGGTTGCGCCATCGGCCTCGCGTCCCTGATGCTTGCCGCGCCGTCGCTCCAAGCCCAGCCCGCCCCGCAAGCCCAAGCGGCGGAAAAGGCGCAGCCGAGCGACAAGCCCGCAGAGGCGCGCAAAAGCCCGGACAAAAGCGCCGAGACGCGTGGCATCCCCGGCGGCAAGCTGCCGGCCGATGCCGTGACCGAGCACAGCGTCACCTTGCCGGGTGGCCGCGTCCTCGCCTTCACGGCCCGGGCCGGCAGCCTGCCGCTGGTGGACGAGGCGGGGAAGCTTCAGGCCGAGATCGCCTACATCGCCTACACGCTGAAGGGTCAGGACGGGGCGGCCAACCCGGGCGAGGGGGGGCGCCCCGTCACCTTCGCGCTGAACGGCGGGCCGGGTGCCGCCTCGGCCTACCTCAATATCGGGGCGATCGGCCCCTGGCGCCTGCCGGTGGAGGGCGCCAGCATCAGCCCCTCGGCACCCATCGGCCTCGTGCCGAACGACGGCACCTGGCTCGATTTCACCGACCTCGTCTTCATCGATCCCATCGGCACCGGCTACAGCCGCGCCGCCGACGGCGATGCCAAGCGCTACTGGAGCATCGACGCCGATGCCTCGGTGCTGTCCTCCGCCATCGCCCGGTGGCTGCGCACCAACGACCGCATGGCCGCGCCGAAGTTCTTCGTCGGCGAGAGCTACGGCGGATTTCGCGGCCCCCTGATCGCGTCGAAGCTCCAGGAGGAGATCGGGGTGGGCCTGTCCGGCATGGTGCTGCTCTCGCCCGTGCTCGATTTCGCCTGGCTGCAGGCGCCGCGCACCACGCCGTGGGGCCACGTCATCAAGCTGCCGTCCTTCGCCGCCGCCGCCATCGAGCGGGCGGGCGGCACGCCGACGCGCCAGACCATGGCCGACGCGGAAGCCTACGCCACCGGCCCCTATCTCGCTGACCTGCTCAAGGGTCCGTCCGACAGCGCCGCGGTCGCGCGGCTCGGCGACCGGGTCGGTGCCCTGGCGGGTCTCGACCCGGCCTTCGTCCGCCGGCAGGCCGGGCGCCTGTCGGGACAGAGCGTCCAGCGCGAGATCGGCCGCGACACCGGTCGGGTCACCAGCGCCTACGACACCGGCGTGACCGGCTGGGACCCGGACCCGAGCGCGGCCTATTCAGGCTTCGAAGACCCACTGCTCACCGGGCTCCAGGCGCCGCTGACCAGCGCCATGCTGGCGCTCTACACCGAGAAGCTGAACTACCGGGTGCCGGACCTGCGCTACGAGCTGCTCAACAGCGCGGTGAACCGGGGCTGGACCTGGGGCGGCGGCCGCTCGGCACCCGAGGCGCTCGGTGCCCTGCGCGGCGTGCTCGCCCTCGACGGCAACCTCCGGGTGCTGGTCGCCCATGGCTACACCGATCTGGTCACGCCGTACTTCGCCTCGAAGCTGCTGATCGACCAGATGCCGGCCTTCGGCGGCGGACGCCTCGATCTCGCCGTGTACCCCGGCGGGCACATGTTCTATTCCCGTCCCGATTCGCGCGCCGCCTTCCACACGGATGCGGCGGCTCTCTTCGCGGCCGCGCTCAAGGCGCGCAACGCCGCGCAGCGCTGAGGACCTGTCCGTGCCTGCTTCCTTCCGCCCGCGTCTGCTCGCTTCCATCGCTGTGATCGCGCTCGGCCTCTCGGCCTGCACCAGCACCGAGGAGGCCCGCGCGCCGGCGCCCGCTCCTGCGCCTGTCCCGGTGGCCAAGCCTACCCCGGTGGCGAAGCTTGCCCCGGTGGCGACCTTCTCAGGGCCGGTCCTGACCCAGGAGGGGACCTGCACCGCCCCGGCCCCCGTAGGCGCGAGCGCCATCGAGATCGGCATCGGCGAATGCGATTTGGTTCGTCTGAAGGGCAAGCCGCCCACCGACGTCCTGGTCGGCGAGGGGCGTTCGGGACGCGAGGTGCAGGTGCTCTACAACGAGCCGGGCGCGAAGGAGCTGTACTTCTTCGTCAACAACCGTCTCGACCGGATCGTGAAGTGAGGCGCCGCCTCACCGTTCGGTGAGCTTCATCTCGATCCGGCGGTTGCGCGCATAGGCCTCCTCGGTCGTTCCGGCCTCGATCGGCTGGAACTCGCCGAAGGCGGCGGCGAGCAGGTGCTGGGGCGGGATGCCCTTGGCCACCATGGCCTGCACCACCGCGATGGCGCGGGCCGCCGAGAGTGCCCAGTTCGAGGGGAACTGCGACGACGCGATCGGCCGCGCATCGGTGTGGCCGTCGATGCGCAGCACCCAGGGAATGTCGGCCGGGATCTGCTTCGACAGATCGAGGATGGCTCCGGCGATCCGGTCGAGTTCCGGGCTCGCCTCGGGCTTCAGGCTGGCGGAGCCGGCGGGGAACAGCACCTCGGATTGCAGCACGAAGCGGTCGCCGACGATGCGGATGTCCGGGCGGTTGCCGAGAATCTGGCGCAGGCGCCCGAAGAAGTCGGACCGGTAGCGCGCCAGTTCCTGGACCTTCTGCGCCAGCGCGACGTTCAGGCGGCTCCCGAGATCGGCGATGCGCGCCTGACTCTCGCGGTCGCGATTCTCGGAGGCCGCCAGCGCATCCTCCAGCGCCGCGAGCTGCCGGCGCATCGCCGCGATCTGCTCGTTCAGAAGATCGATCTGCGACGCGGCCCGGGCCGTGTTGGCGCGCTCGGCCGCCAGCTGCCTGTCGACCTCGCCCTGGCGCCCGGCGGAGCCCTGCGCCGCCTCGGCCTCGGCCTTCAGGCGATCCCGGTCGGCCTGCGCGCCCAGAAGGGTGCTGCGCAGCGACGAGGCCTGCTCCTCCTGGGTCTTGCGGGTCGAGCGCTCCAGCGCCAGCAGGTCGGTGAGATCGGCGATCTGGCGATTGAGCCGGGTCAGGACCGAATCACGGCCGCTGATCTCCTGCGACAGGAAGAACTGCCCGACGACGAAGATCGTCAGCAGGAAGACCACCGCCAGCAGCAGCGTCGCCAGGGCATCGACGTAGCCCGGCCAGACGTTGAGGCTCCGGTCGCGGCGGACGCGGGTCGAGGCCATCTCAGTTCCGCTCGCGGGCCAGGCGCTCCAGCACCTGCTTCAACTCGCGCTCGCGATTCGCCTGGGCCTCGACCCAGTCGCGAATCATCTGCTGCTCGGCGCGCATGTGCTGGACCAGCCCCTGGATGCCCTCGGCCAGATTGGTCATCGCCTGCGTCGCCACCCGGCCGTTCGCACCCTCCGAGACCACCGCGGTCAGCCGGTCGACGGCATCCTTGAGCTCCCGGGCATTGGCGGCGTCCTGGACCGGAAGCGGCGCGGCCTGCGGCTTCGCGAAGGCCGCGACCTCGACGCGACCCTGCGGTATATCGCCGGACAGCAGCCAGTCCTCCAGCTCGTTGTGGAAGCGGGCATGGGCCTGCCCGGCCTGCAGGTCGAGGAAGCCGATGATCAGCGAGCTCGCCAGGCCGAACAGCGAGGCCGAGAAGGCGAGACCGATGCCGGAGAGCGGCACCGCGAGCCCGTTCTTCAGCTCGTCGAACATCGCCGCGGCCTCGCCGCCGCCCCGCATGGTCCGGATCACGGCGCCGACCGCGCTCAAAGTGTCGATCAGGCCCCAGAACGTGCCCAGCAGGCCGAGCAGGATCAGGAGGCCTGAGACGTAGCGCAGGATCTCGCGTCCCTCGTCGAGGCGCGCCGCCGCCGTATCGAGGAACGCGCGGGACGTCGGCAGCGTGACGCCGTCGTGCCGGGCCGCGATTGCGGGTGCCAGCGGCGCCATCAGCGGCGGCGCCCGGCTCGGGCTCTCGCCGGCCGCGACCGCGTTGACGTAGGCCGTCTCGCGGTAGAGCCGGATCACCTGTCCGAAGGCCAGCAGCACCGCGATCAGCAGGACGCCGAGGATCAGCCCGTTCAGGCCCGGATTGGCCAGAAAAGCCGGCGTGATCTGCCGGAACAACACGAAGGCGAGGAAGCCGACGAGGATCAGGAAGACCAGCATCCGAACGAGGTAGATGCCGGGCTTGGCGATCGTCGCGGGTGCGGTGGGGGTCGCCATCGTTTCGGGCACACTCTTCGACGCGGAACTGGCAGCCCGCGCGCGGCGGACCTCGGGACGAACCCGGCGGCACATTGCAGGGTGGTTCGGCCCCGATCAAGTCGCGGGAGGCGTGATCCCGTGGAAGCGCACGGCGTTGCGGCCCCTAATCCCAGTCGCGCGGCCAGGTCTCTTCCAGGTGCGGACCGAGCCGGACGGCCGCGACGCTCCTGGCTAGGCCGGTGGCATCGTCGGTCTCCACCGCGATCCCGCACATGGTTCCCTTGCCCTGAGCGGCCTCGAGGCGGGCGCCGGGCGTCTTTTGAAGGAAGCGGCGCAGCGGCTCGTCCTTCTGCATGCCGAGGATCGAATCGTAATCGCCGCACATGCCCGCATCCGAGAGGTAGGCCGTGCCGCCGGGCAGGATGCGGTGGTCGGAGGTCGGCGTGTGGGTGTGGGTGCCCACCACGAGGCTGGCCCGCCCATCGAGGAAGTACCCGAAGGCCTGCTTCTCGCTGGTGGCCTCCGCATGAACGTCGACGATGATCGCGTCTGCGACGGCACCGAGCGGACAGGCGGACAATTCTCGCTCCGCCGAGGCGAAGGGATCATCGAGGGCATCCATGTAGATGCGTCCCATGACGTTGAGAACCAGGACGCGCGCCCCTTTCCGGGTCTCGACGACGGTGGCGCCACGCCCCGGCGTCCCCACCGGATAGTTCGCGGGCCGGACAAGCCGCGTCTGGCGCTGGATGAACACCAAGGCTTCGCGCTGATCGAAGGAGTGATTGCCGAGCGTCACCGCATCGGCACCCGCCTGAAGGAGTTCATCGCAGATGGCTTCGGTGAGCCCGAATCCGCCAGCGGCGTTCTCGCCGTTGATCACCACGCAATCGAGGCGCCAGCGCTCGCGCAATCCGGGCAGGCGGTCCGTGATGACGGTCCGGCCGGGGCGGCCGACCACGTCCCCGAGGAAAAGAATGCGCATCGCGAAGGGTCAGGTCCGTATCAGCGGGACGGCGCCCGCTTCGGTCACGAGATGATCCAGGGGCTGGTCATGCGGCTCGGCGGGGACCTCGTCCACCGCCTGAACCGAGAAGGCGATCCCGATCGTCAGCACAGGGCCGTTGCGCGACAGGCGCTCGATGGCCTGATCGTAGTAGCCGCGACCGTAGCCGACGCGATGGCCGCGCCTGTCATAAGCCGCCAACGGAACGATCAGGGCAGTGGGATCGAGCGGGGGCAGATCGTCGTGCGGTTCGCTGAGGCCGAACCGTCCGGCCACTAGGGCTTCGCCCTCGCGCCACTCCCGGAACACCAGTCCGGCGGGCGTGACCTTGGGCAGAGCGATCCGTTGACCGCGGGCGAACAGCAGGCGGGCGAGGGGACGCGGGTCGACCTCGCTGCGGATCGGCCAGAACGCTCCGACGATGGCGGCCTCAGCGAGGGACGGAATGCCCATGACGATGCCGGCGATCCGCTCGGAACCGATCCTTCGGTCCTCGGACGGCATGGCGTCGCGTCGGGCCAGGGCCGCGTTACGCAGAGCCGCTTTCCGGGCGGAGATCGCGATGTCGGGGGGGGAAGAGTCTGAGTGCGGAGCCACGTGAGCCGTTGGAGTGTCGATCCCGGGAAACCTACAGTGTAGGTGGGCGCCGTGTTGGCCAAGTCCAGGGACAGGGCCAGGGACAGCTCCCTTGGGAGTCGATAAGGCCCCGGGGAAAAGTTCTCCTGACGGACCCGGCAGCCCCGCATCCCCCATGTAGCGTCGGCAGGGGAATGGCGCCAGGGGGGTGCGGTCGCGGTCCGTCGAAATACCGGCGGATCGGGGTCTCAGCCGGCGGAAACCAGGTGTGCCAGGCGTTCGATCCGGTCCGCGCATCGTTCGAGGCCCGCAGCCACCTGCGCCTCCTCATCGGCTCGAACCGCATCGGCGGATTCCACTCGGGCTCGCAGAGCGGCCGTCTCCTGTTCCAGGGCGGCGAGGCGCCCTTGCGCCTCCTGCAGTTCGTCGGCCTGCATCAGCGCGGCCATGACGTGCAGCCGCATGTCGCCGATCTCGCCGAAGGCCCGTCGCATCTCGGTGATGCGGGCGTCGAGGCCCTGCGCCAGCGCGGTCAGGTGCGCCTCCTCACCATCGGCGCAGGCCATCCGGTAGTTTTTGTCGTCGATGGTGACGTTGATCTGGGGCATTGGGCTTCGGAGTGATCGACCGTGACGCGTCAGGAGTTAGCGGCTGGCGCGCGAGGGCGCCAGCACGCCCTCGACCGCATCGATCGCCTGGCCGAGCCGATGCTCGACATTCGCCGAGGTCGCCTCGACTTCGGCCAATCGGGCGCTCGCGGCGTCGAGTTCGGCTGCGAGCCGCGCTCTGTCCTCCCCCATGATCGCCAATTCGGTTTCCAGGTCGCTGGGATCGCGCTCCGCCTCGAAGCGCTGGGTCACCGCACCTTCCAGCCGTGTCAACACGGATTCGAGGCGTTGCAGCGCGTGGTCGATAGCCTGGCTCACGGACGGTCGCTCTTCATGGTCCACATCTTTCTCGCGGGTGCCGATCCGCTGTTTCCGCGGGGTGTGGAGCCGGAGATCCACTGACGGAGGGCTGTCGGAGGACCGGGTTCTGCATTCGCACAGCCACAGCGTACCCGCATGCAGTCGTCGATCCAGCCCTCCGAGTACGCCATGTGACCTTTGCCAGGATTTGTCACCATGTTAGAGACCGGCCGCTCGCAGACCGGTTATACGGCATCCCGAGACACTTACAGGCAGCTTGTCAGGAGATCCGGCGATAGCCCGGGTGATCCGAGGAGCCGCCTGATCAGGGTCCCGCCGCACGCTTCCTCCGGTCTCCGGCCGCACATGACGGCCTGCATTGGCGCGACAATTCATCTGTCGTTCAACCGGGGCGGGCTGAGAGCGGACGACAGATCGAGGCCTGCCCGTCGGGCGCGCCGCGACGATCAACATGCTGAAGGGTGCCGCGAAGCCGGCGCCCGAATTTGGGAAGGACTCACGCCGTGTCGGTGAAGGTTGCCATCAACGGGTTCGGACGCATCGGCCGCAACGTCCTGCGCGCCATCCATGAGGCCGGCCGCCAGGACATCGAGGTGGTGGCGATCAACGATCTCGGTCCGGTCGAGACCAACGCCCACCTGCTGCGCTTCGATTCGATCCATGGCCGGTTCAACGCCAAGGTCGAGGTCGATGGTGACTGCATCGTCGTCGATGGCAAGCGCATCCGGGTCACGGCCGTGCGCAACCCGGCCGAACTGCCGCACCGCGAACTCGGCGTCGATATCGCCCTCGAGTGCACCGGCATCTTCACCTCGAAGGACAAGGCCAAGGCCCACCTCGACGCCGGTGCGAAGCGCGTCATCGTCTCGGCCCCCGCCGATGGCGCCGACCTGACGGTGGTGTACGGCGTCAATCACGACCAGCTGACCGCCGACCACCACGTCATCTCCAACGCGTCCTGCACCACCAACTGCCTCGTACCGGTGGCCAAGGTGCTGAACGATCTCGTCGGGATCGAGCGCGGTTTCATGACGACGATCCACTCCTACACCAACGACCAGCCCTCGCTGGATCAGATGCACAAGGACCTCTACCGGGCCCGTGCCGCCGCGCTCTCGATGATCCCGACCTCCACGGGGGCTGCCAAGGCCGTCGGCCTGGTGCTGCCGGAGTTGAAGGGCAAGCTCGACGGGACCTCGATCCGCGTGCCGACCCCGAACGTCTCGGCCGTCGACCTCGTGTTCACGGCCAAGCGCCAGACCACGGTCGAAGAGATCAACAACGCGATCCGGGCCGCTGCCGATGGTCCGCTGAAGGGCGTGCTCGCCTATACCGATCAGCCCAACGTCTCGATCGACTTCAACCACGATCCCCACTCGTCGACCTTCCACCTCGACCAGACCAAGGTCATGGACGGCACCTTCGTGCGCATCCTGTCCTGGTACGACAACGAGTGGGGCTTCTCGAACCGCATGGCCGACACGGCTGTGGCCATGGGCAAGCTGCTCTGAGCCACGCCATCGTGTGCCGGATCGCCCGTTACGGACGATCCGGCGCAGTTCCAGGCAAGCGCGCTACAGGCTGGTGTTCCTGACATGACAGAGACTTCCCCTACCGGACGCGACTTCCTCCCAGGTAACCCAGCGTCGCCGCCCTCGACGGCGGCGACCGGCCCGGGCGCGACCCCGCCCGTGGTGGTCGGCAAGGCGGAACCCCTGCCGGCCCAGAACGGCGCGCCCGGCGGCGACCAACTTGCCCGGATCGAGGACAAGTGTGCCCGGATCGAGGACAAGTACGCCCGCTCCGAGGCCCTGCTCTCGCGGGTCGAGGAGAAGGTCGAGGGCGCAGCCGGCCGCATGAACGAGGCAGCCCGGCAGAGCGATCTCTCGGCCCTGCGTAGCGAAGTGCGCGCCATCGCCGACCGCACGCGCGGCCTGCCCGGCTCCGGCGCCTTGGTGTTGACTGCCGTGATCACCGCTGTGCTCACGGTGGCGCTCACCATCGCGGCGCAGCGCTTCCACCTCGACGCTCTGCTGCCCCCGCGCTGACCGCATCCCGCTCCGATCCTTCCAACGCTCAGGCCCCGATGACCGCTTTCCGCACCCTCGACGATGCCGGCCCGCTTCAGGGCAAGCGCGTGCTCCTGCGCGTGGACCTGAACGTGCCGATGGAGGCCGGGCGGGTCACCGATGCCACCCGTATCGAGCGGATCGTACCCACCATCGAGGACATCGCCGGCAAGGGCGGTCGTGTGGTGCTGCTGGCGCATTTCGGTCGCCCAAAGGGCAAGCCGGTGGCCTCCGAATCCCTGAAGCCGGTGGTCGAGACCCTGAGTCGAAAGCTTGGTCGCCCCGTCGCCTTCGCCGAGGATTGCGTCGGTCCAGTTGCCGCCGAGGCGGTCTCTCGCCTGAAGGACGGCGAGGTCGTGCTGCTCGAGAACACCCGGTTTCATGCCGGTGAAGAGAAGAACGACCGGGCCTTCACCGAGCAGCTAGCCGCCAACGGCGATCTCTATGTGAACGAGGCGTTCTCGGCCGCGCATCGTGCCCATGCCTCCACCGAAGGTCTGGCCCATCTGCTGCCCGCTTATGCCGGTCGCCTCATGCAGGCGGAGCTCGAAGCGCTGACCAAGGGCCTGGAAGCGCCGACCCGCCCGGTGATCGCGCTGGTCGGCGGAGCCAAGGTCTCCTCCAAGATCGATCTGTTGCAGAACCTCGTCGCCAAGGTCGACATGCTGGTCATCGGCGGCGGCATGGCCAACACCTTCCTGCACGCGCAGGGCAAATCCGTCGGCAAGTCCCTGTGCGAGAAGGACCTCGCCGATACCGCCCTGCGCATCATCGAGGCGGCGAAGGCGGCCCAGTGCCGGATCATCCTGCCCGTCGATGCCGTCTCGGCCTCCGAGTTCAAGGCGAATGCCGCTCATGAGACCGTTCCGGTGGATGCCGTGCCGGCGAGTGGCATGATCCTGGATGCCGGCCCGGCCTCGGTCGCCGAGATCAACGCGGCCATCGACGAGGCCGCGACTTTGGTCTGGAACGGGCCGCTCGGTGCCTTTGAGTTGACGCCCTTCGACGCTGCGACGGTCGCAGCCGCCCGGCACGCGGCCGAGCGCACGAAGGCCGGGAAGCTCGTTTCGGTGGCGGGCGGCGGCGATACGGTCGCGGCCCTCAACCACGCGGGTGTGGGCGAGACCTTCTCCTACGTTTCCACCGCCGGCGGCGCCTTCCTCGAATGGCTGGAGGGCAAGGCCCTGCCGGGCGTCGAGGCCCTTCGCGCGAAGGCCTGAGCGAACGGCGCCCGGCAGACCGGGCGCGGGTGGACGAGGCTCCTAGACGCAGGGCTGCCTCCCCGGATTGCTGTCCCGCGAGAGTTGCAACGGATCGCCAAAGGTCCGAAAAGACGAACTAAATTCGAATGACCGTGCGCTTCGGTGCAATAATTGACGGATCGCCTCGGCGGCGATCGTATCTGAGGAGAAATCCATGGCCCGCATCACCCTGAGGCAGCTCCTGGACCATGCCGCCGAGCACGAATACGGTGTGCCGGCGTTCAACCTGAACAACATGGAGCAGGGGCTCGCCATCATGGCGGCGGCGGATGCCACGGATTCGCCCGTCATCCTCCAGGCGAGCAAGGGCGCGCGCGCCTATGCCAACGACATCGTGCTGGCCAAGCTGATCGACGGTCTGGTTGAGATCTACCCTCACATTCCCGTCTGCATGCATCTTGACCACGGCAGCGACGAAGCAACCTGCGCCACGGCGATCCAGTACGGCTTCACCTCGGTGATGATGGACGGGTCGCTGAAGGCGGACGGCAAGACTCCGGCGGATTACAACTACAACGTCGAGATCACCCGCAACGTCACCAAGATGGCCCACTGGGCCGGCGTCTCGGTGGAAGGTGAGCTCGGCGTGCTCGGCTCGCTCGAGAGCGGGCAGGGTGAGGCCGAGGACGGCCACGGCGCAGAAGGCGTGCTCAGCCACGACCAGCTCCTGACCGATCCGGACGAGGCGGTGAAGTTCGTCGAAGCCACCAAGGTCGACGCCCTCGCGGTGGCGATGGGCACCTCGCACGGGGCCTACAAGTTCACTCGGAAGCCCGATGGCGACGTGCTGGCCATGAACGTGATCGAGGAGATCCATCGCCGGCTGCCGACGACCCACCTCGTGATGCACGGCTCCTCGTCGGTGCCACAGGACCTGCAGGACATCATCAACCAGTACGGCGGCGAGATGAAGCCGACCTGGGGCGTGCCGGTCGAGGAGATCCAGCGCGGGATCAAGCACGGCGTGCGCAAGATCAACATCGACACCGACAACCGCATGGCGATGACGGGCCAGATCCGGAAGATCCTGGCCGAGAACAAGGCGGAGTTCGACCCGCGCAAGTACCTGAAGCCCGCCATGGAGGCGATGACGAAGCTGTGCCGCCAGCGCTTCGAGGAATTCGGCACCGCCGGACAGGGCTCGAAAATCCGTCCGGTCTCCGTGGCGACCATGGCCAAGCGCTACGCCAACGGCTCCCTCGATCCGAAGATCGGGGCGGCGGGCTGAGGCCCGCGAAAGGACCCTCGATGTCGGAACCCCGCACCCGCCTCGCCCTGCTCAGCCCGCACCGGGTCGAGGCCGGTGACGCCGACGCGCTCGCCGCCGCGATCACGGCGGCCTGCGCGGCCGGCGATGTCGCGGCCGTCCTGCTGCGACTCGCCCCCGCCGACGAGCGCAGCCTCGTCAATCTGGTGAAGCGTCTGGCGCCCGTGGCGCAGGAAGCCGGGGCCGCCGTGGTGGTGGCCTGCACGGGCTTTGCCGGCGATCTCGTCAGCGTCTCGGCGCGCGGCGGGGCGGACGGCGTGCATCTCGACAAGGCGCGGGACGGCGATTTGCGCGACCTGCGCGAGCGCCTCGCCGATGGACGCATCCTCGGCGCGGGCGGCCACGAACAGAAGCACGCCGCGATGGAGGCCGGTGAGGCCGGCGTCGACTACGTGATGTTCGGCGGTCTCTACGCCGATGGAATCGCACCCGAAGCCGCGACGGTCATCGAGCGTGCGAGCTGGTGGACCGAGATCTTCGAGACGCCCTGCATCGCCGTCGCGCATACGCAGGACGAGGTCGGCCCCATTCTCGAGACCGGAGCCGAATTTCTCGGTCTCGAGAGCGCGCTCTGGATCGGCGACCAGGCCGACGTGACCGCGATCCAGGCCGCGGTCGGTCAGGCGCGGATCGCAGCGGCAGCGCGGGACGCCGCCTCGTGAGGCTGGCGCTCGGCTTCCTGGCCCTGGCGCTCTGCGGCTCCGAGGTCCGCGCCGCGTCCTCACTCTCGCCCGAAGCGGCCAAGCCCGCGACGCGCGAGATTTTCACGGCGCCCCTCAAGGAATTGCCGACGCCCTACTCGCCGAACGCCGCTCGGGTGGTGCCGTTCACGTCCAAGCCGAGCGACAAGCCGGTGGATACCGCCTTCGGTGCCTACCAGCGCGGGCAGTACACCACGGCCTTCCGCGAGGCGACGAAGCGGATCGCCGCCGACCCTAAGGACGCGGCGGCGATGACGCTCTTGGGCGAACTCTACAACCAGGGCCTCGGCCTGAAGCAGGACCCCGTAAAGGCGGCCGAGTGGTATCGCCTGGCAGCGGCACAGGGCGATGTCCACGCCATGGCCTCCCTCGGTCTGATGTCGATCGATGGGCGCGGCGGTGCCAAGGATCTGAAGGCCGGGCGGCAATGGCTGGAGAAGGCCGCCGACAAGGGTGACACCACGGCGGCCTATAACCTCGCCCTGATCCTTCTGGGGACCGGGACGGAACCCGATCAGGCCCGGGCTGCCACGCTGTTCCGCAAGGCCGCCGAGGGCGAGATCGGCGCGGCCCAACACGATCTCGGCGTTCTCTACCTCCAGGGCCGCGGTGTCCCGAAAGACCCGACCCAGGCGGCCGAATGGTTCCGCCGGGCCGCCGATAACGGCGATCTCGCCGGCGAGGTCGAGTTCGCCATCCTGCTCTTCAATGGCATCGGTCTGCCCAAGGACGAGGGTCGGGCCGCACGCTACTTCCAGCACGCGGCGGCGCGGGGCAACGCCATCGCGCAGAACCGGATTTCCCGGCTGTTCGTGGTCGGGCGCGGCGTCCAGAAGAACCTGGTCGAGGCGGCGGCCTGGAACCTCGCGGCCTCCGCGCAGGGACTCTCGGACCCCTGGCTCGACGACAACCTGAAGACGCTGGATGCGGCCGAGCGCAGCCGGGCGGAAGCCCTCGCCGCCGAGCGCGCCAGGGTGAACTAGCTTCACCCGGAGGACGCCCCCGCCATGACCGGGGGGTGAGTCCGCGCGCAAACGTGCTATGGCCGCGCGAAATCTTCCGGATTGCAGGGTCTTCGTACCCACGGTCCGGGCATCGACGTTCTTTGAACCGACTTGGACCTGCAGATCGATGATCAGCTCACCCCTCATGACCGTGATGGTCGACGCCGTCCGCAAGGCAGCCCGTGGCCTCAAGCGCGACTATGGCGAGATCGAGAACCTTCAGGTCTCGCGCAAGGGCCCGGGAAACTTCGTGTCGGCGGCCGACCGCAAGGCCGAAGAAGTCTTGAAGGATGCGCTGATGAAGGCGCGCCCCGGCTACGGACTGATCCTGGAGGAGACCGGCAACATCGAGGGTGCCGACAAGAGCCACACCTGGCACGTCGATCCGCTCGACGGCACCACCAACTTCCTGCACGGCATCCCGCATTTCGCGATTTCGGTGGGCCTGGAGCGCGAGGGTCAGATCGTGGCCGGTGTGATCTATGATCCGGCCAAGGACGAGCTGTTCGTGGCGGAGCGCGGCAAGGGCGCCTACCTGAACAATCGGCGCCTGCGCGTCTCCGGGCGGATCGACATGGCCGACGCCCTGGTGGCCTACGGCTCGCCCTATCTGGGCCGGGGGGATCACCCGAAGCTCCTGCGCGAGGTCGCGGCGGTGATGGCGGTGACCGGCGGCGCCCGCCGCTTCGGTTCGGCGGCCCTCGACATGGCCTACGTCGCCTGCGGCCGGTCCGATCTGTACTGGGAACGCGATCTGCAGACCTGGGACTTCGCAGCCGGGATCATCCTGGTGCGCGAGGCCGGCGGGTTCGTCACCAGCGCGGATGGCGGCGCCGAGCCGCTGGCCGCCCGCTCCGTCGCCTGCGGCAACGAAACCCTGCATGGCGAACTCGTGAAGCTCCTGCGACGTGCCAACGCCTGAGAGCACCGTCCCGTCGCGCTTCCCACCTCCTCGACAAAGGCCGCTCGCATGGAACCCCGCCGCCATATCGCGTTGAAGGATTCGATCCGCTCGATCCCGGACTATCCGAAGCCCGGGATCGTGTTCCGGGACATTACCACGCTGCTGAGCGATCCGCGGGCCTTCCGGCGCGCGGTCGATGCGCTCGTCCATCCCTTCGCCGGCGGCCGGATCGATCAGGTGGCCGGAATCGAGGCCCGGGGTTTCATCCTTGGCGGGGCCGTGGCGCACCAGCTGTCATCCGGCTTCGTGCCAATCCGCAAGAAGGGTAAGCTCCCGCACACCACCGTGTCGATCGCCTACGCGCTCGAATACGGGACTGACGAGATGGAAATCCACGTCGACGCCATCAAGCCGGGCGATCGGGTGTTGCTGGTGGACGATCTCATCGCCACGGGCGGCACGGCCTGCGCTGCGGTGAACCTGCTGCGCCAGATCGGGGCCGAGGTCGTAGCGGCCTGCTTCGTCATCGACCTGCCGGATATCGGCGGCGCGCAGAAGCTGCGCGATCTCGACGTCCCGGTGCGAACCCTAATGGAATTCGACGGGCACTGAAACGGCTGTGTTTCACCCTCAATGCCAGGGGGTGATTTATCCGAATCGAGCGGGAGCGCCCCATCGCTCTTGAATCGAGCCCGAGAGACCGCCCGGTATCCTGGGCGGTCGCTCTCGGAAGGGCTGCAGGATGACGCGGGCTAAGCCGCCAAGCTGGCGAAGAGGCCTCGCCCGTCGGTTCCACCCACGAGACCTTCCACGAAGTTCTCCGGATGCGGCATCAGCCCGAGCACGTTGAGCTGCTCGGAATAGATGCCCGCGATCGAATTCAGCGAACCGTTGCGGTTGGCATCCACTGTCAGGTTTCCGGCGGCGTCGCTGTAGCGGAAAGCGACCCGGCCCTCACCCTCGAGGCGGGCGATCGTGTCCGGATCGGCAAAGTAGTTGCCCTCGCCGTGGGCGACGCAGACGTCGATGACCTGGTCCTTGGTATAGGCCGAGGTGAAGCGGGTATCGGCGCGCTCGACCCGCAGAAGCTGGCGGTGGCAGATGAAGCGCCGGTCGACGTTGCGCATCAGGACGCCCGGGAGAAGCCCCGATTCGCACAGGATCTGGAAGCCGTTGCAGATGCCGAGCACGAGGCCGCCGCGGGCCGCATGGGCGCGGACCGCATCCATCGCGGCCGCGCGGCCCGCAATGGCGCCGCAGCGCAGATAATCGCCATAGGAGAAGCCGCCCGGCAGCACCGCCAGATCGGTTCCAGCCGGCAGCTCCGTGTCGGCGTGCCAGACCTTGACGACGTCGGCGCCGGCCTGGGTGAGGGCCCGGGACACGTCCGCATCGCGGTTGGAACCCGGGAAGACGATGATGGCGGCGCGCATCAGGCGATCTCGATGGCGTAGTTCTCGACGACGGTGTTGGCGAGCAGCTTTTCGCAAGCGCTCTTCAACGTCGCCTCGGCTGCCGCACGGTCGTCACCCGCGATCTCGATGTCGAAGACCTTGCCCTGGCGCACGCTATCGATACCGGCGAGACCGAACGAGGTCAGCGCCGCCTCGATCGCCTTGCCCTGCGGGTCCAGCACGCCGGTCTTCAGGGTGACGATGATGCGTGCTTTCATGGGGTCGAACTCATCTCGTGTCGGGGCACCCTGCCGATAATCGGGAAATGCCGGACAGGCAACGCGAAACGGCCCCGGAGGGGCCGTTCAGGGTCGTCGAAGCAAACGGATCGGTTCAGCGCGTCGCCGATTTGCGATCCCGAAGGGGCTCGATGGTGGTGGCGCGGCGCCAGAGCTGCAGCATCACCCAGGCGGCGAACAGGCTGAACACCGCCATCAGGACATGCCCCACGGTCTCGCCGAGATCGAACATGCCGGCCAGGGCCCAGCCCGCCGCGATGGCGACCGCGAACACTTCCGTGCCGACGAGCACCATCATGCTGAGAATGGTGATGAGGTTGCGCGTGTTCAAAGCTGTCTGTCCCGTTGCGGGCGTCACGCCAAGAGACTCGGCGCTCCCATCAGAAAGGGCGACGTAGCGCGAACCGGGCTGGTCGCGCAACGTCGCCCCTGTTGACCCTTCGGGTCTTACGAGCAGCAATGTTCAGCGCGGCGCGCGCTTGGCCAGGATGCGCTGAAGCGTACGACGATGCATGTTGAGCCGGCGTGCCGTTTCGGAAACGTTCCGTCCGCAGAGTTCGTAGACTCGCTGGATGTGCTCCCACCGCACCCGGTCGGCCGACATCGGATTCTCGGGCGGATCGGCCCGTTCCCCCGGCTGTGCCATCAGCGTTCCATGGATTTCGTCGGCATCGGCGGGCTTAGCGAGGTAGTCGAACGCACCGAGCTTCACCGCGGTCACCGCGGTTGCGATATTGCCGTAGCCGGTGAGAATGACGCCGCGCGCTTCCGGGCGACGCTCCTTCAGGCGCGCGATCACGTCGAGCCCGTTGCCGTCGCCCAGGCGCATGTCGATCACCGCGAAGGCTGGCGGGCGAACGTCGACGAAAGACACGCCTTCGGCGACGCTCTCGGCTACCTGGACTTCGTAGCCGCGCATCTCCATGGCGCGGGCGAGGCGCGTGGAAAAGGGCTTGTCGTCATCGACGATCAACAGCGTGCGGTCCGTAAAGGCCGCCAAGGGATCGTTGTCGGCAAGCTGCGCGATATCGGCACTCGGCGCCGCTGTTCCGGTATGCGTCAGCATCCGACGCTCCTCCGTCTGTCCTGAACCAATTGCGATCGGGTTTTAATCTGACGTTTATATAGGTGTCGCACCGGTTTCGGTTAGGGGTTGCCCACGATTCAATTGCGCATGATGCAGCGCGATGGCGTCCCGCTCGAAGATGTGGCGGGCCCAGCTGATGCGGACGACTGCGCCAGTCGCCTCGTGTTGCGAGACGTTCGACAACGTCAACTGCGCGCCCGAGCGTTCGATCAGTGTCTTGGCGATGAAAAGTCCGAGGCCGAGCCCCGCACCCGTACTGTCCGGGCTGCGCGACCGATCCGGGCTGCGGGTGGTCACGTAAGGCTCGCCCGCCCGCAGCAGAACCTCGCTGGAGAAGCCCGGTCCGTCATCGCGGATCTCGAGCCAGACCCGTTCGAGGGTCCAGCGCGCCTCGATGATCACCCGCGATGTGGCGAAGTCGACCGCGTTGTCGACGATGTTGGCGAGTCCGAACATCACGCCGGGGTTGCGTCGGCAGGCCGGCTCCGGGCCTTCGCCCTGATTCGAGACGTCGAGAATGATCCCCATGGCGCGCTGAGGCTCCACGAGCTCTTCGACGAGGTGGCTCAGGCTCACCGTCTGCAGAATACCGGTCTCGTCGCTGTCGAGGGACGTCAGCTTGGAGAGGATGCCGCGGCAGCGATCGACCTGATCGCGCAGCAACGCCAGATCCTCGCGGACCGCCGGGCTGGCGGTCGTGGCCAATTGGCGCGTCAGCTCCTTGGTCACCACCATGATGGTCCCCAGGGGCGTTCCCAGTTCGTGGGCCGCCGCCGCCGCCAGGCCGTCGAGCTGCGACAGGTGCTGCTCGCGCGCCAGGACCAACTCGGTGGCGGCGAGTGCCTGGGCGAGCTGGCGCGTCTCCTCCGCCACCTTCCAGGCATAGACGCCCGTGAAGGCGGTTCCGAGCAGGATCGCGGTCCAGATGCCCGAGATGTAGAGGAACGGCAGTTCGAGCCGGCCGTCGGCGAACCAGGGCAGGGGGCGGTGGACCAGCGCCAGCAGGGTGGCGAGGCCGATGGCCAGCAGGCCGAGCGCCAGCGTCCGCTCCGGTGGCAGCGCCGTCGCCGAGATCAGGACGGGAGCGAGGAACAGAAGCGAGAAGGGGTTCTGCAGCCCGCCGGTGAGGAACAGCAGGGCGGCGAGCTGAACGATGTCGAAGGCCAGGAGCAGGGCCGCCGAATCGTCGCTGAGGCGATAGCTCGCCGGAAACCGGATGCGGAGCGCGAGATTGAGCCAGGACGAGGTGGCGATGACCAGGAAGCACCAGCCGAACGGAAGCGGCAGGCCGAGGCCGAACTGCGCTCCGACCACCGCCGCACTCTGCCCGGTAATGGCGAGCCATCGCAGCCGGACGAAAGTATCGAGACGCAGATGCCTGGCGTCACGGACGAAGCCGTTGGTGCTCATGTCGATCATGTCAGAAGAACGATAGGGCCGGGTTGTCTCGCGTCTATCCCTCTGGGGTCAGCAGATCGCTCTTGTCGACCGGGCATTTGCGCTAGTTCGGACCGGGTGGATCGGCGCCGAGCGAATCGCGGACGAGCCGGGCGGCGCACTTCGGCCCATGGAAGGCTCGTAAGACGCGCGGCCCGAAGGCGGGGGAGCAGATCATGAACCTGTCCTATTTCTGGTACGAAGCGGCCCGACTCATGACGGCGCCGGCGCGTCTGGCCGCCGACATGGCGCGGCACAGCCTGCAGAATCCGGCCAACCCGCTGGCCTATTCGCCCTATGCGCGCTCTATGGCGGCCGCTTGCGAGATGTTCGAACGCGTCACACGGCGCTACGGCAAACCGCGCTTCGGTTTCACCGGCACCATCATCGATGGCGTGTCGGTGCCGGTGAGCGAGCGCGTGGTGTGGGAGCGCCCATTCTGCCGCGTCGTCACCTTCGATCGCGGCTTCGTCCGCGGATCCGCCGAGCCGCAGCCCAAGCTGCTGATCGTGGCGCCAATGTCGGGCCACTATGCCACGCTCCTGCGCGGCACCGTCGAGGCGTTGCTGCCGCATCATCAGGTCTTCATCACCGATTGGACCGATGCCCGCATGGTGCCGCTCGCCGCCGGGCGCTTCGATCTCGACACCTACATCGACTATCTCATCGACCTGTTCCGCGACCTCGGGCCGAGCCTGCACGTGATGGCCGTATGCCAGCCGGCCGTGCCGGTGCTCGCCGCCATCGCGGTGATGGAGGCGCAGGGCCACGCTCCGGTGCCGGATTCGATGACCCTGATGGGCGGCCCCATCGACACCCGGCGCTCGCCCACCGCCGTGAACTGCCTGGCCCAGGAGCGCGGCACCGCGTGGTTCGAGCGGAACTGCATCACGACGGTTCCAGCCGCCTATCCGGGCGTCTGGCGCAGCGTCTATCCGGGATTCTTCCAGCTCTCGGGCTTCATGGCGATGAACTTCGACCGCCACGTCAACGCCCATGCGGAGATGTTCGACCATCTCGTCACCGGTGATGGCGATTCGGCCGAAAGGCATCGCGAGTTCTACGACGAATACCTCGCTGTGATGGACCTCACGGCCGAATTCTATCTCCAGACCGTCAAGACGGTGTTCGTCGACCATGCCCTGCCGAAGGGGACGATGATCCATCGCGGCACGCGGGTCGATCTCGGCGCCGTGCGCAGCTGCGCCATCCTCTGCATCGAGGGCGAGAACGACGATATTTCGGGCGTCGGCCAGACCCAGGCCGCCCTCGACCTGACGCCGAACCTGCCGCCGGAACGCAAGGCCTATCACCTGCAGACGGGCGTCGGGCATTACGGCGTCTTCAACGGCTCGCGCTACCGCACCATCATCGCCCCGCGGATCGCAGCCTTCATCCGGGATATGGGGCGATCCGCGGGCGCCGCGGACGGGAACGGCGCGGCAATCGACGGAGCGGGCCCCGAAGCTCAGAGCTGAGGATTGCGGTGCGCGGATCGATGGCGGAGGCCCGCGACAGCGGTTAAGCTGGCGTCATGCGATTGGCGTTGCTGCGCGGGGCGGACCCGGATCACCTCGACATCGTACACGAGGGCGAGAGCCTGCGTGTCCTGCTGCGGCGTCGGCCGACGGCCCGCCGCCTGACCCTGCGCGTCTCCAGCGCCACCGGCGAGGTGGTGATGACCCTGCCGACCCGGACGTCGGTCGGCGTCGCCCGGACCTTCGCGGTCAGCCACGGCGGCTGGATCGCCGCACGCCTCGCCCGGATGCCCGAGAAGGTGGCCTTCACGCCCGACGCGGTGCTTCCAGTCCGCGGCGTCCCGCATCGGATCGTCCATCGCGACCAACGCAGCGGCATTACCCGCCTGGAGCATGCCGGCGGTGAGCCTGTGCTGTCCGTGGCCTGCGACGCGCCGCATATCGGGCGACGGGTCGGGGATTTCCTGCAACGGGAAGCCCGGCGCGACCTCACCGAGGCCGTCGCCCGGTATACCGAGGCCCTCGGGCAGGGGCCGACGCGCATCACCCTGCGGGATACCAGGAGCCGCTGGGGCTCCTGCACGGCCCGGGGCGAACTCAACTTCTCCTGGCGGCTCATCCTGGCGCCGCCGCTGGTGCTCGATTACCTCGTGGCGCACGAGATGGGTCACCTGCGCGAGATGAATCACTCGGCACGGTTCTGGACCCTCGTCGGATCACTCTGCCCGCACGTGGACGAAGCCGAGCGCTGGCTGAAGCGCAACGGAGCCACCCTCCACCGTTACGGCTGAGGCAGCCGCAAGCCTCAGCCTCTTGCGCGCAGGACGCGGCCGCGAACGACCTGCTCGGCCGGCCAGGTGGGGCGGGGATCGACGTCGCCGGGGTTGAGGGTGCGCGGCGCGACGTTATCGCAAACCTCGCGCTGGCGCAGGATCACCGGCTGGCCGAATTCGTCCCGTCTGCGGATGATGCCGCCGTCCCGGCAGAAGCCCGCCAGCTCGGCGGCGTTTCCGGCCCGGCGTCCGCCCGGCGTCCGGGCGATCGGCCGGTGCTCGATCACCAGCGGACCGTCCCGGTTCAGCGAGCGTTCGATGTAGGTCGTCTCGCCTACGGGCAACGGCTCGGCGACGGCCGGTCCGGCGAAGGCAAGAGTGGCGAACAGGAGTGGGGCGCGCAGTCGCATGGATTCGTCCGTTGGCGAGCAAGCTTGGCGGTCAAGCGTGGCGGTCAGCACTAGAGGCTGTACGCGCGGCGCGATAGTCGGTTCCCGTGGGCCGGCCTTCGCTTGACAGGCAATGGCCCAGCATGGTCGGAACACCCGTGTTTTCGGTTAACGGCTCGCGGGGCATCGGGCCAGACGAAAGGGTCGACGCGTGGGGTTTCGTGGAATGGTGCAGCGCGCACGCGGCCTGGTCGCCCGGGGTGTCGCGGCAGGCGCGCTTGGCGCGGCGATGCTGATCGTCGTCTTCGCCCCGCAGGGTGCCTCCGCCCAGGGCATGGTCCGAAACACCTTCGGCGATTGGCAGTTGCGCTGCGAGACGCCGGCCGGCGCGAAGGCCGAGCAATGTGCCCTGGTGCAGTATCTCGCGGCCGAGGATCGGCCGAACCTGACCCTCGTGGTCATCGTGCTGAAGACGGCCGACAATCGCGGCTACCTTCTGCGCGTCGTCGCCCCGCTCGGGGTCCTGCTGCCGTCCGGTCTCGGGCTGAAGATCGACAAGACGGATGTGGGCCGGGCCGGCTTCGTGCGCTGCCTGACCACCGGCTGCGTCGCCGAAGTCGTGATGGATGACGGCTTGATCAAGCAGTTCAGCGCTGGCGCGCAGGCGACCTTCATCGTCTTCCAGACGCCCGAGGAGGGTGTCGGCATCCCGCTCTCGATGAAGGGCTTCGGCCAGGGCTTCGACAGCCTGAAGTGATGCGCTTCACAGGGGTCGGGCGTGCGATGCCGGTTGGATTCGGAAAGCGTGCCGGGCAATCAAGTTGGATCTGGGCAATGGATCTGAGCAGACGCATGGATAAAAGCCGACGCGCGGGCGGGCAGCGTCTCGGGCTCCTCCTGGCGGCCGCTCTGGCGGCGAGCCTCGTCGGCGCCGACAAGGCTCCGGCGGAAGAGGGCAACATCTTCACCAACATGTTCAAGTACGGCGGGACCACCGTGCCGCCGTCTCAGCCGGACGACAGCGACCCACCCTACTGCCCCACGGTGGCGGTGCCGGAGGGCGGCGCGGCGACCCAGGCCTATGGCGGCCGCAGCGGCGACAGTGCGAGCCTTCGCCATCAGGTAACGCTCGGGCGCCTCGCCCGCGAATGTGCGAGGCTCCAGGACGGATCGATCTCGGTCAAGGTCGGGGTCGAGGGGCACGTACTGCTCGGCCCGCTGGGCAAGCCCGGTCGCTTCGATGCGCCTGTCACCATCGCCATCAAGGCGGGGGACAAGACGGTGACGTCGCGCGTTCACCGGGTGTCGGTGACGGTATCGCCTGGGGAGGCGCAGGGGCTGTTCTCCTTCGTCGAGGACAACCTCACGGTTCCGGCCGCCCTGGCGCGCGACTACGACATCGAGGTCAGGCTCGGTGCCGCACCGCAGCGTGCGGCACCCCGCAAGAGAAAGCCTCCCGTCGCCGCCGCGACGTCCGAAGACCGCGTCGCCACGCCTGACAAGGACGCGGCAGAGTGAAGAATGAACGCGTGCGGGGGATGTCCTGACCGAATTGGGTCGCTCCGTCGCCTTCACTCTCGATCCCACGCAGGATCCCGTCTTCGACCGGCGTCTCGGCCTCTCGGCGCCGGCGCGCGGACGCTGGATCGTGCTGACCTACCGCGGCGACCCGGTGCCCCGGCCGCTGCGCCCGCTTCTGCGCCTCACCCGTGACGACGGCCGCCGTGAAACCTTCGTGCTGCCGGCACCGGTCCAGGGCGCAGCCGTCTGGCTTGGCTACCTGCCGGCCGATTGCGCGGCGGTGGACCTCGCCATCGATGGGCGCGGCTTCGAGCTGGAACGGGTCGGCCTACGCTCCGAGGCGAGCCTGTTCGGCGAGTGCCTGCGCAAGCGGCCCCTGCGCGCCATCGCGGCAGGCTATAACCGCCTGAGGCGCCACGAGCGGCGCTATCGCGACATCCTGCGCGGCAGCTGCGCCGTCACGCCGCGCGGAGCCTTCGATGCCTGGGCGAGGGACCGAACGCGCGCCGATCGCGGCCCCGTTCCGGCAGGCCCCACGCTGCAACTGATCCTTCCGGCCCGGCGCGAGGAAGGCGAACGGGTCGCCGAAACGATACGCAGCCTCCAGGCCCAGCGGTTTTCCGCCTGGCGCCTTCACGTGGCCTGGGATCACGCGGGCGCCGATCCGATCCCCGCCGATGCCCGCATCGTAGAGGGCCGGTGGCCGACCGCCGGGTGTTTCGGCGATCTCGTCGGGCGGGCCGAGGTGGCGGCCCTGCTGACTCCCGGTGACAGGCTCGATCCCGACGCTCTCGCGATCCTGGTCCGCACCCTGTCGGACGCGCCGGCGTCGGAGATGATCTATGCCGACGCTTGCATCGGAGCCGGGACGCCCGAGAGCGCGCGACTGAAGCCGGACTGGAGTCCCGATCTCGCCCTCACCACCGCCTATATGGGCACACCCACGCTCTATGCCGGCGCGTTGCTGGAAAGCCTGCAGGCCCTGCCCCTGGACGCTCAGGACACGTTCCCCCTCCGCCTGGCTCTGAACGCCACCGGCGCGGTCTCCTGTGCGCGGGTCTCGCATGTGCCGCGAATCCTCTCGCAGGGAGAGGTGCCCGACTCGGATGCCGGGCAACGCCACGCCGCCGTTCTTCAGAGGTATCTCGACACGCACCGCATCCCGGCGCGGGTCGAGGCCCATCCACGCGGCTTCGACCTCCTCTGGGCCCTGCCGGAGCCGCCACCCCTGGCCAGCGTGATCATCCCGTCGCGGGATCGTCTCAATCTCATCCGGGTCGCGGCGGATGGAGTGCTCAACGGGACGGCCTACCCGGCGATCGAACTGGTCATCGTCGACAACGGCTCCGTCGATCCCGCCGTCCTCGCCCATTACGACGGCCTGAAGCAGGATTCGCGCGTCCGCATCCTGTCCCATCCCGGCCCCTTCAACTTCTCGGCGATGATCAATGCCGGCGTGGCCGCTGCGCGCGGATCGGTGGTCGTCCTCCTCAACAACGACGTGGCGGTGCTGCGTGAGGATTGGCTGGAGGTTCTGGTGCGGCAGGCCTGCCGGCCCGAGATCGGCGCGGTCGGTGCCAAGCTGCTCTACGCGGACGGAACCCTGCAGCATGCCGGCGTCGTGGTCGGTCTCGGAGGCAGGGCCGGCCACATCCTGCGTCGCCGTCCGGCGGCCAGTCCGGGCGTCCTCGGCCGAAAGCGGGTGGCTCATGAGGTCTCCGCCGTGACCGCCGCCTGCCTCGCCGTCGAGCGGTACAAGTTCGACGCCGTCGGTGGCCTCGATGCGGAGACCTTCGCCATCGACTTCAACGATGTCGATGTGTGCCTGCGCCTCGCCGCCGCCGGCTACCGCACGATCTGGACGCCCCGTGCCGTCATGGCCCACCTCGAATCGACCAGTCGTGGCCCAGCGATCGGCGCGGCCCGGCTCCGCTTCGAGCAGGAGGCCGAGCGCTTCGTCGCGCGCTGGGGCGGGACCATCCGGCACGACCCCTATTACCATCCGGCCTTGTCGCTCACGACTTTCGGGGAAGACCTTGAATAGGCCGGTGGCGGGCGAGGCGTCGCCCGCCCTGGCCTTCGCGACGGCCGCGCGGGAAGCGGCGCCTGTGCGCTGGCTGAGGGCCGCCGCGATCCTCGCGCGATCTCCCCGCGAGGCTGTCGCGATTCTGCGCGCACGGTTGGCGGGCAAGCGGGTCCGGGCGCAGCAGGCGAGAGCGGCCCTGTTCGGCCTCGATCATGGATCGCTCCAGGCTTCGCCGGCCGTCCAGGCGCGACTCCTCGCTGGAACCGCGACCGAATTTGCTCGAACCGACGTCGAGGATGTGGCCATTCTCCTCCCGGGAGATTTGGCAAGTTCGGGCCTTGCAGCGGCTTCTTCGGGCCGTGCCGCGGCTTGTCTGGGCCGTGCGGCGGCTTCGGCCCCGATCCTTGTCCTGACGGCACCGGGACATGCCCTCGTGCCGGGAGCGACCGATCGCCTGACTGAACTTTTCGCCCAGGCTCCGACGATCCAGCTCGTCTATGGCGACGCGCTGCTCGGGCCGGTGACCGGTGCCGCGACGCCGCTGCTGCGCCCTGCCTTCGATCCCGAATACCTGATGGCCGTGGACTATATCGGACCGGTCCTGGCGATCCGCCGAAGCGCCCTCGCGGCCATCGTCGGCCCGGACGACGCCGCCAGCGGGGCCTTCGAACTCGTGCTGCGCACGGCCTGGCATTTCGGGCGCCAAGCCATCGCGCATCTGCCCGGCATCCTCTCCCGAAGCGATCCCGCGGAGAGCCCTCCGGCCGGCGACCCGGATCAGGCCGCAATCCTGCGTCGAAGCCTGGACCGGAGCGGTGGACACGCGATCGCGATCACCATCGAGCCGGACGGCATCCGGCGGCTGTCGCATCCGCTGCCGGAACCACATCCCCTGGTCAGCCTGATCGTGCCGACTCGCGACCGCGTCGACCTCCTCCGAACCTGCCTGACCAGCCTGATCGACCGCACAGACTGGCCGCGGCTCGAAATCCTCATCTGCGACAACGACAGTCGCGAGCCCGAGACCCTGGGGTATTTCCGGGATCTGACGGCGCGGGGCGTGGCCCGGATCATCCCGTGTCCGGGCCCCTTCGACTTTGCCGGGATGAACAACGCGGCCGCCGGCGCCGCACGGGGCCGGGTTCTCGCCTTCATCAACAACGACGTGGAAGCGCTGCATCCGGACTGGCTCGAACGCCTCGTGCGCGAGGCCCTGCGGCCCGATGTGGGGGCGGTGGGCGCCAAGCTGCTCGATGGGCAGGGCCGGATTCAGCATGGCGGCGTGCTGCTCGGCCCCGGAGGCCTCGTCACGCATGCGCATCGCTTCTTTGCTGGGAATGCCTTCGGCTACCTCGCGGGCCTGCGGGCGACGCGCGAGGTCTCGGCCGTCACGGCAGCCTGCCTTGTCGTGGAGGCCGCCAAGTTCTCGACGGTCGGGGGCTTCGATTCAGCGGCTTTCGCGGTCGATTTCAATGATGTCGACCTGTGCCTGCGCCTCAACGCGGCCGGGTATCGCACCCTGTTCGTCCCGGGGGCGGTGCTGCGGCACGACGAGGCTGCGAGCCGGCGCTGGACGCTCGCTGCGCGTGCCCGCCACGGGCGCGAGGTTGTGGCCTTTCAAAAGCGATGGGGGCCGCTGCTGGCGCAGGACCCCCATTATCATCCCGGGTTCGACCCCGATCTCGGCACCTATGCCCGCCTGCGGCCAGGCTGGCCCGGGGCCGGCCCGATACGCGCGCGCTGAACGGGCCTACTGGACCAGGCGCGGGCCGCCGGTCTGGACCTTCTCGTTCTCGGACATGATACCAAGACGCTTGGCGACCTCGGTATAGGCCTCGATCAGGCCACCGAGATCCTTGCGGAAACGGTCCTTGTCGAGCTTGTCCGACGACTTGATGTCCCACAGGCGGCAGGAATCCGGGGAGATCTCGTCGGCGACGACGATGCGCATCATATCGCCTTCCCACAGGCGGCCGGTCTCGATCTTGAAGTCGACCAGACGGATGCCGACGCCGAGGAAGAGCCCGGACAGGAAGTCGTTGACCCGGATGGCCAGGGCCATGATGTCGTCGATCTCCTGGGGCGTCGCCCAGCCGAAGGCGGTGATGTGCTCTTCCGACACCATCGGATCGTTGAGCGCGTCGTTCTTGTAGTAGAACTCGATGATCGAGCGCGGCAGCTGCGTGCCTTCCTCGAGGCCGAGGCGCGTGGCGAGCGAGCCGGCGGCGACGTTGCGCACCACCACTTCGAGCGGAATGATCTCGACTTCGCGGATCAGCTGCTCGCGCATGTTGAGGCGGCGGATGAAGTGCGTGGGTACGCCGATGTCGTTGAGATGCTGGAAGACGAACTCGGAAATCCGGTTGTTCAGCACGCCCTTGCCGTCGATGACGTCATGCTTCTGCGCGTTGAAGGCGGTGGCATCATCCTTGAAGTGCTGGATGAGCGTTCCCGGCTCGGGACCCTCGTAGAGGACCTTCGCCTTGCCCTCGTAGATGCGACGGCGGCGGTTCATAGGCGTGTACCGTGGTTTGAGGAAGTCCATGGGCCGTGACTCCTTGCGAGCGAACGATGCGGAATCCGCGGCGTGGCGGCCAGAGAGAGAGGCCGGGCCGAGAGACACGTCGTACGTCGAAAGCCTCCGCGACCGTGGCGCAAACTACCCGAAGCAAGCTGGCAGCACAACGCGTTGGCCGGATGGGTCCCATGCCGCCTGGGGAGAGCCGGGCGAGCGATCGGAGGCTTTTCGCGCGCGGCCGATCGGAGCGTCAGGCTGATGGCGTCGGGGGAGCCGGTGCCGAGGGAGCCGGTGTCTTGGCCGGGAATCGGCACAGGTCGGCGATCGGACAGCGATAGCACTCGGGCTTGCGCGCCTTGCAGATGTAACGTCCGAACAGAATCAACCAATGATGGGCGTTCAGCCGGTAGGGCGCTGGCACGATCGCCTCCAGTCCGGCCTGGACCTTGTCGGTGGTGGGCGCGACCACCAGGGGGATGCGGTTCGAGACCCGGAAGATGTGGGTATCCACCGCGATCGTCTCCTCGCCGAAGGCGACGTTGCGCACGACGCTCGCGGTCTTGGTGCCGACTCCCGGCAGCACCTCCAGCGCCGCGCGGTCGCGGGGCACCTGTCCGCCATGGCGCTCCACCAGGAGGCGCGACAGCGCGATCACGTTCTTCGCCTTGGTGTTGAACAGCCCGATGGTGCGGATGAAGTCCCGCACACGCTCCTCACCCAGGGCCAGCATCGCCTCCGGGGTGTCCGCGATGGCGAAGAGCGGCGCGGTGGCGAGGTTGACGCTGCGATCCGTCGCCTGCGCCGAGAGCACCACGGCTACCAGCAGGGTGAAGGGGTTCTGGAACTCCAATTCCGCCCGCGGTTCTGGGTTGGCGGCGCGCAACCGCGAAAAGATCTCCGTGACCGTCTCGGGTCCCACCGGTTCGGGCGTTGCGGGTACCGCTGCGACGATCGGCGCGGCGAGGCGCGCGGAGATCGATGATTTCCGGGGTCTAGTCGGCTGTCGGCTCGGCATCTGCGCGTTATATTCCCTGCATGGCGAGCGGCAATCATCACGTTCCACGGATCGGCCGGCATCCGGACGGCCTCGATCCCGACAGCATGGATCGGCCCGTGTTCCAGGCCACCATCCGGCCGCACCAGTCGCTCGGCCCCGACGGCTTCCGCATCGTGATGGGCCTGTGTTGCGCCGTTTCCCTCGTGACCTCGATCGCCTGCGTGCGGGCGGGCTTCTGGCCTGTGGCCGGGTTCTTCGGACTCGACATGATCGCCCTGTATGTCGCCCTGAAGGCCAGCTTCCGGCGCGGACGCTCCTTCGAGGAAGTGGTGATCACCCCGATCGAAGTGATGCTCGCCCGCGTCACCCATCGTGGCGAGCGGCGGGAATGGCGCTTCAATCCCCTCTGGACCAAGCTGACCCGGGTCGAGGACGAGGAGTACGGCATGCAGAGCCTCACCCTCGAATCGCGTCGGGAATTCGTCGTGGTGGCGCGCGACGCCTCGCCCCCGGAGCGCGAGGTGATCGCCGAGGGTCTGACGCGCGCCCTCGCGCAGGTGAAGAAGGGATACTGAGATGGCTGCCGGCGGACGGGCCAGACTGGCGATGCTGGTTGCCGTCGGCGGTCTCGGTTTCATGGGGCTCGCCCTTCCGAGCCTCAGCCTCGCGGGTCCCGCTTCGGCTACCCCCGCGCAAGCCCGAGTCACGGTCCGTTTCGTGGCACCGGAGCGCTACACCGATGCCGACGACCGGTACGGTTCGGGACCGGCCTTGCGCGGAACGTTGGCCGAGATCCGCCGGATCATCGAGGCGTCCGCCCTCCGGGTGATGGGACCGGACGACACGCTCGTCGTCGACGTCCTCGACATCGACCGGGCCGGATTCGTGCGGCCGGACCTCAACATCCCCTCCGGCCTGCGCGTGGTCAGCGATGTGACGCCGCCCGCCATCCGCCTGCGCTACGATCTGCGCCGCGGGAAAAGACGGATCGCTTCCGGCGAGGAGCGCCTGACCGACATCAACTTCCTGTTCGGCGCGCGCGGCGCAGCGGCCACCGGCAGCTTCGGCTACGAGGAAGATCTGCTGCGCCGCTGGGCCCGCGAGCGGCTGTCCGCCCGCGACGGCGCCTCCGCCCCGGGCCCGCGCCCGCAGTAGGACGCGGCGTCCTCCGGCCGTCCGTCTCATCCGCCTTCAGGTCCGCACATGACCAAAGCGTCATGTTGCCGCCAGCCTCGCGCAACGGTTGCGCTCCTACCGTCCCGGTCTTCGATCGCGGACGGAGGGCGCAGCATGAACGTGACCGGACAAGGCGGTTTCGTAATCCCGGGCGAGCCCCTATCACTCCGTCCCATGCGTCTGCTCATCATCGAGGACGACCGCGAGGCGGTCGCGTACCTGGTCAAGGCCTTCCGGGAAGCCGGCCACATCGCGGACCATGCCTCCGATGGCCTCGATGGCTACGCCATGGCGCAGGAGGGCGATTACGACGTGCTCATCGTCGATCGCATGCTGCCCAAGCTCGACGGCCTGTCCCTCATCCGCTCCCTGCGCGAGCAGGGGGTGACCACCTCCGTCCTCATCCTCTCTGCCCTGGGCCAGGTGGACGACCGCGTGAAGGGCCTTCGCGCCGGCGGCGACGACTACCTGCCCAAACCCTACGCCTTCTCCGAACTGCTCGCCCGAACCGAGGTGCTGGCCCGGCGCCGGGCCGGTTCGGGCGCGGCGGCGGAGGCGACGGCCTACCGGGTCGGCGATCTCGAACTCGACCGCCTGTCCCATCGCGTCACCCGGGCCGGACAGGAGATCGTGCTGCAACCGCGCGAATTCCGCCTGCTCGAATACCTCATGCGCCATGCCGGCCAGGTGGTGACCCGGACGATGCTGCTGGAGCATGTCTGGGACTATCATTTCGATCCGCAGACCAACGTCATCGACGTGCATGTCTCGCGCCTTCGCGCCAAGGTCGACAAGGATTTCGAGCACCCGATCATCCACACCGTGCGCGGGACCGGCTACGTGCTGCGGGTCGACGAGGTGCGCGGGCACGGCACGGCGCCGTGACGACGTTCGACGACGCCCCCGGCGGGCGCCTGCGCAACCTGTTCCGCACCACGGCCTTCAAGCTCTCCGTCGCCTACCTGCTGGTGTTCGCCACCTGCGCGCTGGCGGCTCTGGGCTACGTGGCCTGGAATGCGAGCCGGGTCCTCGACGACCAGATGGTCTCTACCATCGAGGCCGAGATCAACGGCCTGTCCGAGCAGTACAAGGTCGGGGGCCTGCGCCGACTGATCGCCGCGGTGGAGCGCCGGGCCGGCGAACCCGGGGCCTCCCTCTACCTCGTCACCAACGCGGCCGGCGAGCGCCTCGTCGGCAACATCGCGGCGCTTCCGACCGGTCTCATCGTCGATCCGGGGCAGACGGAAGCCGACTACGCCCGCAACGGGGGATCGCAGATCCTCGATCACCGCGCCATCATGCAGATCTTCGTGCTGCCGGGCGGTTTCCGGCTCCTGGTCGGGCGCGACGTCGAGGAGCGCGACCGCCTGCGCTCCGTCATCGGGCGGACCTTCGGCTCCTCGGTGGGTCTCGTCGTGCTGCTCGGCGTGGTAGGCGCCTGGTTCATCGCCAGCCGCGTGCTGAAGCGGGTCGATGCCATGACGGAGACCACCCGCCGGATCATGGCCGGCGACCTCGACGGACGCCTCGCGGTGGCGGGCAACGGCGACGAACTCGATCGCCTCGCGCGCAATCTCAACGCGATGCTGGAGCGAATCGGCGAACTGATGCGGGGCCTGCGCGACGTCTCCGACAACATCGCCCATGACCTGAAGACCCCGCTGACCCGCCTGCGCAACCGGGCCGAGGAGGCTTTGCGCAGCGCCGAGTCGCCCGAGGCGCTGCGTACCGCTTTGGAGGGCGTGATCGAGGAGAGCGACGGCCTGATCCGGGTCTTCAACGCCCTCCTGATGATCGCCCGCCTCGAAGGCGCGAGCGCCCGCGAGGAGTTCCAGGTCTTCGACGTCGGTGCGGTGGTGCAGGCGGTGGCGGAGCTGTACGAGCCCCTGGCCTCGGAGCACGGGCTCGCCCTCGTGGTGGTGACCGAAGGCGACCCGCTGACCCTGCGGGGCAGCCGCGAACTGGTCGGTCAGGCCGTAGCGAACCTGGTCGACAATGCCGTCAAGTACGGAGGTCCGGACGGCGAGATCCGCGTGTCGGCCGTTCGGACCGGCGACACCCTGCGCCTCAGCGTTTCGGATTCGGGACCCGGGATCCCCTCCGACGCACGGGGGCGGGTGCTCGACCGCTTCGTCCGCCTGGAAGAGGCCCGCTCGCAACCCGGATTCGGTCTCGGCCTCAGCCTCGTCAACGCGGTGGTGCGTCTGCATCAGGGGACATTGGCCCTCGAAGACCATGCCCCCGGCCTTTCGGTCGTGATAACCCTGCCGGCAGGAGACGCGGGAGGATAGGGCATGTCGCAGGGGGCCAGCACGCCGAAGGGCACCCTTCGGGCGCGTCTTACGGCCGCGCCGGTGCTGTCCGATCCCGAAAGTGCGGCCGCTCGGCTGGCCGAACTGGAGTCCACGCTTCCAGCCGGGTGCCTCGATGCCCCCTTACGGGCGCTGCTGGCGGGACTGGCCGACCACGCGCCGTTCCTCTGGCAACTCGTGCTGCGGGAGCCGGACCGCTTCGCCGCCCTGGTCGAGGCGGAGCCCGATGCGTCCCTCGCGGCGATCGTGGCGCGCCAGCGGGTGGCGGGGCGGAGCGGCGATCTCGACGCCGTCGCGAAGGCCTTGCGGCGGAACCGGGCGGAGCATGCCCTGCTGGTGGCGCTCTGCGATATCGGCGGTCTGTGGCCCCTGGCGAACGTGACCCAGGCCCTGTCCGACTTCGCCGATGCCTCGGTCCTGGCCGCGGCCGACGCGATGCTGCTGCAGGCCGCGGCGGCGGGGCGTTTCCTGCCGCGCGA
The DNA here is from genome assembly GCF_023093475.1 of Methylobacterium sp. 37f. Taxonomy (NCBI): domain Bacteria; kingdom Pseudomonadati; phylum Pseudomonadota; class Alphaproteobacteria; order Hyphomicrobiales; family Methylobacteriaceae; genus Methylobacterium; species Methylobacterium sp. 37f. The sequence goes on from NZ_JAGHKN010000015.1 coordinate 102,866, forward strand.
TCCGGACGATCCGCAAGTGGGCTCGGGCCTCATCGTCCTGGCGCTCGGCAAGCACGGCGCGGGCGAGCTTAATTATTCCAGCGACATCGACCTCGTGGTGTTCTTCGATCCTGAGGTGGCGCCCCTCAAGGCGGACCTGCCGCCGACGCCGTTCTTCACCAAGCTGGCGCAGGGCATGGCCAAGCTGCTGCAGGAGCGGACCGCCGACGGCTACGTCCACCGCGTCGATTATCGCCTGCGTCCGGACCCCGGTTCGACGCCGGCGGCGCTCTCGCTGAACGCGGCTTACGTCTATTACGAGAATCTCGGGCAGAATTGGGAGCGAGCCGCCTACATCAAGGCGCGCGCCATCGCGGGCGATATCCCGGCGGGCGAGACCTTCCTGGCCAATCTGCGCCCCTTCGTCTGGCGCAAGTATTTCGACTTCGCCTCCATCGCCGACGTGCACGCGATGAAGCGCCAGATCCATGCCGTGCGCGGCCACGACACGATCGCGGTGGCGGGCCACGACATCAAGCTCGGGCGCGGCGGCATCCGGGAGATCGAGTTCTTCGTCCAGACCCAGCAACTGGTCTTCGGCGGGCGCAGGCCCGAGCTGCGCGGCCGTCGCACCGTCGCGATGCTCGACGGCCTGACCCGGGACGGCTGGATCGACGCGACCGCCCGCGACGATCTCACGGCGGCCTACGACTTCCTACGCACCATCGAGCACCGGCTCCAGATGCTGCGGGACGAGCAGACCCAGCGCCTGCCCGCCGACACCGACGAACTCGACCGGTTCGCCCGCTTCGCCGGTTTCGCGACGCGCGAGGCTTTCGAGGCGGCGCTGCTTCACCATGCCCGCCGGGTCCAGGGCCATTACGCGCTGCTGTTCGAGGCTGAGCCCGACCTTTCCTCCGACGTGGGCGATCTCGTCTTCAGCGGGACGGGAGACGACCCGGCCACCCTCGCGACCCTGCGCAAACTCGGCTTTCGCGAGCCCGAGCGCGCGGTGGAGACCGTGCGCGGCTGGCATTTCGGGCGGCGCCCCGCCGTGCGCACGCCGCGCGCGCGCGAAGTGCTGACGGAGCTGGTCCCGGCCCTGATGCAGGCGCTCGGTGGCACGGCGCATCCCGATACGGCCCTCGACACCCTCGACCGGGCCTTCGCCCGGATGCCGGCGGCCCTCGAACTCCTGACGATCCTGCGCTCGAACGAGCGACTTCGGCTGCTCTTCGCCGATCTCCTCGGTACGGCCCCGCGCCTCGCCGAGACCGTGGCGTTCAGCCCCCATGTTCTCGATGCGGTGATCGATCGCGATTTCGCCGAGGCCGAAACGGATGCCGGTGCCCTGACGACGCAGTTCCGGGCGCGCCTGGGCAATCCGACCGATCATGAGGATTTCCTGGACCGGAGCCGCGACGCGGCGCGCCAATTACGCTTCCTCACCGGCGCGCGCCTGCTCTCGGGCGTCCTTTCTCCGGAAGAAGCCGGTCGCGCCTTCGCGGGCATTGCCGACGCGGTGATCGCCGCCACGGTGGAGCGCGTCTCCGCGGGCTTCTTCGCCGAGCACGGTGCGGTGCCGCAGGGGCGCTTCGCGGTCCTCGGTCTCGGCCGGCTCGGCTCGCGCCAGCTCACGGCCGATTCCGATCTCGATCTCGTGCTGGTCTATGATTTCGATTCCACCGACCGGATGAGTGCCGGGCCGAGGCCTCTGGACGCGGCGGTGGCCTACAACCGCCTGGCCCAGCGCATCGTCGCCGCCCTCACGGTGCCGACCCGCCGCGGGCATCTTTATGAGGTCGACCTGCGCCTGCGGCCCGGCGGTGGTCAGGGACCGGTGGCCGTGCAGTGGCGCGGCTTCCGAACCTATCAGGCCGAAGACGCCGAACTCTGGGAGCACATGGCTCTGACCCGGGCGCGTGTCATCGTCGGCGATGCGAGCCTCACGGGCGATCTCGACGGGGAGATCCGCGCCCTCGTGAGCCGTCCGAGGCCGGCGGCCGAAGTCCATCGCGCGGTTCGGGACATGCGCCGCCTCGTGGAAGCGGAAAAGGGTCATCGGGGGGCCCTCGACCTCAAGCTCGCCCCCGGCGGTCTGCTCGATCTCGACTTCCTGGCCCAGGCCCTCGTGCTCGGGCAGGCGCATGCGACGCCGGATCTCATCGGACTCGGGGCCTGCGCGGTGTTCAGCCGCGCGGCCGATCACGGCCTGCTTCGACGATCGGACGCCGACCGTCTCGCGGAGGCCTACCGCCAGTTCGACGATGTCCTGCACTGGCAGAGACTGATGGTCGAAGGCGATCCGGCCGAGGCCGCGCCGGTGGCCCTGTCGCGACTGGCGGTGGCGATGGGGGCGCCCGATGCGGCGCGACTGGTCGCGGCCCTGGACGAGACTCGCGTCGAGGTGCGCGCCCTCTTCGACCGTCTGCTCGGTGCCGGCGCGGCGGACTGATCCGCCCACTCGACCGCAGCGGTCAGATCTGCTCGGCCTGGGGCTCCATGCGCCGGGCGGTGGCACCGGCCGCGTCACGCAGGGAGGCGACGGTCTCCTGGGCAGCTTCGATCGACAGGCTCCGCAGGTGCTCTGGCGTCGGGATGGGCATCCGGACCAGCACGATGGTGCCGAGACCTTCCTGGGAGCGGATGCGCAGGCCGCCGCCGTGCAGCTCAGCCATGGAGCGTGCGATGGCAAGGCCGAGCCCGGAGCCCTTGTGGCTGCGGGTGAGATTGGTCTCGACCTGCTGGAACGGCGCGCCGAGGCGGCTCAGGTGGGTCTTGGGGATGCCGATGCCGGTATCCTCCACGAAGATGTGGACGTGGTCGCCGGCGGGACGCGCCTTGATGATGATCCGGCCGTCGCCCGCTGGCGTGAATTTCACCGCGTTCTGCACGAGGTTCGTGAGGATCTGGTGCAGGGCACGCTCGTCGGCCAGCACCGTCAAGGCCTCGACCACGTCGACGCTGACGGTCAGCGATTTCGCTCGGGCGGCCTCGCCGACCAGCTTCAGGGTGCCCTCGATGGCGCCCGCGACCGCGATCTCGCGTGGGGCGAGCTTCACCGTCTGCGCTTCGATGCGCGACATGTTGAGGATGTCGTCGATGACCGAGAGCAGGTAGTCGCCGCTCGACCGGATGTCGCGGCAGTAATCGGTGTAGCGCGGCGAGCCGAGGGTACCGTAGACCTCGCTCTCCATCAGCTCGGCGAAGCCCATGATGGCGTTGAGCGGCGTGCGCAGCTCGTGGCTCATATTGGCCAGGAACTCGGACTTCGCCTGGTTGGCGCCCTCGGCTTGGGCCTTCTGGTCGAGGTAGCGCTCCGCGAGATCGGCGAGCTGCTGGGTCTGGAGTTCGAGGGTGCGGCGCGAGCGCTTGAGGTCGCGCACCGTCTCGATCAGCTCGCGCTCCGACTGGACGAGCTGTTCCTGGTGGCGCTTCAGGTTGGTGATGTCGGTGCCGACGGAGACGTAGCCGCCGTCCTTGGTGCGACGTTCGCTGATCTGGAGCCAGCGCCCGTCGGTCAGTTCGGCCTCGAAGGTGCGGGCGGTGGCGCCGCTCGGCTCGAGGTCGCGCAATTCCCGCCGCACGGGGGGCAGCACGCCCCGGCCCATGATCTCGGCGTAGCGCTTGCCCGGCGTGGCGTCCTCGGAGCTGAGCGCGTGCAGGTGGCGGAATTTCGAGTTGCAGAGGACGAGGCGGTTGCCGGTATCCCACAGCACGAAGGCCTCGGAGATCGCCTCGACGGCGTCACGCAGGCGCATGTCGGCGGTGGCGTTCAGCTCGGCGAGGTTGCGCTGCTCGGTGACGTCGAGGGCGATGCCGACGAGGTGGCGGCCGCCGTCGATGGTATCGGGCACGATCTCGGCCCGCATCCGCATCCAGACCCAGTTTCCGTTGGCGCCGCGGACCCGGAACTCGTGGTCGACGGTCGACTGGCTGGCGGCGAGGTGCCGGGCGAGGCTGTAGAGGTCGCCGTCGTCGGGATGCACGAGGGCGTTGACGTCGCCGAAGGAGAGAAATTCCCGCTCGCGGTGGTAGCCCAGCAGGGCGTACATCGAATCCGACCAGTAGATGCGCCCACGTGGGATATCCCAGTCCCACAGGCCGCATCGGCCGCGCCCGAGGGCCGTATCGAGGCGCTGCTTGATCTCCTCGCAGACCCGGTCGACGGCGTGGGCCCGGCGTGTCTGCAAGGCGTAGGCGATGCCGGTCCCGATGATCACCAGGGCGGCGGCCCCGAGCAGGATCGCCTGGTTGCGCATGCGCAGGGTCCAGGCGGCGGTGATGCCGGTGAGAGGTTGCAGCACCGCCACCTGGCCGCGCCCGCCAGGCAGGCTGCGCAGGGCCGCGATCACCACCGAACCGTCAGACAGGGTCACGGTCATCACGCCGGCGCTCTCGCCGAGGGTGCTGAGGGCCTGCATCTCGCCCAGATGCTCGGTGAGCGTCCGCCTCGGGCCGGGGAGGGGCGGATTCGCCGCCACGATGACGTCGTTGGGGGAAATCAGCAGGATTTGGCGCCCGGCATGGAGCAGGCCCGGCGGCAGCAGGGCGCCGAGATTGCGATGGGCCTCGTTCGCCTTGGCCTCGCCGTCGATGTCGATGTTCGCGAAGGCTGCCGCGGCGAGCCGGGTCACCGCCTCCACGTCGGTGGTCGCCGCGCGGATCACCTCCGCCCGCTGCGCCTGGAGCAGCATGGCCGCCACGGCGCCGAAGCAGATCAGAAATGTGGCGAACAGCGCCGGCAGGGCGAAGCGCAGCCAGGTCTCCGCACGGACGAACCGGACATGCGCGGCGTGTTGGGGCCGGTGGATGCCGAGAATCGTATCCGCACGCGCGGAGAGGGAAGCGGAATCCGCCTCCAGCATGAACGAACTCCGCAATTGGGATTGTCTGGCCTGGAGCGCGGATCAACCCGCGTTCCGAATCGTATACGATTCAACATTTCCGCCGGGGGTTTGTCCACGCGTTTTTTCCGGCCACGCTTGACTCCCCGCGCGAATCGAAGCGCGGAAATCCGTCTCCGATCCGTCTGAAAAACTGATTCCCGCCAAACACTTGCTAGCCGGCAAGCGTCCGCTGGAGGATGTCCGAAACGTCCCGTGACAGACCCGCAACACCCTGAATTTTCGTAAGCGCGGCCTTTGCCCGGTCGCGGCGTTCCGGCTCCATCATCCGCCACGATCCAAAAGCCGTCAGCAGGCGTGCGGCCACCTGCGGGTTGGTCGAATCGAGTGCCAGAACCGCGTCTGCTACAAGAGCATAGCCGGTGCCGTCCGGCCGGTTGAACTGAGTCGGATTTGCCATCCCGAAACTACCGATCAGGGACCGGACGCGGTTGGGATTGGTCATGGTGAAGGCCGGATGACCCTGGAGCCGGCGGATGCGCTCCGGCGTGCCGTCGTCGGGAATCGTCGCCTGGATCGCCAGCCACTTGTCGAGGACCAGGGGCTCCGACCGGTAATCCGTGGCGAAACGCTCGAGCGCATCCTCGCGGGCCGGGCCGGAGACCTGGGCCAGGACCGCCAGGGCCGCGAGACGATCGGTCATCGTGGTGGCGGCCTCCATTTGGGCGAGGGCGAGACCGGTCGCGGCCTCGGGATCGGCCGCCGACATCAGGTCGAGGGCGGCGTTGCGCAACGCCCGCCGCCCGGCTGCCGCCGCATCGGGGCTGAAGGGCATGCCCGCCGGCTCGGCAAGCGCTTCGCGCAGGCCGGCGAGCCGGTCGCGAAGGCACGCTCCGAGGTGCCGCCGCAGGGCATGGCGCGCCCGATGGATCGCGTCCGGATCGATGTCCGCCGCGATCTCGTTGGCCACGTCGGCCTCGCTCGGCAGGGCGAGGATCAGGGCGGCGAAGGCCGGATCGGACAGGGCCTCGGCGTCGAGGAAGGCGGCGAGCGCGGTGCCGAGGCCCTCGGCGCCGGCGTCGGAGACCGTGCCCGAGCGCGATCCCTGGATCAGCAGGCGCATGGCCACGCCCTGGGCCGCCTGCCAGCGGTTGAACGCATCCGGGTCGTGGCGCAACAGGGTCAGCGAATCGGCATCGGTCATCTCGATCTCGACCCGGACCGGGGCGGAGAAGCCGCGGAACAGCGACGGCACCGGGCGTTCGCCGACGTTCGTGACGACGAGGGTGTCGGTGTGCCGTTCGAGCACGAACACGCCGTCCTCCATCCGGTCGCTCCGCGCCGCGACGAGGGGCCCGTCCGGCCCGACGAGGCCGAGCCGGATCGGAATCACCAGGGGCGGGCTGTCGGACGCGCCCGGCAGGCTCTGCCGGAACTCCAGGCGGTAGGTCCGGGCCTCCGGATCGTAATGCGCCTGCACCGCGACGCGCGGCGTGCCGGGGCGTTCGTACCAGCGCGCAAAGGCGCTGAGATCGCGCCCGGAGGTCGCCGCGAAAGCGGCGAGGAAATCCTCCACCGTGGCGGCCGTGCCGTCGTTGTCGGTGAAGTAGCGGTCCATCCCGGCCCGGAAGGCTTGCGCGCCCAGGAGCGTGCGCAGCATCCGTACGATCTCGGCGCCCTTCTCGTAGACCGTGGCCGTGTAGAAGTTGTTGATCTCGGTGTACTGCCTCGGCCGAACCGGATGGGCGAGGGGACCGGCATCCTCGGGGAACTGCCGGGCGCGCAGGGTACGGACCTCGCCAATGCGATGGACGGCGCGCGAGCGCATGTCGGAGGAGAATTCCTGGTCGCGGAAGACCGTCAGGCCCTCCTTGAGGCAGAGCTGGAACCAGTCCCGGCAGGTGATGCGATTGCCGGTCCAGTTGTGGAAATACTCGTGCGCGATGATCGCCTCGATGGCCGCGTAATCCGCATCCGTCGCGGTCTCGGGCGAGGCGAGCACGTAGCGGTCGTTGAAGATGTTGAGGCCCTTGTTCTCCATCGCTCCCATGTTGAAGTCGGAGACGGCGACGACGTTGAATACGTCGAGGTCGTAGGCGCGGCCGAAGGCGGTCTCGTCCCAGGCCATCGAGCGCGCGACCGCGTCGAGGGCGTAATCGGCACGGTCGGCCTTGCCGGGTTCGACGTAGACGGCGAGTTCGACAATGCGGCCCTCGCTGGTGGTGAAGGGGCGCCGCACCAGATCGAGGCGCCCGCCCACGAGAGCGAAGAGATAGGCCGGCTTCGGGTGCGGATCGTGCCAGATCGCGAAGTGGCGCCCGGGACCGGCCTCGCCGCGCTCCACCGGGTTGCCGTTGCCGAGGAGCACCGGCGCCTCGTCGCGGTCGGCCTCGATCCGGGTGGTGTAGACCGCCATCACGTCCGGCCGGTCGAGGAAATAGGTGATCCGGCGGAAGCCGTCGGCCTCGCACTGGGTGCAGTAGACGCCGTTGGAGCGATACAGCCCCATCAGCTTGGTGTTGGCCGTGGGATCGACCCGTGTGGCGATGCTGAGGGTGAACGGGCCGGCCGGGGGATGCGGCAGCGTGAGGCTCGACGGGGTGAGGCTGTAGGCCTCGGGCGGAAGGGGCTGGCCGTCCAGGGCGAGGCCGACGAGGGTCAGGTCCTCGCCATCGAGCACCAGGGGCGCCCCGGGCCGCCCGGCCGGATTGGGATGGAGGGTCAGTTCAGCTCGCACCGTCGTCGCGCTCGGGTGGAGCGCCACGTCGAGAGCCACCGTCCCGATCAGGTAGTCGCTCGGGCGGTAATCCTCCAGGCGGATCGGGATGGGCGTTTCGGTGCGCATGCGGGGTCCTTCGGCTGCGACGCCACTGTGCGGGCGGGGCGGCGCCGGCGCAACGCGCCGTCTGACAGGCGCGTTGACGCGCACCCACCTGGGGCCACATAGGCGCTATTCCTCGGAGAGCACCAACCCATGCGATTCCTTCACACCATGGTCCGCGTCGCCGACCTCGACCGCGCCCTCGACTTCTACGTCAACACCTTCGGGCTTCAGGAGGTGCGCCGCGTCGACAACGAGAAAGGCCGCTTCACCCTGGTCTTCCTGGCGGCCCCCGACGATGCCGGCACCGCCAAGGAGACCCAGGCCCCGGTCATCGAGCTGACCCATAACTGGGACCCCGAGACCTATTCGGGTGGCCGCAACTTCGGGCATCTCGCTTACGAGGTCGATGACATCTACGCCTTCTGCGCCAAGCTGCAGGCTGCCGGAATCCCGATCAACCGCCCGCCGCGCGACGGCAACATGGCCTTCGTGAAGTCCCCCGACGGCATCTCGATCGAGCTGCTGCAGAAGGGACCGGCCAAGCCGCCGCAGGAGCCCTGGTCCTCGATGGAAAACACCGGCACCTGGTAAGCTTCCAGCCTCCGACCGTGAGGGTTTGCAATCGCGAGAGCCGCCTGCACCGAAAGGTGCGGGCGGCTCTCGACCTTCGAATCAAGGCTCGGGCACGGGTGTGATGCCGAGTTGGCTGAGCTTGGCCGTCACGGTCTCGATCGGCCGACGCAGCTTCAGGCTCATCACCGAGACGGGGATGCCCTCGCGCGCCATCGCGGTGAGTTGCTGGACGGATTCGAGCGTCCAGGCCGTGTCGTTCGTCGCCATCGCTTCCTCCTGTTCCGAACGTCGTCTGCGGTGCGGGTCTGCCCGCCTCGCCCTTCGAGACGTGGCACTGACGAGGATGTGGACAAGGGGGCGGGCAAAGGGG
>NZ_JAGHKN010000016.1:0-106815 GCF_023093475.1 Methylobacterium sp. 37f
GTCCCCGAGCCCGCCCCGCGCCCGGCGCCGTGGGAGCTCATCCGCGAGGTCCTCGAACAGGGTCGGGCGGACGGCCTCGATGACCGCCAGCTTGCCGGCGGCGTCTACGCGATCCTGGTCGCCCACGGCCTGATCTCGGAGGGCCGGGCGTGAGCGAAGCGATCCGCTGGCCTCTAGCCGCCAACTTCCTCGATCGAGGCGATCAAGCGACCTCGCGCCATAGAGGCCTCCTGGACCCGCGCGTCACCCGGCGGGCAGCCGCCGTCGAGCAACCCCTTGAGGGTCGTCTCCGCCTCGATGAGGGCGCGTTCCATTCGCCGCAGCGTGCCCTGGCGTATGTCCTCCCGCAGAGACCTGCGGACAGAAGGGGCGGGGTCGTGGGCGTCGGGCATGCCCAAGATTCTGAGGCCGTCCCGCTGGCGAGGCAAGCGCGGACGGATGCGGAGCAGGCCCCGGCGGGCGGTCTGCCGGCGGTGGCAAGCTTCTGGTGAGGGAGAGGCCGATGCCCTGGTACCGGCAGCCGAAGGCCGACTATGGCCATCTGAAGGATCGCACCGAGGAGGAAGCCCTCAAGCGCGCGATCGCGTACCCCACCTATGGGGAGATCCATCAACTCGGCCTGATGGCCCAGTTCCACGCCCGGGCCGTCGCCATGTGGGGCGACGCCGACGTGCTCCGCTACGAGGACCTCGTGGCCGCGCACGAGCGGGTCCGCGCCGCCGACCCGACCTTCTTCGGCCACGGCCGCAACTGGGTGGGTGCCTTCCTCCACGACGTCGTCGGCAACGTCGTCGGCCATGGCCTGAGCCTCGGCGTGCTGGAGGAGATCTCGATCACCGGAGGCCGGGCCTTCCGCCTGGTCCGCCGTGAGCCGCTGTTCGAGCGGACGGGATCCGGGAGCTGGCGTCGGATCGTCGAGGGCAGCAAGCGCGGCGCCGCGCAGCGCGAGGCCTATCGCGTGCGGCATGCGGCGAGCCTGGACGAGAAGGTCCGCGAGCTCGTCGGGCGCCTGTGCGCCGGCGGGGCGGCCTTCCCGGACGGCTGGCTCACCCGCTACCCCGAGCAGTTCGGCAAGCTCCGGGGCCTCGCGGTCCTGGTCAGCGACGCGCGCACCACCGTCGAGACCGCCCACCACGGGATGCACCTGGTGGACCAAAAGTGGTGGGTGCGGGGGCTCGGGGACTTGGCCCGCAACGTCCGGACCGCGCCGGCGGCCGCCGTGCCGGACGAGGACCTGGAATCGTTGGGGAGCCTGACATGACGACCCTCTGGCACAAGGACCGCCTCTGGCCGTCCGAGACGTCGCCCATCACGGGCGGTCCCCTGCCGGGCGCGATCCCGCCGGGCATCTACGCCGAGAGCATCAAGGACTGGGAGCGCCTGCGGGCGAGGAGCTTCCGGCCCGGGCTGGACGTCATCCGGAAGGTCGGCGTGTCGAAGGTCGCGGGAATACCTCTGGCCGGCCTGATGATGAACGTCGCATCGGCCGAGCAGCTCGCCTGGCTCAAGGCCAACGAGAAGGTCGAGATCCCAGCGCCGGTCGTGCCGGCCGTCGGGGTCCGGGTGGACATGTCGCCCCTGGCGATCCTGGGGAGGCGGGCATGACCGAGGACCGGGAGCGGCTCTACCGTGGGATGACCCCCGAGCAGATCTCGGCGCACGAGGACTGGGTCCGCCGGTTCAAGGCGGCCGACGCCGGGAAGGCGGCCGCCGCGGCGCGGGAGGCCGAGCGGCTTGACCGCGAGCGGGGCATGCACGTCACCGCGATGCCGGACGAGGCGGTCCTCGCCGAGGCAATCGTCATCGTCCAGCGCGGCGCTGGCCTCAGCGCCGGCGTGATCTTCCTCCGCGAGGCCGGGTTCGAGAGGAGGGGCTGACATGCCAACCATCTGGCACAAGGACCGCTGGTGGCCGGGCGATCTCGTTGCACCTTTCGACACCCCTGCCGTGTGGGCGCTCCCCCTCGGCATCTATTGCGAGGACCAGGAGACGTTCGCCGCCTTGCGCCGATCGGCCTGGGAGAACGAGCCCGAGATGGCCTACGCCCCGGGCGGGCAGGCTTCGATCGGTGGCATCGCGGTCTTCGTCGCTACCCCGGAGCAGGCCGAGCTCCTTCGGGCGATGCCGGCCCGATCCCCTGAGGAATCCTTGGCCGAGCAGCAAGCCGAGGTCGACCTGCTCGCCGCGAAGGTCGACCGCCTGCAGAGGATGCTGAAGTTCGGAACCGTGCCGCGGCCCGGCGCTCCGACCCGGCCCTTCGAGGAGCGGAGGCTCTCGACCGTGACGAACGCGATCGTCTCAGGCGTCGAGTTCATGATGGGCCGCGATCCGGCGCCGGCGCCTGAGGTGAGGCATCCGTTCCGCGGGGCCAACCGCGGGCAGCGCCGGGCAGCCGAGGCCAAGGGGAGGAAGCGGGCATGAGCGCAATCGGACAGGCTATTCGCGATCTCTACGCCTTGAGGGTCGATGTCGCGGAGCAGGACGAGCGGCTGAACGATCGTGGCACTCGCCTCGAAGGTGTGATGTCCTGCGAGGCGATCGTTGAAGACGCTGCCGCCTCAATGGACCTGCTGGGCAAGCGGGTCTTGATCGCCGAGCAGGAGCGGAACGAGGCCGTCTCCGAGCTTCGTTCCGCCCGCTTCCGGCACGAGCAGGCCACGCGCTGCGCCGGCTGCGGCGAGCGCAAGCACACCCCGCTCAGGGTCGACGACATGGGCGGGTACGTCTGCCTGACCTGCATCGACAAGCGTCTCCATGAACTGCTGGAGAAGGAGCACGCATGACCGATCGGAAGCTCAAGTGGGAGATGGCCGTCCTCGCGTTCCGGACCCCCATGGAACAGGCGACGATCTCCCTGTGGGAGGCGATCGCCGGCGCGGCCGGCATGGTCGGCGACTTGCCGACGTGGTTCCGCGCCCGCGGCTTCATCCAGTCCACCAGGATGCTCGCGGTGGAACGGTACCTCGAAGACAAGGAGCGGCAGTACGCCGAGGCCGCATGACGTGGAGAGGGAAGACCGAGGTCGAGAAGGCCATCGCCTACGAGGCCATACGCTCCCGCATCCCAGATGTGTGGACGCTGCTCGAAATCGTCGAGCGCACCAACCCGCCTGACTGCATCCCCAACGAGGGGTCCGACCTGACCCTTACGACCGCCGAGGGCTGGCAGGTCTCCTACTTCTACGACGTCGGCGAGCTCGACTACATCGACGAGATCCGTTCGCCGGATGGCCTCGTCATCGACTTCTGGGAATGGCCCATGGGCGCGCCCGGCGCCGGATTCCTGAGGGCGTGGAGAGGCGTCGGGGATCTCGCTCGCCTCAGGACCTTCCGCGAAGGAAAGCCGATCCGGACCATCGACTGCACCACCCTTGGCGCGGAAGGCGAGATCCCGGTCAGCGAGGCGGAGCGCGAAAGCATCAGCTTCGACGGTACCGAGATCATCGGCGGGTACCTCGATTGGGACGCCTCGGTGATCCGTCGCATCCCGAGCGAAGCGGTGGTTCGCGGCTTGCCGGACTGGACCGCCACCAAGGTGGAGCTCGGTGACCGCCGGTTCAGCACCGACCGCACACCGTACCTCGTCGACCTGCTGAAGCGCTTGGGCGATGAGCCGATCGAGAAGGTTGTCTTCCGGATGCCTTCGCAGGTCGGGCACACCCTCTCCCTCATCGATGAGGCGGCTCGTTACGCCCTCGGCAACCGCGGCGAAACCGACGCGAATTGACGCGTCCAGGGATCGACTCCCCCGCCGATTTGTTCTCTATTCGTTCTCATGGACGAGACGGTGGAGACGATCGTGGACGAGATGGAACGCGCGTACATGGAGGCCGCCGACGGCGACGCGCGGGACGCCCTGCGCCGGGCGCTCGGGGATGCGTTGGTGGAGATGGCCTCCCTGTCCGGACAGGTCAGCCGCGACTTCGTGCGGGCCCAGCGCCCGGCCGACTTGGCCAGGAAGCTCGGGCGGGAACGCCGGGCGCGTGAGGGGGCCCGGTAGCGGCGGAATCGAAGGCTTAACCGGCGGCCGGCATCATGGCGGGCATGCCCGAGCCTGCCATGCCTGCATCGCCCCGCGAAATCGACGTCGACCTCGCGACCGAGCGGGTCCTGTTCCATGTCCGCCGGTACCGGGGGGAGGAGGCGCCCGACGCGAAGATTGCCTTCGGGGCGTTCCCCATCGAGAACCTGGCCAAGGATCCGATCTTCGAGGCGGCCGACATGACGGCGATCACGCGCCGGTCGGTGCTCCGCATGGCCGAGCGGGTCCACGAGATCTGGGCGGACGAGCGCCGGGTCGGCCTGCACATCGTCCTCAGCGACGGCCCGGGCGGGGACCACCGCCACCTGGCGCTGGCCAAGGCGAAGATCCTCAAACCCTGCCGGGCGCTCAGCGTGTTCGAAGGCGGCGGGTACAGGGTCGACATGGACCGGGCTCGGGAGCGCGCGGTGATCAGGCTGCTGGAAATCCTGGGAATCCCGGAACTGCCTGAGCCGCCGAACCCCGATGACGAGGCGTCGCTCGGGGACCTGGCGCCTTGAGACCCTGATCAATTCAGGCGACCTCGATCGCGGCGATGTCCTCGGCTGGCGGCGTAGGCGCCCAGTCCGCCCGGAGTTCGGCGGCCATCGACTCCATCTCAGACGCCTTCCGCAGGGCGAGCCGCTGCAGGGGATCGACGAGCCCCTCCGGCACGGGACGCTGCCCGGAGATCCACTGCGAGACCTGGGCCTGCGTGATCCTGCGGTTCGCCTCGATCGACAGGGCGGCCGCCAGATCGGACTGCCAGCGCGGCCCGAACGCCCGCTCGCCGAGCAGGATCACGGCGCGCCGAATGAGGACCTGGTCGGAGGAGAGGCCGCTGATGTCGACCTTGACCTCTCGGCGGGGCTTGGGCGGGGACTCGGTCATGGGGCTTCCTGTCGGGTGGGATAGCGTGCGGGGCCGGGGAATCCCGAGGGATGCGCGCCAGCTGAGGCCCGTGCGAGGGAGGTCTCTGACACCTCCCCCGAGGCGGGCATCAGCCCTGGCTGTCCATGAATTCCTCGGCGGTCATGTCATCGTCGATGGCCGCGCTGCCGAGCCCGTACCAGATCCCTTCGCCGAAATTCTCACGGAATTCGTGCACGTCGTAGCTGTGCGGCTGGGTGTACCAGTAGCGCGTCAGGGCATCACCCGAGCGTTGGTAGAAGATCGACGGCAGCGTGGCATCGTTCTCGATCGGCTGCGTGCAGTCCGCGTCCTCGTACAAGCCGTTGGCCAGGCCCTCGGCATGGATCCGGCCGGCCTCGCTCTGGGCCAAGAGCGAGGCTGCGTAGGCGCGCTCCCCGGCCTGTTCCACCGCATCACGCTCGGCCTTGCCCTCGGCCTCGATGCGGGCCTGCTCCGCGCTCATGTGCGCGTCCATCTCGTCGCGGCGCTTAGTGGCTTCTTCTTCGGCGACCCAAGCCTCGGCCTGGGCCGCAGCGCGGTCGGGGGGCATGCCGATCCGCAGGAAGTGTGAGGTCCTCTCGGCGATGCGGGAGAAACGGTCGGTGGTGGTGTTCATGGTCTGGTTCCCGTGGCGGAGGAGTGCATCTCTTCCTTGCTTGTAGATATACAAGCGACCTGGGCATGGGTCAAGGGCCTGCTTGTAAAAATAATAGCGCATTGAGGGGTAACGCTCTTAGGCCTCGAACCGCCCGCACGATCGAGTGGTCGGCCGAGCGATGAGGAGCTCGCGCCGGTAGGACAGGCACACGTCGGCGATGGCGGCCTGTCCCGTGTGACGGGTCGCCGAGGCGGGACCATCGATGCGGGCGTGATGCCGGCAGGCTGCGCAGCGCCCGGCGGGATCCTCGCGGCGATACCCGCGGACATCGTCAGGCACGGCGAACGGGCGTGTGCCCGAGAGGGACGTGAGGCCGAGGTAGGCATTGCGCGACATGGGCTGTCTCCTGGTGACAACCCATCATTCGCGCGAGCCACGCGGTTCTCGACATCCGGCTTGGGAGTGACAACGCCGCGTGAGATCGTCGAATCGTGACCAGCACGGACAGGGCTTCGAGCCCCGATCCCGCGTCGCCGACCACCCCGCCGGACACCGTCCGAGTGGGGTCTAAACGCGCGTATCTGTCCCCATAACTGTCCCCCTAGATCGGGGGAGGTTCTCTCGATGTGCCCCTACAGAGGGGAAATGTGGTGGGCCCGGCAGGACTCGAACCTGCAACCAGACCGTTATGAGCGGTCGGCTCTAACCATTGAGCTACAGGCCCAAACCGTTGGGACAGCTTGCGTTTCGGTGTCCGAGACGATCTCCAGGACCGCACCCGCACCGGACACGCCGGGTTTGCCTAGCGCGATCCGTCAGCGGCGGCAAGGCTTCCGGCGCCCGGGGCGTGCCACGGTGGAAGACGCGGCAAGGCGGGCTCATCGACGGAAAGGTTTGGACGGCAAGGGCCGGCGCCGTAATTCCCGAGACCGGCACGGCGGGGCAGGCATAGGGCGTCAGCCGGCTCTCGATGGTGCCCCCTGGCAGGCTGCCGGGGATCGGCGTCGAGCACGAGGCCAGCGCGACAGGCCGATGGCGTTTCCGGCGCGGCGGGCCTTGCCGAAGCCCCGCTGCAGGGTTCGGCCGGACGCCTCAGGCCGGCGGCCGGTCGGGCGCGAGGCCGAGTTGGGCATCCGCGAGAGCCTCGGCGAGAGCATCCGCGAGGGCGTCGACCTGCGCCGTGTCATGCGCGGCCGAGAAGGCCACGCGCAGCCGGGCGGTGCCGGCCGGCACCGTCGGCGGCCGGATCGCGACGACGAGGAAGCCGCGCGCCTCCAGGGCGGCCGAGAGGGCAAGCGCCGCTTCCGCCGTCCCGACATGGACGGGCACGATCGGGCTCGTCGCCTCGGGCAGTCCGAGCCGCGCCGTGAAGCGGCGGGCCAGGACCAGGGGTCGGGCGGCACGCTCGGGCTCCGCCTCGATGATGTCCAGCGCGCACAGGGCGGCCGCGGCCGAGGCGGGCGGCAGGCCGGTGGTGTAGACGAAGCTGCGGGCCCGGCTCGTCATGAGGTCGATGACCTCGCGCGAGGCGCAGAGATAGCCGCCATAGGAGCCCAGCGCCTTGGACAGGGTGCCCATTTCCAGGGGCGCACGGGCGCCCGCCTCCACCACGCCGAGGCCGTGGGCATCGTCCACCAGCGTCCAGGCATCGTGGGCCGCGGCGACCTCCAGGAGAGCGTCCAGGGGAGCCCGGTCGCCGTCCATGCTGAACACCCGCTCGGTGAGGATCAGCGCGCGCCCGTGGCGGCCCCTCCGCGCGGCCAGGATGTCCCGCAGGTGGCCGATGTCGTTGTGGCGGAAGCGCAGCATCGTGGCACCCGAGACCTGCGCCCCCGCGAACAGGCAGGAATGGCCGAGCGCATCGATCAGGACCAGGTCCCGGGCGCCCGCCAGGGCCGGCACGATGCCGAGATTGGCCATGTACCCGCTGCCGAAGACCAGGGCGGCGGCCTTGCCCTTGTGGGCGGCGAGCCGGGCTTCCAGCGCGCCCAGCACGGGGTGGTTGCCGGTGACGAGGCGCGAGGCCCCGGCCCCGGCCCCGTAGCGCGCCAGGGCCGCCTGGCCGGCGGCGATCACCCGGGGGTCGTCGGAGAGCCCGAGATAATCGTTGCAGGAAAACGACACCAGGGTCCGGCCGCTCCGTCGGGCGGTGACGCCGGGGCCGCGCGCGGTGTCGATCAGCCGGCGGCGCAGGGCGCGGGCCTCGAGATCGGCCAGGGTCTCGCGGGCGAACGCGTCGAGGCTGGACGGCGGGGAATCGGTATCGGACGGAGGGGCGGACATGCCGCCCGCATGGGGGCGAGCGGGACGGCCTTGTCAAGGACAGCCCGGTCTATCGCAGCGCCGCAGAGCAGCTCGGGGCCACGACGAAGCCGGACGACAAGATACGACGCGCGGGCAGTTAACCGCTTCGCAATGCGATGCTGCGTAGTTTGCTCGCCAAGGAGCGCCCTAAGCTTGGCGTTCCGGCACATTCTCGGAGTTCCGTGCCCCGCGCCGGCCCTCCCCTGACGGAGCACACCGACTCATGGCCCTCGATCTCGGCATGCCGATCCTCGTCGTCGACGATTATCAGACGATGGTCCGTATCATCCGCAACCTGCTCAAGCAGCTCGGCTTCGAAGAGGTCGACGACGCCTCCGACGGCACCGCCGCCCTGGCCCGCCTGAAGAACCGCAAATACGGCCTCGTCATCTCCGATTGGAACATGGAGCCGATGACGGGCTACGAGCTGCTGCGCCACGTCCGTGCCGACGAAGCCCTGCGCACCACGCCGTTCATCATGGTCACCGCCGAGTCGAAGACCGAGAACGTCATCGCCGCCAAGAAGGCCGGCGTGAACAACTACATCGTCAAGCCGTTCAACGCCGCCACGCTGAAGAGCAAGATCGAAGCGGTCTGCGGCGCCTGATCGATCGCCGACGCACACCGTAAGGGGGGAGCAAGGGACCATGCCACTCGCCAAGCAGGCGCGCAAAGCGAATTCCTCGCCGGACAAGCCATCCCTGATCCGCGAACTGGTCGAAATCGCGGATTACATCGCGCACCTGCGCAACGAGATCGCCGCGCTCCGGGCCAACGAACTCACCCGCGACCGCTTGCCGATGGCCCATGAGGAACTCGGCAGCGTGGTGGCCGCCACGGCGGGCGCCACCAATTCCATCATGAACACGGCCGAGGAGATCCTCGGCCTGCCCGACGACAAGAACTACCGCGCCACCGTCGAGGCGCGCATGAACGACATTTTCGAGGCCTGCACCTTCCAGGACATCACCGGCCAGCGCATCGCCAAGGTGGTGGAGGCTCTGCATCAGCTCGAGAGCCGGCTCTCGCGCTTCGCCAGCGCCGTCAAGGCCAAGGACAAGGGCGGCATCGATCCGGAGGAGGTGGAGCGCCGGGTCCGCCGCGAACTCCTCATCCTCAACGGACCGCAGATCAACGGCCCGGCCGTCGCCCAGGACGAGATCGACGCCCTGTTCGCCTGATCACCAGACCAGGATCACCAGACCAGGCGCTCGATCACCGCATCCGGCCGGACAGCCTGACGATCGAGCCAGTCGGCGATGTCGCCGAGGCTCGCGTGCGCGGCCGAGACCCCAAGCTCCTCCGCATGGATGCCGCGCGCCACCAGCAGGCTGGGAATGCCGTAGGCCGCCGCCCCCGCGATGTCGGTGCGCAGCGCGTCGCCGACCGCGAGCACGCGGGCAGGCTCCGGCGGCACGCGCCCGTCGAGGCCGCCCGCCAGCGTCAGGGCCGCCTCGTAGACGGGACGATGGGGCTTGCCCGCGTAGGTGACGGCGCCGCCGAGGCCTTCATAGGCTTCCGCGATCAGGCCCGCGCAGGGGACGAGCTCACCCCGGCGCTCGACCACGAGATCGGGATTGGCGCAGATCATCGGCACCGCCCGCGCCCGCATGGCCTCCAGCGTCGCGCGGTAATCCTCGGCGGTCTCGCAGGTGTCGTCGAACAGGCCGGTGCAGACCACGCGGTCGGCCGCCGCCACGTCGACCAGCTTCACGTCGAGCCCGTCGAAGATCGTGGCGTCGCGCTCCGGCCCGAGATGGTG
The DNA here is from genome assembly GCF_023093475.1 of Methylobacterium sp. 37f. Taxonomy (NCBI): domain Bacteria; kingdom Pseudomonadati; phylum Pseudomonadota; class Alphaproteobacteria; order Hyphomicrobiales; family Methylobacteriaceae; genus Methylobacterium; species Methylobacterium sp. 37f. Next base: position 9,597 of record NZ_JAGHKN010000016.1, read on the forward strand.
CAGGCGCTCGCCCGGATGGGCCGCGATCAGGCTGCGGGTGAGGTCGCCGGAGGTCAGGATGGCGTCGTAGGCGGCGCGGGGCACGCCGAACCCGTCGAGGATCGCCTGTACGCCGGCCCAGGGGCGCGGCGCGTTCGAGACCAGCACCACCCGGCGTGGCCGCCCCGCCTCCGGCAAGGCGCGAAAGCGCATCAGCGCGTCGCTCGCCCCCGGATGGGCGTTGGTGCCGTCATGCAGCACGCCCCAGACATCGCAGAGAATCAGGTCGTAGCGCTCCGCGATCCCCGCAAGACCGTCCAGGGTCGGAACGGGCCGGGAGGCAGCGGAACGTGCGGGCGTCTCGGTCATGCGGGCGGACCTGTCCTGGCGGCGGGCGTGGAGGGAGCGCCGTCCGGTTAGGCGGGACATCCCCGGAAATCAACGCCGCCCGCGGTTCGCCGGTCTCGATCTCCGATCCCCGGCCTTCCCGGCGCCGATCGCTCCCGAAGGGCCCGGCGTCCAGGCGCGCTTTAGCCGGCCCGGCGCAGGAAATCGCGAAACGGGCGGCGCTGCGGCGGCGGCTCCGGGTCCTCGTTCGGCGGCGGCGCAGGCTCCGGCGCTTCGGGCGGGGCGTTGAGCACCTCGGCGCGCACCACCCGGGCGGGGGCGAAGACGATCCCCTGCGCCAGCGGCACATCGAGTTCGATCAGATCGGGCACGTCGGTCTCGCGCTCCACCTGCTCGGCGACGAGGCGGATGCCCGCCCGTGCCAGCGACGCCACGAGATCCTCGAGGGCGATGTCGGGCATCGCCTGGTGGGTGCCCGGCCGCAGCAGCAGGTCGACCGGCACCTTCACCTGGGAGACGCCCCGGTCGGCCAGGGCCAGGGGGTCGAGGCGCAGGTCGAGGGGCCGGTCCAGGATGAAGCCGATGCGGCCGCGCAGGTCCGCCAGCGCCCCGGCCTGCTCCGCGTCGAGGCTGCGCCAGCTCAGCTGCGGCAGGGCCAGCATCACCCGCCCCGACAGGTCCGGCTCGCCCTCGACGAGGCGGCCCAGGGAGCGCAGGAAACCCGGCTCGAACAGCGAGCGCGGCGACAGCCCGTAGGCCACCGCCGCCAAGCTGCCGCGCCCGGCGAGATGGCGCGCGATGGTGGCGACGCGCTGGAGCATGCGGCGGTCGAGATCGGTGGTGCGGCCATGGCGCTCCAGAACCGGCACGAAGGCCTCGGCTCCCAGGGATTCTCCCGCGAGGCGCAGGCGCGCCACGGCTTCGTAGGACACCACCTTGCGCTGCGGCAGCGACACGATGGGCTGGAGATGAACCTCGAGCCCGTCGCCGTCGTAGGCCGCGACCAGGGCCGCGTCCCCGGTCGGTTCGACCCGGCCCAGGGCGCGCGGGGTCCAGGGGGTTGCCGGGACGGCGGCAGGCCGGCGGGCCGGCTCCGCCTCGGCGACGCGGGTCGCCGGGCGCAAGTCGGGTTCGAAATCGGGGGCGATGCCTCGCGACGGAGCCGGGGGAACGGGGGGAACCGGTGGGGCCGCCTTGAGCCCGGCGATCTCCCCATCCTGGGCCGCGACCACCGCCGCCAGTTCCCGCACGATCCCGCTGAGCAGGCCGATCTCGGCCGTGACCTCTTCGAGCCCTGCGTTCAGATCCTGGCTGTCGAGGAAATGCGGGCTGTCGAGGCCGGGAGGCGCAGCGCTCGCGGGAAGCCCGGCCTCGACGGCGCGGACCTGCTGCTCGGCCAGGGCCCGGGTGACCGTCTCCAGGCGCACCAGGCGCTGCGACAGCACGTTGACCTCGCCGGACAGCTTCTCGCAGCGCGCCGTCAGCGTGCTGGCGCGCCGATGCGCGGTGAGCGCCGCCACGAGGCCGATCCCGGCGAGCCCGAGGCTCGCCTCGAGCGGGCTGAACACCGCCAGCGGCCCGAGGAGGCTGAGCCCGAGCAGGGAGAAGGCCCACAGGCTCGTACGCCGGCCAACGATCCGGGCCATCGGGGTCTTCGATCCTCGAAACATGAAACCAGGGCGCGTGCCGGCCCGCGCCCGCACGCAGCCATTTGTTGCCGAGACGCCGCCGGCCCACAAGGGACCGCCGCCCGCCGGGAACGAATTTCCGGTGGAGTGTGGCTTGGCGCGTTGTGTGCGCGCCGTTCAGGCGGGCGTTCCCCGGCAAGACCGCGTTCCGGCCCCGGGTTGGCGCACCAGTTCCGGCACCGCGGTCCAGCAACTTGCATCGGCCCGCCGCCGCATCACAATGCGGCCGACGGCACGAGAAGCCCGGAGCGCACCTCATGGACGCGACGCCATCGGACCTCCTGATACAGGTGGAGGGCATGACCTGCGACGGCTGCGTGGCGGCGGTGTGCCGGGCGATCCGGCGCCTCGACCCGGAAGCCAAGGTCGCGGTCGACCTCGATCACGGCTGCATCGCGGTCACGACCACGGCTCAGGCCTCAAGCATCGCGGAGGCGCTGTCGGAGGCCGGATACACGGCCAGTGCCATCACGGGATGACACGCACCTGATCCCAAACAAAATTTTGCCTGCGAATTCAAAATTTCCGACGCGCTTTTGCTTGTCCCTTCGCGCAAATTGATGCGATCGATCCTGTGTGGCCGTTCGGCCGATCCGTACGGCCCAACGTCGACGGATCCGGTCTCTCGGCAGACGACACACGCCAGCGGATGGATCCGGCCCCGCGCCGGGCCCAACCGCGCAAGAACAATCCGGGAGAAACGCAGTATGCCCTCAGATATCGAGATCGCGCGCGCCGCCACGCTACAGCCGATCACCGAGGTTGCCGCCAAGATCGGGATTCCGGACGAGGCGCTTCACCATTACGGTCGGCACATCGCCAAGATCGACCACGCCTTCATCACGTCGCTCGAAGCCAAGCCCGAGGGCAAGCTCGTGCTCGTGACGGCGATCAGCCCGACGCCGGCCGGCGAGGGCAAGACCACCACCACGGTCGGCCTCGGCGATGCGCTCAACCGCATCGGCCAGAAGACCGTGATGTGCCTGCGCGAACCCTCCCTCGGACCCTGCTTCGGCATGAAGGGGGGTGCGGCCGGCGGCGGCAAGGCCCAGGTCGTGCCGATGGAGCAGATCAACCTGCACTTCACCGGCGACTTCCACGCCATCACCTCGGCGCACAGCCTGGCGGCCGCGCTCATCGACAACCACGTCTACTGGGCCAACGAGCTCAACATCGACGTGCGCCGCATCCACTGGCGCCGCGTGGTCGACATGAACGACCGGGCGCTGCGCGCCATCACCCAGTCGCTCGGCGGCGTCGCCAACGGCTTCCCGCGCGAGGACGGCTTCGACATCACCGTGGCCTCCGAGGTCATGGCGGTGTTCTGCCTCGCCAAGGATCTGGACGACCTCGAGGCGCGCCTCGGCCGCATCGTCATCGCCGAGACCCGCGACCGCAAGCCGGTGACGCTCAAGGACGTCAAGGCCACGGGCGCCATGACGGTGCTGCTCAAGGACGCCCTGCAGCCGAACCTGGTGCAGACCCTCGAGGGCAACCCGGCCCTCATCCACGGCGGCCCCTTCGCCAACATCGCCCATGGCTGCAACTCGGTGATCGCCACCCGCGCCGGCCTCAAGCTCGGCGACTACGTGGTCACCGAGGCGGGATTCGGCGCCGATCTCGGCGCGGAGAAGTTCATCGACATCAAGTGCCGCCAGGCCGGCCTGAAGCCTTCGGCCGTGGTCATCGTCGCCACCGTGCGCGCCCTCAAGATGCATGGCGGCGTCTCGAAGAAGGAACTCGGCTCCGAGAACCTCGGCGCCCTGGAGAAGGGCTTCGCCAACCTGGCCCGCCACGTCAGCAACGTGCGCAGCTTCGGCCTGCCCGTGGTCGTCGGCGTCAACCACTTCTACGCCGATACCGATGCCGAGCATGCCAAGCTCAAGGAGCTGTGCCGCGACCAGCTCCAGGTCGAGGCCATCACCTGCAAGCATTGGGCGGAGGGCGGCGCCGGCGCCGAGGAGCTCGCCCATGCGGTGGTCAAGCTGGCCGAGGGCGAGCAGAAGCCGCTGACCTTCGCCTACGAGACAGAGACCAAGCTCACCGACAAGATCCTCGCCATCGCCACCAAGCTCTACGGAGCCGGCGACATCCAGGTGGAATCGAAGGCCGCCACCAAGCTCGCGCAGTTCGAGAAGGACGGCTACGGCCACCTGCCGGTTTGCATGGCCAAGACACAGTACTCGTTCTCCACCGACCCGAACCTGATGGGCGCCCCCTCCGGCCACCTCATCGCGGTGCGGGACGTGCGCCTCTCGGCGGGTGCGGGCTTCGTCGTGGTGATCTGCGGTGAGATCATGACCATGCCGGGCCTGCCCAAGGTCCCGGCCTCGGAAGGCATCCACCTCGATGCCAACGGGCAGATCGAAGGCCTGTTCTAGCACGGGAAGCCCCCTCCCCCGTCGGCGGGGGAGGATGGCCCCGGCGTGATCCGGCGCACGGCCCGTGCTAGCGGGATGGCATGACCGTCTTCATCGCCGGGCCCCGCCCATGATTCCCTGGGTCGTCCTCGACACCGCCCCCGTGCCCGGCGGGTCGGAGCCTCTGCGCCTGCGGCAGCGAGGCACCGAGTTCTCGATCCAGCTCGGCCCCAACGAGCTGATGAACAGCCGGCTCAGCGGTTCGGAGGAGGCGCTGGCGACCTTGACCGCCGAACGCCTGGGCATCCGGGCGAATCCGTGCTGGCTGATCGGCGGCTACGGCATGGGCTTTACGCTGCGGGCCGCCCTCGACACCCTCGACGCGAAGGCCCGGATCGTGATGGCCGAACTGGTGCCCGCCGTGCTGGATTGGGGGCGCGGCCCGCTGGCGCCCATCTCCTCCGAAGCCTTGGCGGACCCGCGGGTCGAAGCGCGGGTGGCCGATGTCTCGGAGGTGATCCGGGCCGGGCGCGGCGCCTACGACGCCATCCTGCTCGACGTCGACAACGGCCCCGACGGCCTGACCCGCAGCGCCAACGACCGGCTCTACGACGCCGCGGGTCTCGCGGCGGCGCGGGCGGCCCTGCGCCCCGGCGGCGTGCTGGCGGTGTGGTCGGCCCATCCCGACCCGGCTTTCACCCAGCGCCTCGCGCGCGGCGGCTTCCGGGTGGAGGCGGTCGGCGTCCGAGCCGGGCGGTCGCGGGGCGCGCGCCACACCATCTGGCTGGCCGAGCGCCCGGCGCGGTGACGGCAGTCAGGCCGAGGCGCCTTGGCGTTCGCGCCGGCGGCTGAGACGGGTCGCGCCGTAGACTTCCGCGAGCTGGCGCCGGGCAGCCTTGACCGGCGCTGCGTTCCGCTCGGCGCAGGCCGCCGCGATGATCCGCAAAGCATCGGCCACCGAACGTTCGAGCAACGCCTCGGCCGGGCGGCTCGTTGCGCCGACGGGCAGCCCCGATGCGTTCGTGAGAAGACTCATCTCGAGCTGGTTCATGACTCGGCCCCTGGGGACTCGACCTCTCGTTGGGCGCTCGGCCTCTCGGGGGCGATGTCTTCGTGCCGAGCATCGGCAGGGCGCAGGGCGACAACAAGGCAGCTTGGCCTTAAGCCTTTGCGGGGGTGGAGACACAGGCCTGACCCGCGATCCCCATCTCGAGGGATCCTCGAGCCCATGGCTCAATCGCGGCTCTGACCCTCGTTGAACTTGTCGCGGCAGATGTAGCCGACGAAGCATTTCGGATTGTCGCGCGTCATCTCCCAGGAGGGGCGCGTCGTTTCCGGTAGAGGACAGAACCCGACATCGCGCACGAAGCGCGAATAGGTGATCGGCCCCGTGGTCAGCACGATGGCGCCGGCCCGCGTGACCAGCGCCGAGGCCTCGGCGCAGGTCATGGCGGTGACGTCGGGGCGCGTCTGCGCCGAGGCTGCCCCCGGCAGGAGCGCGGCGCAGACGAGGAGCGGGGCGCAGACGAGGAGCGCGAAAAGGCTTTGGCGAGAGGCATCGGTCATCGAGATCCATCCGTCATCGTGGGTGACCTCCCGGCCGTCGGTCGAACCAGCCCGGCGGCTTCGTTGTCCTTTGATACCCTCGTCTCTCGATACTCCGCGGCCCGCGTCCGGGAAAGCCCGCGCTCACGCCGCCGTGAGAGCCAGGGTGAAATCGACCGCCTCGGTCACGCCCTCCTGCCACAGGGAGACCGGAGTCGGACGTGGCAGATGCAGGGCGCCGTCCGCCTCGCCGCCGGTGATGCGCAGGTCCGCCCCGACCTTGTTGGCCAGGCCCTGCATTGGCCGGTTCCAGGCCAGGCAGCGCACGTGCAGGTCGCGGACGCCGCGATTGCGGGCAGCGGCGGCGATGCGGCGGAACAGGGCCTGGCCGAGGCCGTTGCGGCGGAACGGCGTCTCCACCGCGAAGGCGGCCTCCGCCTCCGCGCCGAGGACGAAGCCGGGCGGCGGGGCGGAGGCAGGGCGCAACTCGCCGAGCCCCCGCAGGGTGCCGTCGACGAAGCCACCGAACATCAGGCCCTCGGCACTCATGGCGGTGCGGGCATAGCGGAGGGCGGCCGTGTCGCTCAGGGCCCCCATGAAGCGGTTGGCGCGGGTCTCAGGGTCGAGCCGCAGGAAATAAGCTTCCACCGCCGGGCCATCGTTGGGCCACAGGCGACGGATGATCGGTTGGAAGGTCGGACGCGTCTCAGGCATCGGGTGCCGGTCTCCGGGTTCGGGGCGCGCAGGGCGCGCCGGGTCCGGGCGTAGCCTCCCTCAAGGCTCCGTCGATGTGGCATCGCGGCCACGTTTGTGCAATGCAGCAAAACGCCCCGCTGCCGTGCGTCCGGCGCCGTCCCCCGGGTGGGCCATACCCTGGTCGAGGCATAACCCTGTCGGGGCTTGATCCGGCTGAAGGGCCGCGTCAGACCGGCAGACCGCCGGGCATGCGATTCCACCGGCCGCCCGTCTCCCGATTCCGATCTCTCCGCGAACAGGTCGACTGCACCGTGAACGCCCCCTCCTCATCCGGTCCGAGGCCGTCGAACCAGGCCATCGCCGGCGCCGTGTCCCCCGGTCCGGTCTCCGACCGCTACGAGGCGCTGGTGCATGCGGGGGCCATCGAGCGCGATCCCGCGCAGGTCCACCTCGTGCGCGCCCTCGACCGGCTGGTTCTGGAACTCGGCCGGCGCAAGCGCGCCCGCAAGGGCAGCGCGCTCGGCTGGCTGTTCGGACGCCGGGACGACGCCGCGACGCCGCCGAAGGGGCTCTACATCTGGGGCTCGGTCGGGCGCGGCAAAACCATGCTGATGGACCTGTTCCATGAAGCCGCCCCGGAGCCGAAGCGCCGGGTGCATTTCCATGGCTTCCTCGCCGACGCGCATGAGCGCATCCATGCCCATCGCCAGGCCCTCAAGGCCGGCACGGCCAAGGGCGACGACCCGATTCCCGTGGTGGCCGATGCCCTGGCCGACGAGGCGACTCTGCTCTGCTTCGACGAGTTCACCGTCACCGACATCGCCGACGCGATGATCCTGGGCCGCCTGTTCGGCGCCCTCTTCAAGCGCGGCGTCACCGTGGTGGCGACTTCCAACGTCGAGCCCGACCGGCTCTACGAGGGTGGGCTCAACCGCGCCCTGTTCCTGCCCTTCATTGCCGAGCTCCAGGAGCGGGTCGAGGTGCTGCGCCTCGATTCCCGCACGGATTTCCGCCTGGAAAAGCTCGGCGGCGCCTCGGTCTATCACGTGCCGGCAGATGCCGAGGCGGGGGCGGCCCTGGCAGCCGCCTTCAAGGGCCTCACCGGCAAGGCGAAGGGCCGCCCCGCCACCTTGCGGGTGAAGGGCCACGACGTCGCCGTGCCCGAGGAGACCGGCGGCGTCGCCCGCTTCGGCTTCGCGGATCTCTGCGCCCTGCCCCTCGGCGCCTCCGACTACATGGCGGTGGCCCGCGCCTTCCACACGGTCATCCTCTCCGACATCCCCGTGATGGGGCCGGACAACCGCAACGAGGCCAAGCGCTTCATCACCCTGGTGGACACCCTCTACGACGCGCATGTGAAGCTCATCGCCTCGGCGGCGGCCGAGCCGCACAACCTTTACACCGCCACCGAGGGGCGCGAGGCCTTCGAGTTCGACCGCACCGTGTCGCGCCTGATCGAGATGCGCTCGTCAGACTATCTGGCCCTGCCGCATGGGGCGGGCGATTCCGAGGCGTCGGGATCGAGTTCCGGGCTGGTCGAGACCTGACACCGGGACAGGAGCCGGATTTTACCGAGGCCCGTCGGTTTTTCGCGATCGGGGCGCAAGCCGGACGAGACAACATCCGGAACCGGCCCTCGGATCACGCCCCTGTCTTCACACCGTGCGCAACGGCACATGCGGGGCGGATCACCGAATCCGAGACGGATGACGACGCCTCCGTCCGGTTGCGCTGCAACAGCCCCAGCGTTTAATTGTATTCATTCCGAGGTGCGGGGCGTGGGCGCTTCACGCGCTGCGACGGCTCTCGTGATCGAGCAGCCGGATCCGCCGCCGCATCTCAGGACTCTTCTGCGGGACGGCGACCGATGTCGCCTCACCCGACGCCCGACATGTGACCCTGACGGCTTCCCGCCGGTTGACGGATTGGCGTGACGCCGATCCCCACCGGCCCGTGGCCTGATCCATGACAGGATACACCGATGATCAAACTGACCGTGAACGGAGCTGAACGCAGCTTCGACGGCGATCCCGACATGCCGCTGCTGTGGTATCTGCGCGATGAGGTCGGGCTCACCGGAACCAAGTTCGGCTGCGGGCAGGCCCTGTGCGGCGCCTGCACCATCCACGTGGGCGGTACCGCCGTGCGCGGCTGCGTCACCCCCGTCTCGGCCGCCGAGGGGCAGGCCGTCGTCACCATCGAGGGCTTGTCCCCCGACGGCAACCATCCGGTCCAGGTCGCCTGGCGCGACCTCAACGTGTCGCAATGCGGCTACTGCCAGTGCGGGCAGATGATGCAGGCCGCCTCGCTCCTGACCGACACCCCGAAGCCCACCGATGCGCAGATCGACGAGGCGATGAGCGGAAACCTGTGCCGCTGCGGCACCTATCCGCGCATCCGCGCCGCGATTCACCAGGCTGCCGGCCAACCGTCCGGTGCCGGTCAAACGTCCGGTGCCGGCCAGAAGCCCGCCGCGAATAAGGGAGAGCGCCTGTGATCCACGAAGCTCAGACCATGGCGGACCGCGCCACCGCGCCGACCGACCTCGCCCCCGCCGAGACCGTGTCCGGTCCCAGCGCCCTCGCCAATGTCAGCCGTCGCGCCATGCTCGGTGGCATGGGCGCCCTGGTGCTCGCCCTGTCCTGGCGTGAGCCGGCCCAGGCCGAGGACAAGAAGGACGAGCCCAAGAAATATGGCGCCGATGCCATGCCACATGGCTGGCAGGACGACCCGAAGGTCTTCATCGCCATCGCGCCCGACGGCACCGTGACGGTGACCTGCCATCGCTCGGAGATGGGCCAGGGTGTCCGCACCTCCATCGCTCTGGTGGTGGCCGACGAGCTGGAAGCCGACTGGGCGAAGGTGAAGGTCGCGCAGGCCTGGGGTGACGAGACCCGCTTCGGCAACCAGGACACCGACGGCTCGCGCTCGCTGCGCCACTTCTTCCCGCACCTGCGCCATGCCGGCGCCGCGGCCCGCGCCATGCTGGTCCAGGCCGCCGCCAAGCAGTGGGGCGTGCCTGCAGGCGAGGTGAAGGCCGAGAACTCGGTCGTCACCCACGCCAAGTCGAAGCGCACCGTGAGCTACGGCGAGATCGCCGCCGCCGCCGCCGATCTCCCGGTGCCAGCCCGCGAGAGCGTCGTGCTCAAGAAGCAGGACGCTTTCCGCTACATCGGCAAGGGCAAGATCGGCCTGATCGACAACCACGACTTCACCGTCGGCACGGCGATGTACGGCATCGACACCCGCCTCGACGGAATGCTCTACGGCCTCATCGCCCGCCCGCCCGTCTACGGCGGCAAAGTGGTGAACTTCGACGACAGCGAGGCCAAGAAGGTCGCGGGCGTCGTCAAGATCTTCAAGATCGACGCCCCCGAGATCCCGTCCGAGTTCCAGCCGATCGGCGGCGTGGCGGTGATTGCGAAAAACACCTGGGCGGCGATGAAGGCTCGCGAGGCCCTCAAGATCACCTGGGACGACGGCCCGAACGCCTCCTACGATTCCGTCGCCTTCCGGGGCGAGCTGGAAAAGGCGGCGCGGGCGCCCGGCAAGGTCGTGCGCGACCAGGGCGACGTCGCCGGCGCCATGGCCAAGGCCAAGACGAAGCTCGAGGCCGAGTACTTCGTGCCCCACCTCGTCCAGGCTCCGATGGAGCCGCCGGCCGCCACCGTGCGGATCAAGGACGGGTTCTGCGAAGCCTGGGCCAACACCCAGGCGCCCCAGGCGACGCATGACCGCCTCGCCAAGAAGCTGAACCTCCCCGCCGACAAGGTGAAGGTCCACGTGACGCTGCTCGGCGGCGGCTTCGGCCGCAAGTCGAAGCCCGATTACGTGCTGGAAGCGGCCCTGTGCAGCCAGGCCGTGGACGGCGCGCCGGTCAAGCTGATCTGGACCCGCGAGGACGACCTCCACCACGGCTACTATCACACCATCTCGGTGGAGCGGCTGGAAGCCGGGCTCGACGACAGGGGCATGCCGATCGCCTGGCTGCACCGCTCGGCGGCGCCCACCATCGGGTCGATCTTCGCCCCCGATCCGAAGCACGAACTGCCGTTCGAGCTCGGCATGGGCCTGACCAACACGCCGTTCGCCGTGCCCAACATCCGCCTCGAGAACCCGGCGGCGGACGCCCACGTGCGCATCGGCTGGTTCCGCTCGGTCTCGAACATCCCGCACGCCTTCGCGATCCAGTCCTTCGTGTCCGAACTCGCCCACGCGGCAGGACGGGACCCGAAGGAGTACCTGCTGGCGCTGATCGGTCCCGACCGCGTCATCGACCCGACGAGCATCAGCGACGTCTGGAACTACGGCGAGGACCCGGCCCGCTACCCAATCGAGACGGCGCGCCTGCGCAAGGTCATCGAGGCCGCCGCCAAGGGCATCGGCTGGGGCCGCAAGATGGAGAAGGGCACCGGCCTCGGCATCGCCGGCCATTACAGCTTCGTCACCCACACGGCGGTGGCGGCGGAGGTGGCGGTCGGCCCGAAGGGCGAGGTGCAGGTCAAGCGCGTCGACATCGCCGTCGATTGCGGGCCGCAGGTCAATCCGGAGCGGATCCGTTCGCAGATGGAGGGCGCGGTCGTCATGGGCATGGGCCTCGCGCTCTCGGCCGAGATCACCTTCAAGGACGGACGCGCGCAGCAGAACAACTTCGACGGCTACGAGATCACCCGCATCGATGCGGCGCCGAAGGAGATCCACGTCCACCTGCTGCCGAACCCGGACTACAGCCGCCCCCTCGGCGGCGTCGGCGAGCCCGGTGTGCCGCCCGTGGCCCCGGCGATCGCCAACGCGATCTTCGCCGCCACCGGCCGGCGCATCCGGCAATTGCCGATTCGCGACCAGCTGAGCGCCTGATCGCGCCGGGAATCACCACCACGCATCGCCGCCACGCATCGCCGTGACGGCGCAGCCTCCGGCCCGGTCCCCCGGGCCGGGGGCTTTTTCATGCGCATAGGTTTTTATGCGCCGGGGTTTTCCTGTGTGTGCCTCGAACCGAAGACCCAATGGCTCCGTCCGACTCCCCGTCGCGCGGTTTTCCCATGGTTTGAGGGAGCCCGGGTCCGTTTCGGACGGTTGAACCCGACAGGGTGCGGCCCTCTCAGGGCCGGCCTTCCTCACCGAATCAAGGACAGCAATCGATGACGCGTTTCGTGAGGCTTGCCGCCGGGTTTCTCGCCAGCGGGGCTCTGGCCGCCGGGTTTCTCGCCGCGGGTGCGGCGCCGGCCCTCGCCACGCCGTGCGGCGACCGGATCGCCAAGCTCGAAGGACCCGTGAAGGATCTGGCGAAGGAGGCGATCTCGGCCAATACCAGCGGCAAGGCCGCGGCCAGCGCCCGCGCCGGACAGGGCGTCACCGGAAGCGGCGGCAGCGCCTCGGCGGAGGCCGCACCGCCCGAGAAATCGGCTGAGGCCGGTCAGGGCGGCGACAAGGCGATGCAGGCGAAGGTGGCCCTCGACGAGGCGCGGACGGCCGACCAGAAGGGCGATGCCCAGGCCTGCGCCGCGGCGGTCGATCGGGCCCAGAAGCAGGTGGACACCGCGCCCTGAGGCCGGACGGTCTCTGAGGGATCTAGGATCTCAGGAGTTTCTGGCGTCTCAGGTCTTGGATCGGCCCGACGGACCTCCGCTCGGGCTGACCCGGTGGGCGCTGGCCCCATCATCCGGGGCCGGCGCGTGTGGCGTGCGGGTCGGCGTCCGAAGCGCCCTTGGCCAAGCGGGCGTCTTAGCCAACCAAGCGGGCGTCTTGGCCAACCAAGCGGGCGTCAGGCGCTGGCGAGGGACGCGAGAGCGTGGTCGTTGCCGTTCAGGCCGGCGCAGAGATCGTCGATCTCAGCGAGATCGAGGGCCTCGCCGGAACCGCTGGCGATTGCATCGATCAAGTGATCCTGGTGAGGGCTGAAGGGATGACCCTGCAACCGATAGAATTGATAATAGCGGAGCGCAGCTAATACAGCATCACGTTCTCGTTCGGTAATGGTAATATTCTGCATGCCAAATATAATTCCCGGTGTTGGTTGCGGGAGTTCGAGAAACAACCACTCTGCGGCGCCGTGAGCTTGGATGTTGTAAGCGAATCCCGGCAGATTCGTCCACAACCTGAAACCCTCCGTTAGCCGTTTCCGCATTGCGACGAACCGCCTGCGAGCGGCCAAGTCGTTGTGCGCGCGCCGTTTCCCCGTGAGGCCAAGCGCGGAGCTTTTTTTTAACGCCCACGCTTTAGCTTAGGGAGTTGACAGCCCTCGGCGGTGTGGTCCCGCGCAGGGCGCGGCTCGATCTGCGCGGCCTGGCCTGTACGGCCCGATCTCTGCATGAGCGTATCCTTAACCGATCCCTGGCATGGTCACGCGTCGGCCGTCCGCCGCGGAGGCCTTCCTTGGCTTCGACAGGATGCGAGCCGCAGATGTCCGGGGTGCGATCCATGCCCAAGACCCGAAGCGAGTGCTCTCCCGCCCCGGAGGCTGCGCGGGCCGCCGCCCCGTCGCTCAGCCCCGGCATCCGGCGCCATCTCGGCCAGAGCCTGCGGACCTTCTACGCCGGCATGCTGGCGGACCCGCCGGGCACCCGCCTGGAAGCACTGATCGCTCGCCTCGGGAAGGCAAAGGGCTGAGGGCTGCCCCCCAGAGAACCTCGACCGAACCAGCCCTGCCCCGAACCAGCTCTGCCCCGAAACCCCGGCCGGATCGGGTGTGACGGGTTTACCGCGTTTCCGGATGTTTCCCCTGCGGGTGCGGGAATTCACGGACAGTTCAGGCAGGAACGGCTAGGGACCCTGCATCAGATGAGCGCCTGCACTCCGCCGCGCTCGTACGCAAAGCAGATCCATGATCACGCTCGCTCTCGTCGTCGTCGGCAACATTCTGCTGGCGTCCCTGTTCTCGCTCATCGCCGTCGCGGCCGACTGAACGCGCGACCGGCTCGCGCCGGGGCCCCGCACCCGGCCCGCTTCGCGCCCGTTCGTCACCCGCCCACAAGCCGACCCCTCCCCCACGCCGCACAATCCGAACACCGTCGACCGGGGGCCTTCCTCGGCCGTAGGCTGATTCGCGCCGCCTCCGTTTGACCGAGGCTGTCACGGATTCGCGCCCGGGCGCCGTCTGGAGCATGGCTCCGGCACCGGGCTTTCCCACGAGCAGGCTCTGCCCTCGCGTCCTCGGACGGTTCCGGCCCGACCGGGGCTTTCCGGCGATCCGCTCTGCGCGACGTTGATCGAAAAAACGTCCTTTCTATAGAACCCCCGTCAAGGTAGCATTTTCTTCTCGCACCGGAGGCCAGTCGAGAGGGACCTTTCCTTTTCGGGAAATTGCTCAGCGAGCAGCGCGAGGCCGGCGGAACAATTCTGTTCCCGATCCTCTTTCCTGCCGCACCGCAGCGCTTGACAACGTTCGTTAAAACGAACGAAACCAGCGTCGTCTGACCTGGGTCGCGTCACCGCTCCAGGTCGGGCCGTACCAGCAGATTTCGGAGATTCCCGTGAGCGAGACCCCTTCCCGGACCACCGGACGCACCCGCCGCCACGCGGTCCTGCTCGGCGCCGGCCTCGCCGCGGCCGTGCTCGCGCCCACCCTCGCGTGTGCCCAGACCGAGCTGCTGAACGTCTCCTACGATCCCACGCGCGAACTCTATCGCGAGATCAACGCGGCGTTCAGCGAGGCGTGGAAGGCCAAGACCGGCGAGACCGTCACGGTGCGCGCAGCGCATGGCGGCTCGGGCTCGCAGGCCCGCACGGTGATCGACGGCATTCCGGCCGACGTGGTCACACTCGGCATCCCCTCCGACATCGACGCCATCAGCCGCATCTCGAAGAAGATCCCGGCGGACTGGCGCACCAAGCTGCCGAACCAGGGCCTGCCCTACACCTCGACCGTGGTGTTCCTCGTGCGGAAGGGCAACCCGAAGGCCGTGAAGGACTGGGGCGACCTCGTGAAGCCCGACATCAAGGTCATCACCCCGAACCCGAAGACCTCCGCGGGCGGCCGCTGGAACTTCCTCGCAGCCTGGGGCTACGCCTACGAAAAAGAGGGCAAGAACGCCGACAAGGCCAACGCCTTCGTGGGCGAGGTCTACAAGAACGTCCCCGTGCTCGACACGGGCGCCCGCGGCTCCACCGTGACCTTCGCCCAGCGCGGCCTCGGCGACGTGCTGCCGACCTGGGAGAACGAGGCCTATCTGGTGTTCGAGGAGTTCGGCCGCGACAAGTTCGACGTGGTGGTGCCGCCGACCTCGATCTACGCCGAACCGCCGGTCGCCCTGGTCGATGCGAACGTCGACAAGAAGGGAACCCGCAAGCAGGCCGAGGCTTATCTTCAATTCCTCTATTCCGACCAGGCCCAGGCCATCTTCGCCAAGCACCATTATCGTCCGTTGAATCGGGCGGCCGCGAAGCCCGAAGATCTGGCGCAGCTGCCCGAGCTGAAGCTGTTCAAGATCGAGGACCTGCAGGGCGACTGGGACGCGATCCAGAAGAAGAATTTCGACAACGGGGGCCTGTTCGACCAGTTGAGCAAGGCGGGGCGCTGAGCCGCCGCGCCCTGATCCCCGCCCCCGCCCGGGCGGAGCCCGAGACTTGAGCAGGACACCGCCATGGCCCAGCCTCCGCGCGCCAACCCGCCCACCCGGGCGAAGCGGCGCTTCCTCCGCCCGAGCGTGATCCCCGGTTTCGGGCTCGCCTTCGGCTACACCCTGACCTGCCTCGGCCTGATCGTGCTGCTGCCGTTGGCGGCCCTGGTGACGCGCGCCTCGGGGCTCGGGCTTTCGGGAATCTGGGAGGTCGCCACCGACCCGCGTGTCGCCAGCGCGCTGCGCGTCAGCTTCGGCGTCTCGCTGCTGGCCGCTCTCACCGCCTCGGTGTTCGGCTTCCTCATCGCCTGGGTGCTGACGCGCTATCGCTTTCCGGGCCGCAAGATCGTGGACGCGGTGGTGGACCTGCCCTTCGCGCTGCCGACCGCCGTCGCCGGCATCGCCCTGGCCGCCCTCTATGCGCCCAACGGCCTCGTCGGAGCGCAGCTCGCCCGGATCGGGATCGAGGCCGCCTACACGCCGGTCGGCATCTACATCGCCATGGTGTTCATCGGCCTGCCCTTCGCGGTGCGCACGGTGCAGCCCCTGATCGCCGAGATCGACAAGGAGATCGAGGAGGCCTCCGCCACCCTCGGGGCGGGCCGCGTTCACACCCTGGTGCGGGTGGTGCTGCCGCCGCTGATCCCGGCGGTGCTCACCGGATTCGCCCTCGCCTTCGCGCGCGGCGTCGGCGAGTACGGCTCGATCATCTTCATCGCCGGGAACCTGCCCTACGTCTCCGAGATCGCGCCCCTCCTCATCGTCATCAAGCTGTCCGAGTACGATTACGGCGGCGCCTGCGCCATCGCCACCCTCATGCTCGGCATCTCGTTCCTCACCCTGCTCGCCATCAACCTGATCCAGGCCTGGAGCCGGCGGAGATTCGGCTATGTCTGAGACCTTCGCCCCCGTCGCCCTGGCCGAGGCGCGTCCGGCCAGCGTCGTCACCGAGGGCCGCTGGATCCGCTGGCTGCTGATCGCCGTCGCGATCCTGTTCCTGGCCCTGTTCCTGGTGCTGCCGCTCCTCACCGTGTTCGCCCAGGCCTTCGCCAAGGGGATTGAGGCGTATCTGGCCGCCTTCACCGAGGCCGACGCCCACGCGGCAATCCGGCTGACCCTGCTGACCGCCGCCATCGCGGTGCCGTTCAACCTGGTCTTCGGGATTATGGCCTCCTGGGCCATCGCCAAGTTCGAGTTCTGGGGCAAGAACCTGCTGGTGACCCTGATCGACCTGCCGTTCTCGGTCTCGCCCGTGGTCTCGGGCCTGATCTACGTGCTGGTCTTCGGGGCGCAGGGGCTGCTCGGCCCCTGGCTGCTCGATCACGACATCCAGATCATCTTCGCGGTGCCCGGCATCGTGCTGGCGACCATCTTCGTCACCTTCCCGTTCGTCGCCCGCCAGCTCATCCCCCTGATGCAGGAACAGGGCACGGCGGAGGAGGAAGCGGCCCTGACCCTCGGAGCCTCCGGCTGGCACGCCTTCCGGACGGTGACGCTGCCCAACATCCGCTGGGGCCTCCTCTACAGCGTGCTCCTCTGCAATGCCCGCGCGATGGGCGAGTTCGGTGCGGTCTCGGTGGTCTCCGGCCACATCCGGGGCCTCACCAACACGCTGCCGCTCCACGTGGAGATCCTCTACAATGAGTACAACTTCGTTGCCGCTTTCGCCGTCGCCTCCCTCCTGGCCGGCCTCGCCCTCGTCACCCTCTGCGTCAAATCCGTCCTCGAATGGCGCTATGCCGACGAGATCGCCGCGGGCGCCCGTGGGCACTGAGCGGGCGGGCGGCTCCACCGCCATCCGGGTCGAGGCGCTGTCGAAGACCTTCGACACGGCCGCGGTGCTGCACGACTTCTCCCTGGACGTGCGGGCAGGCGAGCTGCTGGCCCTGCTCGGCCCCTCGGGCTCGGGCAAGACCACGCTGCTGCGCATCATCGCCGGCCTCGACTTTCCCGATGCGGGCCGCATCGTCTTCGGGGCCGAGGACGCGACGCGGTTGCCCGTGCAGCAGCGCGCGGTGGGCTTCGTGTTCCAGCACTACGCCCTGTTCAAGCACATGAGCGTCGCCGAGAACATCGCCTACGGCCTCAATGCCCGGAAGCGGTCCGAGCGCCCGGCCAAGGCCGAGATCAAGCGCCGGGTCGGCGACCTGCTCGACCTGATCAAGCTGTCCGGCTTCGCCGACCGCTATCCGAGCCAGCTCTCGGGCGGCCAGCGCCAGCGCATCGCGCTGGCCCGGGCGCTCGCGGTGGAGCCGCGCGTGCTTCTCCTCGACGAGCCGTTCGGCGCCCTCGACGCCCAGGTCCGAAAGGACCTGCGCCGCTGGCTGCGCGAGATCCACGACCGCACCGGCCAGACCACGATCTTCGTCACCCACGACCAGGACGAGGCCCTGGAGCTATCCGACCGCGTCGCCGTGCTCGACAAAGGCCGCCTCGAGCAGGTCGGCACCCCCGACGAGGTGCAGGAGGCCCCGGTCTCCGCCACGGTGCTGAAGTTTCTCGGCGACACCATCGAGGTCGAGGCAATCGCGCAAGGAGGCGAGGTCCGGGTCAACGGCCGCCTCACCCCGGTCAGGGCGCCCGAGGGCCTGGTCGGTCCGATCAAGCTCTACGCCCGGCCTTGGCAGCTCCAGTTCGCCGAGGGCGATCAGGTCCATCTCGAAGGCGTCGTGCGCTCGTCCTACCGGACGCAGGGGCGCCAGCGCATCGAGGTCGACCGGCCCGAGGGCAAGACCGTGGTGGTGGAGGCCGCCGACACCAACCGCTTCGCGGCCGGAAGCCCCGTGGGCCTGCGGATCATCGGCGGCCACGTGTTTCCGAACTGACGAAAAATCGCCTTGCGCCCGCGGACGCGATCGGGTGTGACTGCCGCCGTCCAAATCTCAGCGGGGTCGGCATGTCGGGTGGTCACGGGGCGGGGGGAAGTTCGAACAAGCGCGTGGCGCTGCTGATCTCGGTGCTGGCGCTGTTCCTGGCGCTTGCCGAGACCCTGGCGAAGGGCGCCCAGACCGACGCCCTCGGGGCCAACGTCGAGGCCTCCAACCAATGGGCTTATTTCCAGGCCCGCACCATCCGGGGCACCGTCCTCAAGACCGCCGACGAGACCCTGGCGCTGCTGCCGCCGGACGTCGCGAATTCCGAGGCGGTGAAGGCCAAGCGCGCCGAGTGGGCCAAGACCCTGGCCCGCTGGGACAGCGAACCCGCCACCGGCGAGGGCCGCAAGGAGCTGGCCGAGAAGGCGCGGCACTCGCAGGAGGTGCGCGACCTCGCCCTCCACCGCTACCACCATTACGAGTTCGCCTCGGCCGCCTTCCAGATCGGCATCGTGCTCGCCTCGGCCGAGGTCATCACCGGCATCTTCGCCCTGGTTGTCGGTGGCGGGGTCCTCGGCATCGCGGGCCTGGCCCTCCTGGGTTTCGGCCTCTACGCGCCGCACGCGCTGCCGTTCTTCCACTAGAGTTTGTCAGGGATCAGTGGAAACCGGTTATCCCGACACGACAAACGGAGGACTTTTAAGAGCGACTGGCGGGAGGCAGGCCTCCCGTCGACCGTTCAGCGCTGCCGGCCGCTCAGTGCTTCGGCATCCCCTTCGCCAGAGCGGCCCGGCGCAGGGCCTCGGCCAGGGCGCCGCCGGGCTCGACAAGGGCGCCACCGGGCTCCACAGGAGCGCCGCCGGGTTTGGGGGTCGCCGCCGGCTTCGGCGTCGAAGACGGCCTCGGTGCGGAGGACGGCCGCGGTGCCGAGGACGGTCCCCGCGCGGGGGCGGCCTCCCGCCCGTCACGGCGCGGCGCGCCGGGCTCGTCCGAGCGCATGGTGAGGGCGATGCGCTTGCGGTTGGGATCGACCTCGACCACCCGCACCTGCACGACGTCGCCGGGCTTCACCACGTCGCGCGGGTCCTTCACGAAGCGGTCGGCCAGCATCGAGATGTGGACCAGGCCGTCCTGGTGCACGCCGACATCCACGAAAGCGCCGAAGGCCGCCACGTTGGTGACCACGCCCTCCAGCCGCATGCCGGGCTTCAGGTCGGAGATCTTTTCCACGCCCTCCTGGAAGGTCGCGGTGCGGAAGGCCGGGCGCGGGTCGCGGCCCGGCTTCTCCAGCTCCGACAGGATGTCGGTGACCGTGGGCAGGCCGAAGGTCGCGTCGGTGAATTGTTGGGGGTCCAGGCTGCGCAGGGCGCCCGCATTGCCGATCAGCGCCTGGATCGGCTGGCCGGTGGCGGTGAGGATGCGGCGCACCACCGGATAGGCCTCCGGGTGGACGCCCGAGGCGTCGAGGGGGTCGCTCCCGTCGCGGATGCGCAGGAAGCCGGCGGCGAGTTCGTAGGCCTTGAGGCCGAGCCCCGCCACCTTCTTCAGGCTGACGCGGCTGCGGAACGGGCCGTTGGCATCCCGGTGCACGATGATGTTGGAGGCGACCCGCGCGGTCAGGCCCGAGACCCGGGCCAGGAGCGGCGCCGACGCGGTGTTCACGTCGACGCCGACGCCGTTCACGCAATCCTCCACCACCGCGTCGAGGGAGCGCGCCAGCTTCCCCTCGGCCAGATCGTGCTGGTACTGGCCGACGCCGATCGCCTTCGGCTCGATCTTGACGAGTTCGGCCAGCGGGTCCTGCAGGCGCCGGGCGATGGAGACCGCGCCGCGGATCGAGACGTCGAGCTCGGGCAGTTCCGCGCTGGCATAGGCGGAGGCCGAGTAGACCGAGGCGCCGGCCTCCGAGACCATCACCTTGGTGAGCGTCAGGTCCGGCTGCTTGGCGATGAGTTCGGCGGCGAGCCTGTCGGTCTCGCGCGAGGCGGTGCCGTTGCCGATGGCGACGAGCTCGACCTTGTGAGCCCGGCAGAGCTTGGCCAGGGCGACCAGCGCGCCGTTCCAGTCGCGGCGCGGCTCGTGCGGGTAGATGGTGTCGGTGGCCACCACCTTGCCGGTGGCGTCGACCACCGCGACCTTCACGCCGGTGCGGAAACCCGGATCGAGCCCGAGGGTCGGGCGCGCCCCGGCGGGCGCCGCGAGCAGGAGGTCGCGCAAGTTGCCGGCGAACACCGAGACGGCGCCGGCCTCGGCCACGGCCCAGAGCCGGGCGCGCAGGTCCGTATCGGTGGCGGGCTTCAGGCGGGTGCGCCAGGCCCGCCGCACCGTCTCCATCAGGAAGGCGTCGCCCGGCCGCCCCTGGTCGCGGATGCCGAAGGCTTTCGCGATGCGCAGTTCCTGCGATCCGGGCTGGCCCTTGGCCGGCGTGTCGCCGACCGCATCCGCGATGGCGAGGTCGAGCACCTCTTCCTTCTCTCCCCGGAACAGGGCGAGGATGCGATGCGAGGGCAGCTTCACGAGGGCTTCCGAGAAGTCGAAATAATCCGAGAATTTCTCGCCCGATGCCGCTTGGCCGGCCTTCACCGTGGCGACCATCCGGCCGCGCAGCCAGCCGGTCTCGCGCAGACTCCCGACCAGTTCCGGGTCCTCGCTGAAGCGCTCGATCAGGATGGCACGCGCCCCCTCCAGCGCGGCCTCGGCATCGGCCACGCCCTTGGCCGCGTCCACGTAGGTCCGGGCCGCCGCCTCGGGAGACAGGTCGGGCCGGGCCAGCACGGCGTCGGCGAGGGGTTCGAGCCCGGCCTCGCGGGCGAGCTGCGCCTTCGTCCGGCGCTTGACCTTGAACGGCAGGTAGAGGTCTTCCAGACGGGCCTTGGTGTCGGCGGCCAGGATCCGCGCCTTCAGCCCGGCCTCGAGCTTGCCCTGGGCATCGATCGCCTCCAGCACCGCCGCCCGGCGCGCTTCGAGATCGCGCAGGTAGCCGAGACGCTCCTCCAGATTGCGCAGCTGGGTGTCGTCGAGGGTGCCGGTGACCTCCTTGCGGTAGCGCGCGATGAACGGCACCGTCGCGCCGCCGTCGAGCAGGTCGACGGCGGCCTTCACCTGCCATTCCGCGACGCCGAGTTCGGCGGCGAGACTCGTGTTGATGGCGGCCATGAGGCATCTCCGGGTGGGGCCGGGTGTCTACAGGGCTGCGTGCGGACCGGTCAAACCCGCCACCCCTCCGCCGGTTCAGGCCGGCATGTCCCAGGTCTCGGTCACGGCCCGGCCGTCCTGGACGAGGCGGGCGCGCAGGATCGCGTCGCCCGGCGGCAGCGGCGTCGGTGGGCGCCACTCCACGTAGAGCCGCCAGCCGCCGGTCTGGGGCACGAACTCCACCACGGGATCGACCATCGTGCCGGCGCTGGCGGAGACGTCCGCGGTCGGTGTCGCGCCCCGGTCGGCCGGCAGGCCCGGCCCTTCGAAATCCACGACGTAGAGGCGCCGGCCCGGGCTCGGCGGGGTGGTCGGGCGCAGGCGCTCGGCCGAGCCCACCCGGGTCGAGACCACGCGGCCGAGGGTGCCGGGCACGACGCTCGCCGGCTCGGCCCCCACCGTCGTGAGGCGGTAGGACACGGCGCGCTCGGTCCCGGCCGGCACGGGCGCGCCGGGCACGAAGGCGGCCACGATGTTGTCCATGTACTCCTCGCGGGACGGGATCTCGAACAGGCGGACCGCACCGGCGCCGAATCCCGCTCCGGGCGTGACCCAGAGCCCGGGCCGGGCCTCGTGCCGGGCCTGGACGTCGAGATAGGCAGGAAAGTCGCGCGTGCGCTGGAGCAGGCCGAAACCCTCCAGCGGATCGGCGCCGAAGGCGGAGATCTGCGGCTGGGCCCGGCCGTTGACCAGGGGCCGCCACAAGCGCTCCCCACGCGTCACCACCGCGAGCCCGTCGGAATCATGCACCTGCGGACGGAAATCGTCGAAGGGCTCGGCGCCCCGTGCGCCCGGCCCGTTCGCTCCGTGCAGGAACATGCTGGTGAGGGGGGCGAGCCCGAGATGCTCCAGGGCGGTGCGGGGATGGAGCGACGCCTCGACGTCCATCACCGACGGATCGCCCGGCGCCACGCGGAAGCGGTAGGCTCCGGCGAGGCTCGGCGAATCGAGCAGGGCCCAGATCTCGAGGGTGCGGGCATCGGTCTCCGGCTCGCAGATCCAGAAGGCCGTGAAATCCGGAAATTCCTCCGTGCCCGGCCCCCCGGTGCGGATCGCGGCACCCCGGGCCGAGAGCCCGTATTCCTGGCCGAACCCGCGCAGCCGGAAGTAGGAGGCGCCGAGAAAGACCAGGACCTCCTCCTGGTCCCCCGGCCGATCGGCACCGAAGGCGTAGTGCAGCCGGAAGCCCGCGAAGCCGAGATCGGGGGCGAAGCTCTGTCCTCTCAGGGCCGGCCCGAGGTCGAACAGGTCGGAGGCGTAGGGAATCGGTTGGGCCGGGCCGTTGCGCGGCTGCCGGTACAGGGCGACGCGCTTGCGCTGCAGGAAGCCGCGATGGAACAGCTGGGCCGAGAAGCGGCGGCCGAGGGGCAGGCTCGCCTCCGGCCGGAAGGTGATGGCGCGGTAGCCGTCGTAGGACAGGCCGGCGAGCGGCGGCGGCAGATCGCCCGGCTGGGCTTGGTACGGGCTGGCCGCGAGCGCGCGCGCTTTGGCCTTCACCGCATCAAATGATCGGGAGTCCGGGGACTCGGCGCGCGTTCGGCCCGCATTCAGATCATGCGCGGTAGGCAGGATCATCCCAACGGCCACGCCGAGCGTGGTTCGCAGGGCC
The DNA here is from genome assembly GCF_023093475.1 of Methylobacterium sp. 37f. Classification (NCBI taxonomy): domain Bacteria; kingdom Pseudomonadati; phylum Pseudomonadota; class Alphaproteobacteria; order Hyphomicrobiales; family Methylobacteriaceae; genus Methylobacterium; species Methylobacterium sp. 37f. The sequence continues at coordinate 32,388 of NZ_JAGHKN010000016.1, forward strand.
TGCCGCCGCGAGAAGGACTCGGTGTCCCCGCATCCTTCGAGACCCTCGCCATCGCGCATCGCTTCCCCTTTGCCGGCATCGTGCCCGGTGGTGGATCGCGGTGTCCCTCCTTCGAGTTTCCCGCGCCCCATGTCCCACAGGTTGTCGCACGACGCCCCGGCGGCTGAAATCCCGGGGCCGGTGGAAATCGGGCCGGAAGCGCCGGCCGCCTTTCTGGGCCGCCGCCTGCTGCTGGCCCTGCCGCCGCTGGCTCTCGGTGCCCTTGTCACCGCCCTGGCGCTCGGCGCCTATGGGACGCCATCCGGCCTCCTCGCCGGTGCGGTGCTCGGGCTGTTCGCCCTCGTGATGACGTGGCAGGCCTTCGTGGCCTGGCAGTACGTCTACGGCCTCGTCGCCACGGCCTTCGGCGACCGGGCGAAATCCGCCCTGGAGCGGCGCTCCCTCACGATCCCGGCGGAGGCCTCGGGCCTGAGCCGCACCGCCGCCGTGGTGGCGATCCACGCCGAGGACGCCGTGGCGGTGTTCGCAGCCCTGCGGGTCATGGCCCGCTCGCTGCAGCAGGCCGGGGGCACCGGCGGCGACATCGACATCTTCGTCCTGTCCGATACGCGGGACGGCGCCATCGCGGCGGTGGAAGAGCACGAATTCGCCCGCATCGAGGCCTGGACCCGCCAGAACGGACCCGGCCTGCCGCGGGTCCGCTATCGCCGGCGCCGCGACAATGCCGGCCGCAAGGCCGGCAACATCGCCGAGTTCTGCAAGACCTACGGGTCCGAGTACGACTTCATGATCGTGCTCGACGCCGACAGCCTGATGACCGGCAGCGCCATGCGCCGCCTCGCCCGGCTGATGGAGGAGAGCCCCCGGGTCGGCCTGATCCAGACCGTGTCCTACGCCACCGGGCGCGACACCCTGTTCGCCCGCATCCAGCAATTCGCCGTGCGGCTCTACGCGCCGCTCTCCATCCGATGCCTGGAGACCTGGCAGGGGCCGGACGGGAGCTACTGGGGCCACAACGCGATCGTGCGGGTCGCGGCCTTCGCCAACAATGCCGAGCTGCCGGTGCTGCCCGGCAAGGCGCCGCTGGGCGGCGAGATCCTGTGCCACGACATCGTCGAGGGTGCGCTCCTGCGCCGGGCCGGCTGGGAGGTTCGCCTGCTGCCGGAGATGGGCGGCACCTGGGAAGAGATGCCGACGAATCTCGTCGACCTCCTCGGGCGCGAGCGCCGCTGGTGCCAGGGCAACATGCAGCACCTGCGCGTCACGGCCATGCCGGGCCTGCGCCCCGCCAGCCGCTGGCACCTCGCCGTCGGCATCCTGTCCTACATGGCCTGCCCGCTCTGGGTGCTGTTCCTCGTCCTCGGCACGCTTCAGGCGTCCCGGACCGGCGAGCTCGGCCTGCTCGGCTACGGCCTCACGGGAATGGGGGCTGCCGCCCACGCGCTGGCCGCCCTGGTGGTCACGATCCTGGCCGTGCCGAAGCTGCTCAGTCTCGGCCACGTCCTCGCCTCGGCCGAGCGGCGGGCGGCCTTCGGCGGCACCGCCTCGCTCCTCAAGAGCGCCATCCTCGAACAGGCGATCTGGGTCCTGCTCTGGCCGGTGATGACGCTGTTCGCCGCAGGCGCCGTCGCCGCCACCTTCGTCGGCCGCGTGGTGCGCTGGGACGCGCAGGTGCGCGACGACCGCCGCGTGCCGTGGACGGAGGCGTGCCGGCTCCAGGTCGACACCCTCGTGGCGGGTGCCCTGCTGACGGCCGGCCTCGCCTGGGCCGGCGATCCCTGGCTCGCCCTCTGGATGGCGCCGGTCGCCCTCGGCCTGCTGTCGAGCCCGGCCCAGAGCGTTCTGACCAGCAGCGCCCGACTTGGCCGGATCTCGCAGGCCCGGCGCCTGTTCCTGACCGTGGACGACACGGCCCGCGCGCCCGAGCTCACCGCCCTGGCGCAGAGCCGAGGCGGGGCGGCCGAGGCCGGTCGTGGCTGGGTCGAGCCGACCTGGCTCGCGGACGAGGTTCCGGCCTCCTCGAGCTGAGGCGTTACTGCTTCTCCAGCACCTTGATCGGGTCGGTGCGCTGGGCCGGGCTCGGCTCCTTCGTGGCGCTGCTGGTGCCCTGGCCGGCGCGGGCATCGTCGGCCTGTCGCGGCAGGCCGGTGCCGCTGGCCAGTTCGAGGCAGGTGACCATCTCGACGTAGGACGGGAAGCCGCCGGCCTCGAACTGCTTCTCGCACTGCCGCTTGGCGGCGGGCGTGAACTCGTTCCAGCGGCGCTTGACCTCGTCATGCGAGGCCCGCTCGGAGCGCAGGCAGCCTTCCTGGCTGGCATTGTCGCTCACGCTCGCGGAGGCTGCCGACCGGCAGGTCTTCTCGATGTTCAGCTCGGGCGGTCCGGTCTCGGCCCGGGCGGGCGCGCCGAGGAGGAGGAGCGCGAAGGCTCCGGTGAGGAGGGCAGGCTTCGGCATGGTGGAGCGGTCTCTCGGGATGATCCTGCGCACCAACGCGCGAATCCCGTTCCCCGCACCACGCGAAAATATCAGGTGTTCCTGAGGGCCCCGTCGAGGTCGGCGAACAGGTCGTCCACCGCCTCGATCCCCGTGGACAGCCGCAGGAGATCCGGTGGGCACGGGGAATCCGGCCCCTCGACCGAGGCCCGGTGCTCGATCAGGCTCTCGACGCCGCCGAGCGACGTCGCCCGCTTCCACAGCCGCACCCGCGCCGCGGTCGCAATGGCCGCCCCCTCGCCGTCCCGCACCCGGATCGACAGCATGAAGCCGAAGCCGCCCTCCATCTGCCGGGCCGCCACCGCGTGGCCGGGATCGTCCGGCAGGCCGGGATAGAGCACGTGCGAGACGCAGGGATGAGCCTGGAGCCGGCGCGCGAGTTCGGCCGCCGCGGCGGCCTGCGCCGCCGCCCGCAGGGGAAGGGTCCGCAGCGAGCGCATCAGCAGGTAGGCCTCGAACGGGCCGAGAATCGCACCGCCGCCCGAGCGGATCGCGGCGAGACGCTCCCAGAACGTGTCCGCGACCGCCCCGGCGAGCACCCCCGCCACCACGTCGGAATGGCCGTTGAGGATCTTGGTGGCCGAGTGCATCACGATGTCGGCGCCGAGCGTCAGCGGCCGGGTGTGGATCGGCGAGGCGGCGGTGGAATCGACGGCGAGCCGGGCACCCGCCGCGTGCGCGAGGCGGGCGGCCCCGGCGATGTCGGTGATGGTCCAGAGCGGGTTGCCGGGGGTCTCGATCCAGACGAGCTTCGTGGCGCCGGGCCGGATCGCCCGCTCCAGGGCCGTTAGATCGTCCATGTCGACGAAATCGACCGCGATGCACCGGCGCGGCATCTCGGCGTTGAGCCAGCGCTTCAGGCCCCAGTACATCACCCGGGGCGCCACCACGTGGTCGCCGGGCTCCAGGGCGGTGAACACGGCGGTGGCCGCCGCCATGCCGGAGCCGAACAGCAGGGCGCCGGCCGCCGCATCCTCCAGCATCGCCAGCACGGCCTCCGCCTCCCGCACCGTGGCGTTGTCGGGGCGGGCGTAGGAGAAGCCCGAGCGATAGCCGTTGTCGGGATCGCGCAGGAAGGTGGTGGCCACGTGCAGGGGCGCCACCACGGCCCGGGTCACCGGGTCGACACGGCCCAGGGCCTGGGCGGCGAGGCTGCGCTTCGCGAAGGCGGGCGGGGCATCCGAAGGCGGCTTCGGTGCGTTCGGTTCCGACATGGGGCGTGTCCGTCCGTCAGGGTTGTGTTGACCGGCCGGCGCGGACCGGTGCACGGACCGCGGGCAAGGCGGTCTGTCTCTCTCCAAGGCGTTCTCCCCATCTCAGGGCGAGAACCCCGCCGAAGGCAAGGAATCCCGTTCGTCATGTCCCGTGCGCCCGCATCGTCGCCGATCCATATTCCCACCGAGCCCGCCCTTGCCCTGCCGTGGCGGCTGGCGGTGGCGATCCTGCCGGTGGTGCTGACGGCCGTGCTCGGCTCGTCCGCCACCGGTGCGAATATCGACGGATGGTATGCCGGGCTGACGAAGCCGTCCTTCAACCCGCCGAACTGGGCGTTCCCGGTGGCCTGGACCATCCTCTACGGGATGATCGCGCTCTCGGCCTTCCGGCTCCTCGGGGCGAAACCCCGCACGGGTCCGACCCGGGGCGCGTGGCGGCTGGCGCTGGTCGCCTTCGCGGTGCAGCTCGCCCTCAACGCCGCCTGGACCCCGACCTTCTTCGCCGCACATGCCCTGGGCGCCGCCCTGGTGGTCTCGGCCGCGATGTGGGTGATGATCCTCTGGACGATCCGCCTGTCCTGGCGCTTCGACCGGGCCGCGGCGTGGCTGCTGGTGCCCTACGCCGCCTGGGTCGGCTTCGCGACCGTGCTCACCGGCGCGATCTGGCGCCTGAACTGAAGCGCGGCGGCTACTCGGCCGCTTCGACGAACACCGTCCCGGCGCGCGGGAGGTCGAGGGTGTCCCAGGTCTCGGTCAACGCCGCCGTCAGCTTGGCGATTCGGGCATCGTCGTGGAAGGGCGAAGGCGTGATCCGCAGGCGCTCGGTACCGCGCGGCACGGTGGGGTAGTTGATCGGCTGGATATAGATGCCGTGGTGCTCCAGCAGGTGATCGGCCGCCGCCTTGCACAGCTCGGCGTCGCCCACCATCACGGGCACGATGTGGGTGTCGGTGTGCAGCACCGGCAGGCCGGCGGCCTCCAGGGCGGTCTTGGTCCGGGCAGCCTGGCGCTGGTGCGCCTCGCGCTCGACGGTCGAGCGCTTCAGGTAGCGCACCGAGGCAATGGCGGCCGCCGCGATGGCGGGCGGCAGGGCGGTGGTGAAGATGAAGCCCGGGGCGTGGCTGCGGACCGCGTCGCACAGGACCGCAGATCCCGTGATGTAGCCGCCGACGCAGCCGAAGCCCTTGGCCAGCGTGCCCTCGATCACGTCGACCCGGTGCATCACCCCGTCGCGCTCGGAGATGCCGCCGCCGCGCGGGCCGTAGAGGCCGACCGCATGGACCTCGTCGAGATAGGTCATGGCGCCGTAGCGGTCGGCGAGATCGCAGATCGCGCCGATGTCGGAGACGTCGCCGTCCATGGAATAGACGCTCTCGAAGGCGATCAGCTTCGGGCGGTCGCCCGCCGCGATCAGCAGTTCCTCGAGGTGCTTGAGGTCGTTGTGGCGGAAGACCCGCTTCTCGCAGCCCGAATGGCGCACGCCCTCGATCATCGAGTTGTGGTTGAAGGCATCCGACAGGATCAGGCAGTTCGGGATCAGCTTGGCGATCGTGGAGATGCCGGACTGGTTCGAGACGTAGCCCGAGGTGAAGACGAGGCCGGCCTCCTTGCCGTGCAGGTCGGCCAGCTCGCGCTCCAAGTCGACCAGCGGCGAGTTGTTGCCGGCGATGTTGCGGGTGCCGCCGGCGCCGACGCCGCAACGGGCGGCCGTGCGGGTCATGGCGCCGACCACGTCCGGATGCTGGCCCATGCCGAGATAGTCGTTGGAACACCAGACCGTGATCTCGGAAGTGCCGCCATCGGGTTTGCGCCAATGCGCGGTCGGGAAGCGGCCGGCGATGCGCTCGATATCGGCGAACACCCGGTAGCGGCGCTCGCTGTGCAGGCGGTCGAGGGCGGTGCGGAAATGCGACTCGTAGTCGATCCGGCCCTGACCGATGGACCCCGTCGTGATCGCAGCCTTAATTGCAGACGTGATCGCGGGCTTGGACTCACAGCCCGCTCCCTGGCCCGCTCCCTGCTGGCCCGCTCCCTGCTTGGTGTCGCTGATCTTGATCGTCGCGGGCATGCGGTTCACGGGCATCCGTCCTTCACGCTTGGGCTGAGGGGCCGGCGGTGGAATCGCGGCCTCTGGCGGGATCGTTTCCACGCGGACCCTCGTGCGGGGGGCCCTTGATGCAATCGGTCTCGGTGGCGAGCTTGGCGCACGCTCCATGAAGGAGTTGCTGACGACGCTCGCCCTGACTTCGGGTTTCCCCGACGCGGTCGCGACGATACAGGTGAACTTGGAATTGGTTCAAGTCGACATCCGCATTCCTGGTTTGCATCCATCGACCAGGGGATGCAAAGCCGACACAGCGACGTGGCGACGATGGGTCGCGCGGGGCCTCCCGGCGCGTCGCGGACCACGCTAGGCCCCTCCCCGCCCGATCTCGCTCCACCGGATCCCTGCGACGCATGACGGACGACGAATCCCAGGCCGACACGCAGGCCGCCACGAAAAAGACCCCGCGCAACGCGGCCGAGCAACGGGCCGAGCGCCTGAAGGCGGCCCTGCGCGACAACCTGCGCCGCCGGAAGGCACAGGTGCGCGGGCGTTCGCTCGGTTCCGGACCCGAGGAAACACCCGAGTCCGGCGGCGAAGCATAATCGGACGCGCAGAACCTCCTTTTCGACAAAACTTGGCTATAACGGTGCTGTTTCCACGCGGACGGCGCGCGTCCCGCCCGGTTTCACGTTCGATGTCTCCGATCAGAGGCGCGACCTGCGCCCCCGGAGGGCAAGATTTAGGCAAGGTTGTAGACACGATGGACCGCATCAACATCATCGGCGGCCGCCCGCTGCACGGCGTGATCCCGATCTCGGGTGCCAAGAACGCCGCTTTGCCCCTGATGATCGCCAGCCTGATGACGGGCGAGACCCTGGAACTCGGCAACGTGCCGCGGCTCGCCGACATCAACGCGCTCCTGCGCATTCTCGGCAATCACGGCGTCGACCACATGGTGGTGGGCAAGCGCCCGGGCCAGACCACCGAGACCGGCCAGACCATCCGCCTCACCGCCTCCAACGTCATCGACACCACGGCGCCCTACGAGCTGGTCTCGACCATGCGGGCAAGCTTCTGGGTGATCGCGCCGCTGCTGGCCCGCTTCGGCGAAGCGCGGGTCTCGATGCCGGGCGGCTGCGCCATCGGGACGCGCCCGGTCGACCTGTTGCTGATGGCGCTGGAGCGCCTCGGCGCCACCGTCGAGGTCGATGGCGGCTACGTCGTCGCCAAGGCCAAGAATGGCCTGCGCGGGGGCGAGATCCACTTCCCCAAGGTCACGGTCGGCGGCACCCACGTGGCCCTGATGGCGGCGGCGCTCGCCAACGGCTCGACCCTGATCGAGAACGCCGCGCGCGAGCCCGAGGTTGTCGATCTGGCGGCCTGCCTCACCAAGATGGGCGCCCGCATCGAGGGCGCCGGCACGCCGCGCATCACCATCGAGGGCGTCTCGCGCCTGCACGGCGCCCGCCACGACGTGTTGCCAGACCGCATCGAGACCGGCACCTACGCCATGGCGGTGGCGATGACCGGGGGTGACGTCACCCTGGAGAACACCCGCGCCGATCTGCTGCATTCGGCCCTCGACGTGCTCTCGACCACGGGCGCCGAGATCACCTCCGGCACCGACACGATCCGCATCCGCCGCAACGGTGGCGGCATCGCCGCCGTCGACATCACCACCGATCCGTTCCCGGGCTTCCCCACGGACCTGCAGGCGCAGTTCATGGCGCTGATGACGCTGGCCAAGGGCCAGTCGAACATCCGCGAGACCATCTTCGAGAACCGCTTCATGCACGTGCAGGAGCTGGCCCGCCTCGGCGCCAAGATCCGCCTCGAGGGCGATCTGGCCATCGTCGAGGGCGTCGAGCGCCTGAAGGGCGCGCCCGTGATGGCGACCGATCTGCGCGCCTCGGTCTCCCTCGTGATCGCAGGGCTCGCGGCCGAGGGCGAGACCAGCATCAACCGGGTCTACCACCTCGACCGCGGCTTCGAGGCCCTGGAGGCCAAGCTCGCCCGCTGCGGCGCGGAGATCACCCGCGTCCGCAGCTGACGGGACCGGCTCGCCGCCCGCTCGGGGCGGAGAGCCGGGCGGATCAGCCGCCGATCTCGCCGTGCTTGCGCCCGAAACCGGGGATGTCGCAGCCGCAGCGGGAGCCGTAGGGCTGCGGGCGGGTGATGCAGTTGCCGCGCTGGGTCAGGCAGAGGCGTCCGAAGCCCTCGCCGCCGTAGCCGCGCGGTCGCCGGTCGTAACGGTCCTCGTCGTAGCGCCGGCGCTCGTAGCGATCCTCGTCGTAGCGGCGCTCGTAGCGATGGGGGCGATCGTGGTCGCCGTAATATTGCGCCTGCGCCGCGACGATCCCGAGGCCCGGGCCGAACGTCGCCGCGGTGGCGAGGGCGAGGATCGTCGTCTGGAGGATCTTGCGCGTCTGGATGGTCTTGCGGGTCATGGCGTGATCCCCTCGGATGGGCCGTCTCGTTGCTCCCTGATCTAGCGACCCCGGGCTGAACGCCGCCTGAGGACCTGCGGTGATCGGAAAAGGGGCATGTCAGCCGAGGAACCGGGTGACCAGGCGCACCGCCGGGAGCACCGCCCGGGCGAGCCGGATCTGGCCGGGCAATTGCCGCGGGCCGAGGGGCCGGTGGACCAGGCGCGGGCTGGTACGCTCGGCCTCGGCCACCGCGTGGCCCGCCAGGGGATGGGCCGCGACGCGGGCGGCCTCCGCCTCGGTGATCCGCAGGGCCTTGGCCCAGCCGTGCTCGGTGCCGAGCCGGCCCGCCGCGTGCAGCCGGCGCAGCCGGCGGCGCCAGGCGTAGCGGAACAGGGCCCGCGGCACCGATTCGAGGCGGGCGTCGCACAGGCTGTCGGGCTTCTCGCAGCGCGCCCGGATGGTGTCGGCGACGCCGCCCGGCGCCCGTCCCACGAGGCGCCCCGAGACCGTGACCAGAATGGCCGGATCGTGCCGGACATGCAGCCCCTGGGCGAGCAGCAGCGCCACGAAGGCGCCATCCTCGCCGAGCGCGATCGCCGGCATGCCCCCCACCGCCCGGTAGGCCGCGACGCTGACGCTCAAGGTGGCGCCGATGGTGGTGCGGTGGCAGGGCCAGGGATCGTGCGGATCGGGGTCGATGCGCGCCTCGGCCTCGGTGAGGAGATCGCTGTAGATGTCCTCCCGGTCTCCGCGCCAATGCAGGGAGGGCGGCAGCAGGGCGCGCTCGTCCGCATCGAGCGCGATGCGGCCCGCCACCGCATCGGCGCCCCGGTCGAGGGCGGCCCGGTTGCGCGCGACCCAGTCCGGCGGAACCCGGCTGTCGGCATCGGTCGAGAGGATCATGCCGTCCGCCCCGAGCCAATCGGCCGCCCGGTTCATCGCCTCGCGCCGCGCCCAGCCCGCATGGGCGCCCGCATACGTCACATGGGTGACGCGGACCGGCATCGACATCCGCGGCACGAGATCGGCCACGATCGCCTCCGTGGCATCGGTGCAGTTGTTGAGAAACAGCACGACGCCGAGGCTTCCCGATGGGATGCCGGTCTGAGCGTCGATGGCCCGCAGGCAGGCCGCGATGCGCTCGGCCTCGTTGCGCACCGGGATGGCGATGACCGCACCCGGCGCTACCAGGGCGGGACCGGTGAAGTGCCCGGAAGGTTCGGCTTGCCCGGAAGGTTCGGCTTGCCCGGAAAGTTTGGCTTGACCCGGGGTGCCGGCGGCCTCGGTCAGAGGGGGAAGAGACACGGTCAAAACTCCGTTCGCCGACACCGACACGGAGCCGGGGCAGCGACGCGTCCCTAGCAGGTCCGGCAAGCGGGACAATGGCAGAGTTCCGAGCCGCCAGTTGCCGTGGGCGGGTCGCCTCGCTACCTACGGCTCCCACACCGCGAGCGGCCGAACCCGCACCGGGCCGGCCCACCGACAGGAGCGCGACACCCGATCATGGAGCTTCTCAGGCTCGCTGCCCTCGACGCCGAAGATCTGGGCGTCATCTCCGCCCACCTGCAGGACGCGATCCTGAAGGGGAGCGACCTTGCCTATCTCAGCGCGCAGCATCGGTTCGTCCTGGTGGCGCGCCGCTTCGACTGGTCGGCGGAGGACGGTGCGCCGCCGCGCCGCCGCCTGACCGGCATCCATTTCGAGCGGGTGCTGAAGGTGCGCACCCGCGGCATCACGCCCGGTGCGGATGCCGAGACGCCCCTCGAACTCCTCGCCATCACCTTCGCGCCGACCGAGGCGCCGTCCGGCATCGCCACCCTGGTCTTCGCCGGCGGCGCGGCAATCCAGCTCGAACTCGAATGCATCGAGGTCCAGTTGAAGGATCTCGGTCCGGTCTGGGAGGTCGAGGGGCGTCCCGACCACGAAGCCGTGGTCGCCGGGCGCGCCGCGATCGCGGGACAGGCTCCAGCGGGACAGGCCCGAGAAGGAAACACCTGATGGTCCGTCTCGATTCCCGCGACGGCGACTTCGCCGCCGCCTTCGCGCGTCTGCTCAGCGTCAAGCGCGAGATCTCGGAGGATGTCGACGAGACCGTGCGCGGCATCATCGCGGGCGTGGTCGCGGGCGGCGACGATGCGCTCGTCGACTACACCCGCCGTTTCGACCGGCTCGGCGAGGACTTCACCGTCGCGTCCCTGCGCGTCACCCCGGCCGAGATCGAGGCCGCCGTCGCGGCCTGCCCGCCCGAGGCCCTGGAGGCCCTGCGCTTCGCCGCCGCCCGGATCGAGGCGTTCCACACCGCCCAGGTGCCCGCCGACCACAGCGCCACCGACAGCCTGGGGGTCACCGCCGGCTGGCGCTGGACGGCACTGGAATCCGTCGGCCTCTACGTCCCTGGTGGCACCGCGAGCTATCCCTCCTCGGTGCTGATGAACGCGATTCCCGCCCGCGTCGCCGGGGTGCCGCGCGTCGTCATGGTGGTGCCGATGCCGGAGGGCACGATGAACCCGCTGGTGCTCGCCGCCGCGCAGCTCGCCGGCGTCGACGAAGTCTACCGGGTCGGCGGCGCCCAGGCCGTGGCGGCGCTCGCCTACGGCACCGAGACCATCGCCCCCGTGGCCAAGATCGTCGGCCCCGGGAATGCCTGGGTGGCGGCGGCCAAGCGCCGGGTGTTCGGGCAGGTCGGCATCGACATGATCGCCGGTCCCTCCGAGGTGCTGATCCTGGCCGACGCGCACGCCAATCCCGATTGGGTGGCGGCCGATCTCCTGGCCCAGGCCGAGCACGACACCGCGGCCCAATCGATCCTGATCACGGATTCGGAGACGCTCGCCGGCGACGTCGCCGAGGCGGTGGAGCGGGCGCTTGGAACCCTGCCGCGGGCCGACATCGCGCGGGCCAGCTGGCGCGATTACGGCGCGATCGTGGTGGTGCGGGACTTCGACGAGGCGGTGCCGCTGGTCGACCGGCTCGCCCCCGAGCACCTCGAGATCGAGACGCAGGATGCCGAGGGGCTCGCCGCCAAGGTGCGCAACGCGGGCGCGATCTTCCTCGGCTCGCACACCCCGGAGGCCATCGGCGACTATGTCGGCGGCCCCAACCACGTCCTGCCCACCGCCCGCTCGGCGCGGTTCTCCTCCGGGCTCGGCGTGCTCGACTTCATGAAGCGCACCACGATCCTGCGCTGTGACCCGGCGGCCCTCCGGGCGCTGGGGCCTGCGGCCATCGCCCTCGGACGGTCGGAGGGCCTGGAGGGTCACGCCCGCTCGGTGGCGATCCGCCTGAACCTGTGAGGGTGCGATGTCCGGTGCGGCCAAATCCAGCGAGCCCCAATCGCCTCACCGCCTCGCGGTGGTGACCCTCGACGAGGAGTCGATCGGCCGGGGCAACCCGGATCAGGAGCATGAGCGCGCCATCGCGATCTTCGACATCCTGGAGGACAACAGCTTCACGATTCCCGGGCGCGAGGGCCCCTACGCCCTCACCCTCGGCCTGGTGGAGAGCAAGCTCGCCCTCGTCATCAAGCGCGAGGACGGCGAGCCCGTGATGACCCACCTGCTGTCGCTGACCCCGTTCCGCCGGGTGATCCGCGACTACGAGATGATCTGCGAGAGCTATTACAACGCCATCCGCACCGCCTCGCCGACCCAGATCGAGGCGATCGACATGGGCCGGCGCGGCCTGCACAACGAGGCCTCCGACCTGCTGCGGCAGCGCCTCGAGGGCAAGGTCGACCTCGACCACGATACCGCGCGGCGCCTGTTCACCCTGGTCTTCGCCTTGCACTGGAAGTCGTGACCCGCGAGGCCCGAGCGGCGCCCCCTCTCGAAGCGCGAGGCTGAGAAGAAGACCGGATGGCGGACGCGACCGGCCCGAAGAAGACGCGCGTGCAGTCGGCCCTGTTCATGTGCAACTTCAACGCCGTGCGTTCGCTCGCGGCGGAAGCCATCGCACGCCACTACTTCGGCAAGTCGATCTACGTGCAATCGGCCGGCGTCCGCTCGGGCGAGCCCGCCGACCCGTTCATGGTGGCGGCGCTGGACGAGATCGGCATCGATGCCGCGCGCCACAAGCCGCGCACCCTGGCCCAGCTCGAGGAATGGGAGGGCCTGAACTTCGACCTCATCATCACCCTGGCGCCCGAAGCCCACCACGCCGCCCTGGAACTGACCCGTACCAACGCGGTCGAGGTCGAGTACTGGCCGACCCCCGACCCGACCCACATCCAGGACGGCACCCGCGAGCAGCGCCTCGACGCCTACCGCGACGTCCGCGACGGCCTGGTCTACCGGATCAAGATGCGGCTGAAGGGTTGAGCCGCCGGATCGACGTCACCGGCCCGAAACTCTTCTCCCGGATGCGGGCGACGGCCTCGGCGAGGGGCTCCACCGCCACCGCCATGTGGTGGCCGTTGGCGTGGATGAGGCGGGTGGCGTCGAGCATCAGCCCCACATGGCCGCGCCAGAACACGACGTCGCCGCGCCGGAGCCCGTCGACGTCCGGGGCGAGCGGCTCGCCGAGCCCGCGCTCCTGCTGGTCGGCGTCACGCGGCGCCGCGATCCCCGCCAGCGCCAGGCAGAGCTGGACGAGGCCCGAGCAGTCGAGTCCGAGGCTGGTGCGTCCGCCCCAGAGATAGGGCGTGCCGACGAGGCGCTCGGCGGTGCCGGCGTAGTCGGGCTCCAGGACATCGGCTGCCGTGCAATGTCCGGCGAACACGAAGCCCCCGGTCGCGAGGCGATGGTAGTCGCCGACCGAGTCCTGGACCTGGACGCGGGCGCCGAGCGTCAGGTAGCCGGTGGCGGGCAGCTTCAGGTCGGGTCCGGGATACAGGAAGCTGCGCAGGGCGGTGACGCGGTGGGTCGGCCCCCCGACGGGTCCGAGGGCCGCCTCCGGCAGGTAGCCGACATAGCCGTCATGGTCGAGCTGGACGAAGGCGAAGCCCTCGTCGGCCCCGTAGAAGGTGACCGCGTCGCCCATCACGGCCTCGGTCTCGAGACCGGCATCGAAGCGCGGCGCCCGCGTCAGCGGCGCGGCCGGCACAACGACGCTGCGCGCTTCGCCGACCACGTAGCGGGCGGCGTCGACGCGGCCTTGCAGGCGGATATCGGCGATCTCGGGCCGGGCCGGGACGAGGCGCGGGTCGGACAGGTCGAGCAGGGCGGTCGGCATGGGCGCGACTATCTCCCGGGGTTCGACCCGTCGCAACCGCCGACGCGGCGATCACCCCGTCTGCGTCATGGTGACGCTGGAAACTGCCTGTCCGGTCGGCAACCTGCGTCTCGGGAGGCCGCTCCGTCTGCGCCGAACCCGGATCCCTGATCGAAAATCCATCCGGCTGCCGCGCGATGGGTCCCACTGCCGGAAACGCACGGGGCGCCCGCAAATGTGTGCACTGCACAAACCGGCAAATCGGGATTACAGTCGGCGCATGCCCCTAGCGAGTCGCGCCGTGAAGAAGACCTCGAAATCCTTCCAGGATCTGCCGCCGATCCGCGTGCGGCGCGAGCCGCCGACGATTCCCGAGGCGGTCGCCGCCGCGCAGGATCTCGCCGACGACATCGAACAGCAGGTCGAGATCGCCGCCGGCCTGATCGGCCTGCCCCTCGACGCGGTGCGCGAGCACGTGGTCGCCGCAGCCCAGGCCAAGGTGGAACGGATGCCCGAGCGGATGCCGGAGCGCATCTTCACGGCGGCGAGCCCGAACCGGGCCCCCCGCACCGTCATCGTCGAGCGCCGCCGGCCGCCGGTCATCATCGAGCGTCGCGGGCGTCCGCCGATCGGACGCCCCTGATCGCGGCGTGAGAGGCTACCAGTCGAGCGTCTTGCCGGCGTAGTCGAGATAGGCCGTCCCGGTTCGGCCGAGCCGGGCCGCGATCACGTCGGCCATGCCGGTGACGCTGGTGGCGACGTCGATGTCGGCATCGGCTCCGCCCATCTCGGTGCGGACCCAGCCCGGATGCAGCAGCAGCACGCCGAACCCCGTTTCGCGATGGCGGATCTCGAAGCTGCGCGCCAGGGTGTTGAGGGCGGCCTTGCTCGCCCGGTAGGTCTCCCAGCCACCGGAATCGTTGAGGCCGACGCTGCCGAGGATCGAGCTCATGAAGGCGACGAGACCCTTCGGAGCCAGCCGGTCGAGGAAGACTTCGGCGAAGCGCACCGGGCTGATCGCGTTGGTCAGGTAGACCTGGGCGGCCACGTCACGCGGCACGGCATGGGCCGGATCGTGCGCCTGCGTCGCCACGCCCGCCACCACGAAGACCAGGTCGAAGCTCTGGCCGGCGAGGCGGTCATGCAGGGCCGCCACGGCGGCATCGTCGTCGATGTCCGCGGTCTCGATCGTCAGAGCCTCGTCGGCCAGCGCCGCGAGGCCCGGGGAAGCGGAGCGCTGAGTCGCGGTCACCCGCCAGCCCCGCTGCAGGAAGGTTTCGACGAGGCCGAGGCCGAGGCCGCGCGAGGCCCCGACGATGAGCGCGTTCTTCTGGGATGCCATGTGATCGTGTCCCTGGTTCGCGGACGGGCGCGCCGCCCTCGGGCCGGGCCGCCCGACCCTCAGCGGAGGAGGTTGGACGGATGAGCGGTTCCGGCAATCCGGGCCGCCCGCGCCGAGGTGTGCCGGCGCACCTGAGCGGTCAATCCGCCGTCTGCACCGACCAGGTGGCGTGCTCGATGCCGGGCATCCGCGCCAGGGCCGCCACCACGGCGTCGAGTTCGGCGGACGTCACCGCCGTCGCCACCAGGGTCGCCACCACCTCGACGGTGTCCTCGCCGCGCTCCACCACCTCGATGCCGCCGACCGGGTACTTTGCCGCTTCCAGGCGCTCGACCAGCAGGTCGCGGGCCGGGCCGGCACCGTCCGCCGCCACGGTCACCTGGACCTCGTAGGTGGCCTCGGTCTGGCTCTCGTCGATGGGCGCGCGATTGATGGCGTTGACGAGGGGCCGCAGCAGGGTGTTGCCGGCGAGCACGGCCGCCGTGACGAAGGCCGCCTCGAGGGGGAAGTCGGCGCCCGCGAAGGCGCCCACGGCCGCCGAGCACCACAGGGTCGCGGCGGTGTTGAGCCCGCGGACGTTCATGCCCTCCTTCATGATCACGCCGGCGCCGAGGAAGCCGACGCCCGAGATCACGTAGGCCACAGTGCGGGTGCCGCCGGCGGCCCCTTCGAGACGCATGCCGAGATCGACGAAGGCCGCCGCCCCCACCGCCACCAGGACGTTGGTGCGCAGGCCCGCCGTGCGCTGGCGATATTGCCGCTCGGCCCCGATCAGGGTGCCGAGCCCGAAGGCCACGATGAGGCTGATCGCCGAATTGACCGCTTCGGGCAGCGGCCCGGACAGGATGGAACTCATCGCGCTGCCCTGACGGTGTCCCGTGACGGCACCATGACAAGGCGATCCGGCCGGCGGATCACGCCTGCGGATAGTCCGAGATACCCCCATGCGCCGCCGACCACTTCGCCGGCTCGTGCAGGAAGCTCTCGACCTCGGCCAGCACCTTCGGGTCGAAGTGGCCGCTCTCCTTGGCCACCGCCAGCACGTCCCACCAGGTGGTGAGGTAGTGCAGCTGGATGCCGAGATCGGCCATCGCCTGCCGGCTGTTGGGGAAGATGTCGTAGAAGAACATCACGAAGCAGTGGTCGACCTGGGCGCCCGCGTCGCGCAGGGCCTTGCAGAATAGCGCCTTGCTGCGCCCGTCGGTGGCCAGATCCTCCACCAGCAGGGTCCGGGCGCCCTCCACCACCTCGCCCTCGATCTGGGCGTTGCGGCCGAAACCCTTGGCCTTCTTGCGCACGTACTGCATCGGCAGCATCAGCCGGTCGGAGATCCAGGCCGCGAACGGGATGCCGGCGGTCTCGCCGCCGGCCACGTGGGTGATCGACTCGTAGCCGATGTCGCGCACGATGGTGGCGGCGGCGAAATCGTTCAGCGTCGAGCGCAGGCGCGGATACGAGATGATCTTGCGGCAGTCGATGTAGACCGGGCTCGCCCAGCCCGACGTGAAGGTGAAGGGCGTGTCCTGGTAGAAATGCACCGCCTTGATCTCGAGCAGCATCTTGGCCGCCTCGCGGGCGATCACGGCGCGGTCGATCGGCAGGAAGGAGGTCGTCATGCGCGGGTTCGCTCTCGTGCGGGCGGCGGGCGCGGCCCCGTCCCGCCTCCGGGCGGGGCCGCGCATCCGTCTGAAGGATGGGTTCTCCTTCCCGCCAACCGCCAAGGGCGTCAACCCTGGAGATGTACGCCGCCTCCGGAGAGGGGTGACGCCCTGGAGGTGCCGTCAGGCCGCCTTCACGTCGGCCAGGAAGCCGCCGACCTCGCGGGTCAGGCTCTCCGAGTGCCGCGCCAGTTCCTGGGCGGCGCTGAGCACCTGGGAGGCGGCCGCACCGGTCTGGCCGGCCCCGTCGCGCACGCCCGCGATGTTGACGGTCACCTCCTCGGTGCCGCGCGCCGCCTCCTGGACGTTGCGGGTGATCTCCTGGGTCGCGGCCCCCTGCTCCTCCATGGCGGCGGCGATGGAGCCGGCATAGGTCGACATCTCGGCGATGATCCGGCTGATCGTCTCGATGTCGGCCACCGCCTCATGGGTCGCACTGCGGATCTCTGTGATGCGCTCGCCGATCTCCCCCGTGGCCTTGGCGGTCTGGCCGGCCAGTTCCTTCACCTCGGAGGCGACCACCGCGAAGCCGCGCCCGGCCTCGCCGGCCCGCGCCGCCTCGATGGTGGCGTTCAGCGCCAGCAGGTTGGTCTGGGCCGCGATGCTGGAGATCACGTCGACGAAGGCGCCGATCCGCTCCGTGGTGCCGGCCAGCCGCCGCACGGTCGCGTCGGTGCGCTGGGCGTTCTCCACCGCCTGACTGGCGATGCGCGCCGACAGGCTCACCTGCTGCACGATCTCCTGCACCGAGGCCGACATCTCCTCGCTGGCGGCGGCCACGGTCTGGACGTTGGCGGAGGTCTCCTCGGCGGCGCCGGCGACGATCACGGTCTGCTGGTTGGTCTGGCCGGCGACGCTGCTCATGGATTGCGCGGTGGCCTCCATCTCGGTGGCGGCGCCCGCCAGCCCCTGGGTCAGGGTCGAGACGTTGCGCTCGAAGGCCTGGGTGAGGGCGTCGAGGCGCTGGGCCCGGCGCATCTTGGCCTCGTCCTCCGCCGCCTGCGCGGCCGCGAGACGCCGGGCCTCCACGGCATTGTCCTTGAACACCTGGAGCGACCGGGCGAGGAGGCCGACCTCGTCCCGCCGTTCGAGGCCCGCCACCGCCACCGCGAGGTCTCCAGCCGCCAGGCATTCCATCGCCGCCGTCATGCCGGCGAGCGGGCGGGTGACGCCGTAGAGCGTGATGAGGGCCAGCAGGCCGACCGCGACGCCGAGGCCGATGGTGGCGGTGAGGATGAGGGTGCGGGTGGCGCTCTGCGCCGTCTCGGTCGCGTCTTGCTTGGCGGCATCGAGATCGCGCAGGTTGGAGGCGACGCGCGTCGCCACGCTCTCGGTGAGCTTGATCCGGGCCGGCCGGACCTCCTGCTTTGAGATGCGGGCGGCGGCCTCGTTCTCGTTGCGGAGCCCCAGGGTGACCGAGCGCTCGGCGGCGGTGAAGAAGCTCTGGAGGTCGGCTCGAACTCCCGTGAGGATGGTCCGGCGCTCCGGCGTATCGGCCAGGGCGATCAGGCGCTCGAGGGTCTCGGAAGCGGTTTTCTGGTTCGCCTGATAGTGGTGGAACTCCGTCTTCATCAGGGTCTCGTCGGTCTCGATGATGGCGTTCTTCTCCGCAATCACCGCTTCGTCGATGGCCAGGGCCAGTTTCTGGGCCAGGAAGAGCCGCGTGGCGCGCACCTCGATGATCTGCGTGGTGTTCTGGTCCAACGTCGCCAGGCTGGAGCGCGCCAGGGCCACCAGGCCCACCGCCACCAGGATGAGGACCAAGCTGGGAATGGCGAGCTTTGCCATCAGCTTGAGATCGTTGAACGCGCGCATCGCAACCCCCGTGGATGACGCCGTCGCGGGACCATGATCGGCCTCTCGGTGACGCGGCGCTCCTCTCACGGTTCTGTGATAATTCGCTGAAACAAGCGTTAACGAAACCGAAATTCGATGCATTTGATGAATCTTATGCGTCCGCTTGGTTGTACCTCCGAAGCATTCAGACCTTGCTCAATCACGCAGCGTGATTTTTCCGGTTCCTTATCCTGCCATGTTGCCGAGGGTTTCCGTTCATCTCGCGCCGGGTCGAGGACCGAACATTTGGGGATGAGGTTCGAGCTATTGTGACGACTTTGAATCGTCGATCTCGTTCCGACGGACACCTGATCGGCCGGCACTTGGTCGCCGGACATCGCGCCCGTGCGCCCTCAGTCCAGGAAGGTCTGGAGGGCGGCCAGGGTCGCGGCGGGGTTCTCCTCGGCCAGGAAGTGGCCGGAGGCGATCTCGGTCGCGACGGCCTTCGGCGCGAAGGTCCGCTGCCAGGCGGCGAGCGGCGTCTCGGTGCTGCGATCGAGATAGCCGTCGCCGGTGAGGATCAGAGTCGGGCAGGCCAGAGCCCGTCCGGCCGCGAGATCGGCGAGGTCGGCCTCGCGGTCACGGGTGGCTCCCGCCCGGTAATCCTCGCAGAAGGCGTGGATGCGCTCGGGCACGCCCCAGGCCTGCCGGTAGAGGTGCAGGGCGGCGGGCGCGAAGGCCCGCAGGGATGTGTCCCCGCTCCAATCCCGCAGGAGCCCCTCGAAATAGGCGTCCGGATCCCGGCCGATGGCCTGCTCGGGGCCCGGTGCCGGCTCGGCCAGAAAGTGCCAGTGCGAGGATGTACGCGGCGAGGGTTTCGGGGGGTCGGCCTCGATCCGCTCCCACTGGACCAGGGTCGGCAGGATGTCGAGGAGCGCCAACCGGGCGATCCGGCCGGGTTCGTCGAGGGCGAGACGGTAGCCGATGCGGGCGCCCCGGTCGTGCCCCACGAGGGCGAAGTGGACGTGGCCGAGGGCTTCCATCACGGCCACCATTTCGGCCCCGAGGGTGCGCTTAGCGTAGGCCTCGTGACGCGGATCGCCCTCGGGCGCGCTAGACCAGCCGTAGCCCTTGAGGTCGAGGCAGATGACGCGGCGGCGCTCGGCGAGCGCCGGGGCGATCCGATGCCAGCAGGCGTGGCTCTGCGGAAAGCCGTGGAGCAGCAGCACCGGCCGCGCCTCCTCCGGCCCGCCGACGCGTGCGAAGAAGCGCCCGGCCGGGATGTCGATCCAACGGGACGCGAAGGTGGGGAACAGATCCGTGGTCACGGGCGGCGCCTCCGGCAGGGGCCGGGGGAACGCGCGCCCCGAGCCAACGGTTCGCAGTCACGGCCGGTGACGATTCTGTTAGAAGCAGGCGGTTCTCCGGTTCCATCCACCGCTTCACTGCTGACCAACAGGATTTTCGCCGATGCCGACCTATTCGATGCCGACCTGTCTGACTCCGTTCGTTCTGGCCGCCGGCCTCGCGCTCGCCAGCTTCGTCCCCGCCCAGGCTGCGGGTTGCTGCGGCGGCGGCGCCGGCATGATGTGCGGCAAGAGCAACAAGATGGATCTGCGTGCGGGCGGCATGAAACCGTCCCGGGCCAAGAAGGCCGCCTGCTGCTGCGAAGGCATGGCCGGCCACGGCATGGCCCCGATGTCGAAGAAGCTCTGATCCAGCCCGGGCGGGCGAATCCCCGCTGGCAAGTCTGGGCAGGCAAGTCTGGGCGGGCGAGGCTCCGGTCCGGATCGTGCTCGAAACGGGGTGTTCGAACGGGCAACCCCAGCGCAAGCCTGCGGCCTCGTGGAGGTCGGCGCGGGATTGACGCCCGCCCCGCGCAGCGGGCACACCCGAAGACTGCGGATCGCTCAAGAATTCGCATCCAAAAAAGCCACCGAGGAGACGCGCATGGATCGGCCCACCGTTCCTGCCCCCCAGACGATCCGGGCGATTCGTCCGATCGACGCGAGCCTGCTCGCACCAGCGGCGTTGTCCGCATGAGCGGCGCGATCCTCGCCGAGCGTCCGGCGTCCGGCGCTCCGCCCGTGGATGCCGCCCTGCGCGGGCGCATCCTCGCCCTGCGCGACGGCCTGCTGCACGGGCTCATCGGCGCCGACGCGATGGTGGAGCGCCTGCTGATCGGCCTCCTCACCGGCGGTCATCTCCTCATCGAGGGCGCCCCCGGCCTTGCCAAGACCCGCGCGGTCAAACGCCTGTCGGAGGGGCTCGACGGCAGCTTCGCCCGCATTCAGTGCACTCCCGACCTGATGCCGGCCGATCTCACCGGCACCACGGTGTGGCGCCAGGATGCCGGCGATTTCGAATTCCTGCCCGGCCCCCTGTTCCACTCTCTCGTCCTCGTCGACGAGGTGAACCGCGCGCCCCCGAAGGTGCAATCGGCCCTGCTCGAGGCGATGGCGGAGGGGCAGATCACGGTCTCGGGCCACACCCACGCCCTGCCCGACCCGTTCATGGTGGTGGCGACCCAGAACCCGATCGAGCACGCGGGTACCTTTCCCCTGCCCGAGGCGCAGCTCGACCGCTTCCTCCTCCACGTCCTGGTGGAGATGCCGGACGAGGCCGCCGAGCGCCGCATCCTCGATCTCGTCGAGGGCGAATTGAACCACCACGCCGAAGCCATGCCGGTGCGGCTCTCGGTGGCGGAGATCCGGGCCGCCCGCGAGGCCGCCCTCAACGTCTACGTCTCCCCGGCGCTCAAGGACTACCTCGTGCGCCTGGTCGCCGGCACCCGCACCGATGCGGCGGCCCCGGACCTGCGCGCCGCCATCGAGCATCCGGCCTCGCCGCGCGGCACGCTGGCGCTGATGCTCGCCGGCAAGGCGCGGGCCTATCTGCGCGGCCGTGACCACGTCATCCCGGAGGATGTGGCGGATCTGGCCGCCGACGCGCTGGCGCACCGCATCGGCCTGACCTGGCGCGCCGCGGCCGAGGGCCAGACGGCGCGGGGCATCATCCGCGGCCTCGTCCAGCGGGTGCGGGCGCTCTGAGCGCGACGATGTCTGTCCCGAGCCCGGCCCCCGCCGCCCTGTCGGACACCGACCCGCTGCTGGCGCCGGGCATCCACCTCTCCGGCGAGGCGCTGATGGGCCTGCGCCACCTCGCCCGGCGCGGCACCGGCCCGGCCACCCGGACCCTCGCGGGCCTGCCCGGCGGGATCGTGACCCGGCGGCGCGGGCGCGGCTCGGAGCCGGACGACGTGCGCCTGTGGTCCGAGGGCGACGACCGCCGCCACATCGATCGCAACGCCACCGCCCGCACCGGCATCCTGCACGTGCGCACCCACCACGACGAGCGCGACCGCGCCGTGGTGCTCCTCGTCGATCTCCGGCCCTCGATGCTGTTCGGCACCAGGCGGGCGCTCCGCTCGGTGGCGGCGGCCGAGGCCCTGGTGCTGCTCGGCTGGCGCATCGTCGGCGACGGCGGCCGCATCGGCCTCGTGGCCGTGGGGGCCGGCGAGCCCGTGGTGGTGCGCCCGGCCGGCGGCGAGCGGGCCATGACGGCGATCACCGGCGCCCTGGCGCTGGCCCATGCCCGTGCCCTGTCGGAGGCCGGCGGCGCGGATCCGCCCCTGGCGGCGGCGCTCACCCTCGCCCAGAGCCTGCTGCCCTCGGGTGGCCACCTCGTCATCGGCAGCGCCCTCGATACGCCGGGCGCCGATTTCGACCATCTCCTGACCATCATGGCCGAACGCCTGTCGATTCGCCTCGTCCTGGTCAGCGATGCCTTCGAGCGCGCCCGCCCGCCCGGCTTTTACCCCTTCGCCACGCCGGACGGCCGGCGCGGCACCGTCCAGGCGAGCCGGTCCGACACGGCACGGAAGAGCGCCGACGCGCCGCCGAGCGCGGATGCGCGCCTCGTCGCCTATGCCCGGCGCGGCATCGAGGGCCTGCGCCTCGACGTGGAAGCCGGCCCCGAAGCCTACGCCCCGCTGATGGAGCGCCTCGATGCGGTGCTCTGACGTGTTTCACGTGAATCAGGGGATCACCGCGTGAACTCAGACGCCGCTCCGAGCCTCGACCAGTTGCGCGCCCTGCACCTGCCCGCCGAAACCGGGGCCGCGCAGGGCGCCGTGATGCTCGCCATCGCGCTCGGGTTCACGGCCGCCCTCGCCTTCGGCCTGCTGCGCTGGCTGCGCGCCCGGCGGCGCGGTTCGGTGCGGCGGGCCGCCTTGCGCGAACTCGCCGCCGCCAATGCCCTGCCGCCGGAGAGCCGCCGCGTGGCCCAGGCCCAGTTGCTTCGCCGCCTCGCCCGGACGCTCCAGGGCGATGCGGCGGCGGACGCGCAGGGGGCCGCCTGGGCCGCCACCCTCGACCGCCTCTTCGCCACGACCTTCTTCAGCGCCGGCGCCGGCTGCATCTTCACCGACGGGCTCTACCAGCGCGGCGCGCCCGAGCCCGGGCCGGTGGATGCCGAACTGGCCCGCCTGTTCGCCCGGATCGGGGCCTGAGCCATGATGACGGGACTTTTGCCACAAGGGCTCACCGCCCTCGCCTCCGCCTTCGACCTCGCGAGTCCCTATGCCCTGCTGCTGCTGCCCCTGCCGCTGCTGGCCGCGCGGTTGATGCCGGCCGAGCGGGTGGGATCGAGCGGCGCCCTGCGGGTGCCGGCCTCCCTGGTGGCGGAGGCCGCGCGGGGCGAGAGCATCGCGGCGCGCGGTCGGGGTCGCGCCGCCCTGATCTGGACCCTGTGGAGCGCCCTCGTGGTCGCCCTGGCCGGCCCCCGCCTCGTGCTGCCGGCCTCCGCCCTTCCGGCCTCAGGCCGCGAGATCATGCTGGCGATGGACCTCTCCGGCTCGATGGAGCGGCGCGACTTCGCCCTCGACGGCCAGACCGTGACCCGGCTCGCCGCGGTCAAGCGCGTCGGCACCGACTTCATCCGCCGCCGGGCCGGCGACCGCATCGGTCTCGTCATCTTCGCCAACGAATCCTACGTCGCCGCCAGCCCGAGCTTCGACACCGCCACGGTCGCCCGCGCCCTGGACGAGGCGACCATCGGCCTCGTCGGCCGCTCCACCGGCATCGGCGACGGCCTCGGCCTCGCCCTGAAGCGCCTGAGCCCGACGGGGGCCGAGGCCGGGGGCGTGCCACAGGCGGGGGGCGTGCCGCAGGCGGGAGGCGTGCCGCAGGCTGAGGGCGCGCCGCAGGCCACCGCCAAAGTGGTGATCCTGATGACGGACGGCGCCAACAATGCCGGCCAGACCACCCCCCGCGACGTCGCCGGCCTCGCCAAGGAACTCGGCATCCGGGTCCACACCATCGCGCTCGGCCCCCGCGACCTCTCGAATGCCGACGGCGAGCAGGACGTGGTCGACACCGAAACCCTGCGGGACATCGCCGACCTCACCGGCGGCCGGATGTTTCGCGTGAAAACCACCGACGATCTCATGGCCATGGCGGAGGCGATCGATCAGATCGAGGGCGGTCGCGCCAAGGCCCCGCCGGTTCCCCTGCGCAAAGACCTCTGGCCCTGGCCCGCCGCCCTCGCCTTCCTGGCGGCGGCCGGCCTCCTCGCGTCGCGGCGGACCGCATGAGCGTCCTCGACACCATCGCGGTCCTGCGCCCCTGGTGGCTGGTGGCGATCCCCTTCGTCGCCGCCCTGGCGCTGCGCGCCGCCTGGCGCTCGGCGCCGCTCGGCGACTGGACCCGGGCCGTCGATCCCGCCCTGATGGCGCTCCTCGCCAAGCGCGGCGCGGTGCTGGGCGGACGCCGGCAGGCGAACCTCGCCGCAGCCCTCGCGGCCGGCCTGATCGCCCTGGCGCTGACCGGCCCCGCCGTCGAGCGCCCGGACGCCGCCACCTTCCGCAACCTCGACGCCACCGTGGTGGTGGTCGACCTGTCGCGCTCCATCGCGGAGGGCGGGCACCTCAAGGATGTGCGCCAGATCGCCCAGGGCGTGGCCGAGGCGGCCGGGACCCGCAGCGTCGCCGTGGTGGTCTATGCCGGAGACAGCTACCTCGCCGCGCCGCCGACCACCGACCGCGACGCCCTGTCCTCGACCCTGTTCGCCCTCGACGGCGACACCGTGCCCGACCGGGGCACACACCCCGAGCGCGGGCTGGCGCTGGCCCGCCGCACCCTGGAGGAGGCCGGCGTGATCGCGGGCGACGTGGTCCTGGTCACCGACGGCGACGGCATCGGCGACGCCGCCCTGCGGGAGGCGACCGCGATCCGGGCGAAGGGCTGGCACCTGCACGGTGTGTTCGTGCCCGCCGGACCCGGCCTGCCGACAGGCTCGCCGAAACCCGACCGGGGCGCTCTCGAACGCCTCGCCGATGCGGGCGCCGGGCGCTTCGCCATCCTCGACCAGCCCGGCCCCGTGCTCGATGCGGTCGGCGTCAGCACGGCGCAGCACCTCGCCGCCGGCGGCTACACCGTGCTGGCCTTCGCCGATCTCGGGCGCTGGCTCGTGCTGCTGGCGCTGCTGCCGGCCCTCGTCCTGTTCCGGAGGGCCGCCTGATGAGGAGCGCCTGATGGCGATCGGTTTGTTATCCGCCCTGCCCGCTCCGCCCCGGGACTGGACCCGGTGGGCCCGCCTCGCCGGCCTCGGGCTCGCGGGCGCCGGCATCCTCGCCCTCACCGCGAGCACCCAGCCGCGCACCAGCCTCGGCCGCGCCCTGATGGGCGCCGGACTGCCCGATACCGCCGCCTGGGTGCTCGACGATCCGGCCTGGCGCGGCCCGGCCCTCTACCAGGCCGGCCGCTACGACGAAGCCGCTGCGCTGTTCCGCAGCGGCGGCCGCCGCAACGCCTACAACCTCGGCAATGCGCTCGCGAGATCCGGTGACCTGCAGGGCGCCCTCGACGCCTACGACGCCGCGCTTCAATACAATCCGCGCGATGCCGACGCCCAGGCCAACCGCTCGCTGATCGCCCGCCTGGTCGACGAGGGCGCCGGCGATCCCGGCAAGGGCGGGGGCGTGGCCAATGCCACCGCCACGGTGGGCGCGCGCTACAACAAGACCTCGAACCAGGACCCCAACGACGACACCCAGGCCACCTCCAGCGGCGAAGGCCTCGCCGGCAACAAGGAGGGCGGCACCACCTCCTCGACCCCCGGCAACAGCAAGGTCGCCCGCCGCGGCAAGGCCGAGCAGGTCTCGGTGGATTCCGGCAAGGGCGAGGCCCGGGGCTCGGCCAGCGACGCGGCCGGACGCGGCCGCACCGGCGCCGGCTCGGCCATGGTCGCGGCCGCCCCCGAGCGGGAGGTGCGCCGGGTGACCAAGAGCTTCGAAGCCCACGAGATCCGGCCCGACCGCCTCTGGCTCCAGACCCTGCCGGACGATCCGGGGCGCTATCTCAAGCTGCGCCTGAAGGCCGAGCAGGCGGTCCGCATCGAGGCCGGCACCGCCGTGCCGGGTGGGAGCAATCCATGGTGAGCGATCGTTCCGAGCCATCCGCCGCGCGGCCCCGGGATGACGGCGAGCCGACAGGATTCTTGCACCGGCGCAGCATCGTCGCTGCCTGTCTCACGGCCTTCCTCCTCGCGCCCGTTCCCCTCCGAGCCGAAATCAGTCCCGGCGATCTCACCCTCACGGTCACCCCGGAACGCAACGGCAACGCCGATCCGTTCTCGCGGGAGATGGTGCTGCTGCGCATCCACGGCGTCTATCGCCAGGCGATCCTGCTCGAAGAGGTGATCCAGCCGTCGCTCGCCAATTTCAGCTGGACCCAGCTCGGCCGCGACGCCTGGTCGAAGACCCGCCTGCCCGACGGACAGGTGGCGATCGCCTTCGACCGGGTGGTGGCGATCTTCCCGCACCATCCGGGCGACTTCACCATCGATCCCTTCATCCACCGCCTCACCGTCAACGAGGGCGGCAAGCGCGTCGTGGTCGACGTGCCCTCGGCTCCGGTGAACCTGCCCGTCGCCACCTGGACCAAGCCGGTGGGCGGCCCCGACGCCAAGGAGCCGTGGTGGCTGCCGGCCAAGGACGTGACGATCACGGATTCCTGGAGCCCCGATCCCGAGACGGTGAAGCTCGGCGAGACCACCCGCCGCATCGTCACCCTGGAGGCGCAGGGCCTGGTCGCCGAGGGGCTGCCGCCCCGGCCTGTGATGCGCACGCGCGGCATCCTCACCTTCGCCGGACCGGTCACCCGCGAGACCCTCATCACCCCGTCCGGCCCGGTGGCGCGCGCCACCTACCAGTGGGACGTGCGCCCCGCCATCGATGAGGTCATCCCCCTCGACGCGATCGTGATCCCGTGGTTCGACACGGTGTCCCGGACCCTGCGCGAGGCCGAGATCCCGGCCCGCCAGATCGGCGGCGGCCTGCCCGACCGCGACGACGAGGCCAAGCCGATCGTGCCGGCCTCCCCCCTCCTGGTGGTGACGGCCGCCCTCGGCGCCTTCGGGCTCGGCCTCGCCCTGATCGGCGTCGGAACCGGCCGCGACGTCCGCCGCCGCCGTCTCGACGCCCGAACGCGGCGCGCCCTGAGGCGGGCCGCCTCGGCCAGGGACGCGCGGGCCTTTCGCGCCGTGCTCGACCCCGTCCTGTCGGGGCGGCCCGACCTGGCCCGCGCCTGGCAGACGCAGCCGGAGATCGCGGCCGGGCTCGCGGCGCTAGACGACAGCCTCTACGGCCAGGGTCCGGCGGCGGCCCTCGACTTGCCTGCCCTCGACTTGCCCGCCCTCGCCCGTGCCCTGGCCCGGCCCGTGACGGTGGCACCGGCGTTGGCGGAGACGCGACCGCGCCTCGCCGCCCTCGACGGTCGCAAGGCACCCTCGGCCGCAGCGCCGCCGGCGCGCTCGGCAACCCCATGACGCTCACCCGGCGCACGATCCTGCGCGCTGGCGCGGTCCTGCCGGTTATGGTCCTGCCGGTGCTGGTCCTGCCGGTGCCGGTCCTGCCGGGCTCGGTTCAGGCCTCGCCGGACCGCTTCGTCGAGGCCGGCGCGGCTCTCGAACAGATCGCGCGCGACCTCGGCGGGCGGGTCGGTGTCACCGTCCTCGACACGGGGGGCGGCCCTTCGCTGCAGCTTGCGGCCGATGCGGCGTTCCCCCTCTGCAGCACCTTCAAGCTGCTGCTCGCCGCCGCGATCCTGGCCCGGGTCGAGGCCGGCCAGGACCAGCTCGACCGCCGGATCGCCTACACGGCGGCCGATCTCGACGTGTACGCCCCGATCACGGGCGGGGCGCTCAAGGAGGGCGGGCCGGAAGCCGGGGCGATGTCCGTCGCGGCGCTGTGCGCGGCCGCGATGGTGTGGAGCGACAACACCGCCGCCAACCTGCTGCTCGAGGCGCTCGGCGGTCCCGCCGCCCTCACGGCCTATTGCCGGAGCCTCGGCGATTCCGTGACCCGGCTCGACCGCACCGAGCCCAACCTGAACAGCGCGGAGCCCGGCGATCCGCGCGACACCACCCGACCGGCCGCGATGGCGGCGACCGTCCGGACAATCCTCCTCGGCGACGCGCTCACGCCCGGCAGTCGCGCCCGGCTTGAGGGCTGGATGACAGCGGCCCGCACCGGCACGATGCGGCTGCGGGCTGGGCTTCCGGGCGATTGGGGCGTCGGCGACAAGACCGGCAGCGGCGCCTACGGCACCGCCAACGTGGTGGCGATCCTGCGCCCGCCGGCCCGGCCGCCCCTGATCGCCGCGCTGTACCTGACGGGCTCTACGGCGTCGGCCGAGGGGCGCGATGCAGCCCACGCGGCGATCGGCCGGGTCATCGCGACCGCCTATGGTTAACGGTCGGTTCACGCCCGCCTGCCAAGGTCGTCCCGCGAGGAAAGGTCGTCTCGCGCGAGGGGGACCCGATGCGGCGTGGCTCTGTGGCGATCAGACGGGGCGGGCCGGTGCTCGTGCTCCTGGCCGGACTGGCGCCGATCCCCGCCGGGGCGGCGGATTTCGGCGGCCTCGCCTATCCGACCCCGGGCCGCGCGTTGGACGGCGCCCCGGCAGAACCCGAGGGCCTGCCGCGCTACTTCCCGCGAGCCGAGGAGGACGGTGGCGTGGTTCACCGCGGACCGGTGCCGCGCCGGCGCCTGGCGGGCTGCATCCCCCGGCGGGTTCCCATCCCCACCGATGCCCCCGGCGATCCGAGCTATGTCGGCTCAGCGTATGGGCTCGGCAAGCCGAGCTATTACGGCTTCACCCCGCCGCTCGGCATCGACGATCCCTACGGACGGCCGCTGCGGCCCTATTGTCCCTGAGGCGGCTGGCATCCCGGCGACGGTGCGATTAGGTCTCGCGCGAAACGCGACGTTCGCACCGCGACCGTACCGAAAATCTGCCGAGGACGACCTGCCGATGTCCGATTCCACCGCCCTGCTCCGGTTCACGGCCGTCGTCCCCTTGCGCGCCGAGGTCGCTGCCTGGCGCCGGGCCGGCGAGCGGGTGGTGCTGGTGCCGACCATGGGGGCGCTTCATGCTGGACACCTCGCCCTGATGGCGCGGGCCCGGAGCCTGGGGCAGCGCGTCGTGGCCAGCATCTTCGTCAATCCGACCCAGTTCGGCCCGAACGAGGATTTTTCGCGCTACCCGCGCGACACCGAGGCCGACCTGTCCCTGCTGGCCGAGGCCGGGGTCGACGCCGCCTATCTGCCGGAGGTGTCCGGCATGTACCCCGAGCATTTCTCGACCCGGATCGAGGTCGACGGGCTCACCGAGGGCCTGTGCGGGGCCTACCGACCGGGGCACTTCTCCGGCGTCGCCACGGTGGTGGCCAAGCTTCTCAACCAGGTCCAGCCCGACTGCGCGCTGTTCGGCGAGAAGGACTACCAGCAGCTCCTGGTGATCCGCCGCGCCGTACGCGACCTTGACCTGCCCGTGGAGATCCAGGGGGTGCCGACCCTGCGCGAGGCGGACGGCCTCGCCCTGTCCTCGCGCAACCGCTATCTCACCCCCGACGAGCGGGCGCGGGCGCCGCGCCTCCAGGCCGTCCTGTCCGACATCGCCGCGGGGCTGGCGGCCGGGACCAGTGCCGATATCCTGGTGGAGCGGGGCCGGGCCGCGCTGGCGGCGGCCGGCTTCGATCCGGTGCAGTATCTCGAGGTCCGGGACGCCGAGACGCTGGCGCCCGTGAGCCACGCGACCCGGCCGGCCCGGGTGCTGGCAGCGGCCTATCTCGGCCGCACGCGCCTCATCGACAACGTGCCCGTCGGGTGAGGCGTCAGGTTCGCGCCGCCAGGGGGCTGGCCCGGAAGAAGTCGAGCATCGCCCGTGAGGCGTCGGGACCGCGCGGGTCGGTGTAGCTTCCGGCCGCGTCTCCGCCCGACCAGGCATGGCCGAGGCCGCGCACGATCCAGCCCTCCACCGCGACCCGTCCGGCCGCATCGGCGTAGCGGGTGCGGGTGTAGGGCAATCCGCCCGGGCTCGTCGCCTCGGTGGCCTCCGGCGTCAGGCCATCGATGCCGGCCTGGGCCAGGGCCTGCTCGCCGTTGCGCGGGTTGACCGTGCCGTCGCTCTCGCCGTGGAACACGATGGTGGGCACCCGCACCTCGGTGGTCGCGCCATCGGCCGACGCCACGGGACCGAGCCGCATCACGGTCAGGGCCGTCGAGACGTCGCGGGCGCAGCCGGCCGCGAGGCCGGAATGGATGCCCACCGCCGCGTAGAGGTCGGGATAGACCCGGGCGATGTTCACCGCCGCCGCGCCCCCCGCCGACAGGCCGGCGATGTAGACGCGGGCCGGATCGATGCGGTGCTCGGCGATGATGGCGCGGGTCAGACCGGCGATGATCCCGGCCTCGCCCGAATCCCGGCCCTGGTCGACGGGCTGGAACCAGTTCCAGCAGCGCTGGCCGTTAGCGCGCCCGGTCTGGGCCGGGTAGGCGACGAGGAAGCCTTCCGTCTCGGCCAGCGCGTTCATGCCGGTGCCGGCGGCGAAGTCGTCGGGCGACTGGGTACAGCCGTGCAGCATCACCACCAGGGGCAGGTTCGGGCGGGCGTCGCTGGGAACGAACAGCTTGTAGTCCCGCGCCCCGGCCGCATTGGCGAAGCTGTGCTCGGTGAAGGTGCCACCCTCGGTGAGGGGCGCCCGGGCTTGGTTGAAGCCGGTTCCGGATCCGTTGCCCAGACCACCGCTCAAGCCATTGCCCAAATCGTGTTTCAGGCTGCCGCCGAGGCCGGCTGCGAATTGACCCAGGCCGGCGCTGGCCGCTCCCTGGCCGGTCCGTCCGAGCCCGCCGATCACCGGGGCGATGCTCCGGGTCACCGTCTCCACGACCTTGCGCAGCGTCTCGGGCAGGATTGCGGCGCGGCCGGGCTCCTCCGGGGCGGCGGCAGTCGGCCGGGCGCGCGCCCCGGTCGGCTCGGGTGCTGGGCCGGCACCGGCCGGAGCCGGGCCGGTTTCGACGCGTTCGGCGACGAGATCGATGGTGCGGGGATCGCTCACCGCGGCGCCCGTCTCGGCCGGAGGCCGGGCAGCCGACGCCGAGGAACCGCCGGCGAAACCACGCTGGAGCAGATCGGTCGCATCCTGCAGCCGGCCGGCGGCCGTGAGGCGGGTTGCCTCCATCATGTCGGCGAGGCGGTCCTGCATCCGGTTTGAAGATTCGGTCATGGGGTTCGCTTTCCGGTTCGACCGTGAGTCGAACGCTGCGAGGTCGGGAAACGCATCAGAACGGACGTGTCAGCGCAGGCGGTCGGCGAGGGCCGCCTTGACGGCCAGGCTCGCCTGAAGGCTGCCCATGACCTCGATCGACGCGATGGCGTCGCGGGCGAGTTCCGGCGTGACGTCGGGGGCGATGCTGGCGAGTCCGAGCACCCGGATATCGAGGCGGATGCCGCTGGCGCGCGCCGCTTCGAGTTCGGCCCGGTCGTAGCGGCGCAGGCCGAGTTCGACGCCCTTGCGGGCCACGGATTGCCGGGTGACGTCGCCGTGGCGGGCGATCTGGTTGCGCACGGCGGTGCGGATGAAATCGCTCCGATTGGCGTAGACGCTCTCGGATACGAGAAGGTCGATATGGCCGAGATCGACGTAGCCGAGATTGATCGTGATCTTCTCGGTGTCGCCGACCCGGATCGGCGCCCTGGGTTTGTCCTCAAGATCGAGCATCGTACCGTCCCGTCACCATCCAGCTGGATGGTATATGGGGGGTTTTTGCTGCGGCGCAATATGCGGTCTCGTGCGTCGCAGCAATGCGGCGTCGCCCCGCTCCCGTGTGATCCCCTCGGGTCGTACCGGTTCGCTCGGTGCCCTCAGGCGGTCTCTTCATCGCCGAGATAGTCGCGCCAGACGGCGCCACCGCCGCCCAGCGTCGCGATGAAGGCCGCGTGCCGCGTCCGCTCGGCCTCCGTGAGCCGATGGCGCAGCTGGCGCGGACCGACCGGCACGACCTCGCCGCCGTCCCCGATGATGACCACCTCCTCGACTTCCGTCATGGCGAGGCCCAGGCTGGTCTGCTTGCCGCCGAGCAGCTCGACATAGACCTCCGCCAGGATCTGCGCGTCGAGGAGCGCGCCGTGCTTGGTCCGCCGCGTGGTGTCGATGCCGTAGCGCGCGCACAGGGCGTCGAGGCTGTTGGCGGCCCCCGTATGCTTGCGGCGGGCGATTTGCAGGGTGTCGACCACGTCGGCGAGGTCGATGGGCGGGGGTGCCACCGCCCCGAGCCGGGCATATTCCATGTTGAGGAAGCCGACATCAAAGGGCGCGTTGTGGATCACCAGGGGGGAATCACCGCAGAAGTCGCGAAATTCGTCGACGATGTCGGCAAAGAGCGGCTTGTCGGCGAGCATGGCGTCGGAGATGCCATGCACCCCGAAGGCGCCCTGGGACACCGGCCGGGTCGGGTTCACGAGTTTGTGGAAGACCTTGCCGGTCTGCACGTGATTGATGAGCTCGACGCAGCCGATCTCGATCAGGCGGTCGCCGTTCTTCGCATCCGTTCCGGTGGTCTCGGTGTCGAGAACGATCTCGCGCAGCATCGAAGAATCCTGAGGGTGGGTCCGGGCGACCGGACCATGCGCCGTCCTAAGATCGCGTCAAGGCGCGGACGGTCCGGCGCTCCCGGTCAATTGCCGGATGAGGGCCGCCACCTCGGCCTCCGCGTGCGCGAAGCCGAGGCTGGTGTCGAGGACGAAGTCGGCGCGCGCCCGCTTCTCGGCGTCGGGCCATTGCTTGGCGCGGATCGCCTCGAAGGTCGCGGCATCCATCCCGGGCCGGGCGAGCACCCGGGCGCGCTGCACCTCGGGCGGGGCGGTGACGACCAGGACGCGGTCGCAGCGCGCCGCCGCCCCGGTCTCGAACAGGAGCGGAATGTCGAGGAGCACCAGGGGCGCCCCGGCGTGGCGGGCGAGGAAGGCGCGGGCCGCCGCCTGCGCCAGGGGATGGACCAGCGCTTCGAGGGCGGCGAGGCGCTCGGGCGCGCCGATGACGGCCTCGCGCAGCCGCGTCCGGTCGACGGAGCCGTCCGGCGCCAGGGAGCCGGGAAAGGCTTCGCCGATGGCGGGGGCCGCCGCGCCGCCGGCGCCGTAGAGGGCGTGCACGGCGGCGTCGGCGTCATGCACCGGCACCCCGTGCCGCGCGAACATCGCCGCGGTGGCGGACTTGCCCATGCCGATCGAGCCGGTGAGCCCGAGGACGACCGGGCGAGTTCCGGGGACGCTGCTTCCCGGGATGCTCATGCCCAGGATGCTCATGCGGGGGCGAGATCCGCCAGGATCCGGGCGCGCAAGGCCGGCGTGACGCGCGGGGTCACCCGGAACCAGCGGGCGAAGCCCGGCACCGCCTGATGCAGCAGCATGCCGAGGCCGTCGACGGCGGGAAGCCCGCGTGCCCGCGCGGCCGCCAGCAGCGGCGTCTCCAGGGGCGCGTAGACGATATCGGCCACCGCCGCATCCTCGGGCAGGGGCAGGAGATCGAGGTCGAGGGGCGGGTGCCCGACCATGCCGAGCGAGGTGGTGTTCACCAGGAGCCCGGTGCGGGCCATCGCGTCCGGCAGGTCGTACCAGGCGACGGCCTCGACCCGCGCGGGATCGAGGGCGACCAGGGCCTCGGCCCGGGCCGGCGTCCGGTTCGCGACCCGGACCCGCGCCAGGCCGCGCTCCAGGAGGCCGACCACGATGGCGCGGGCGGCGCCCCCGGCCCCGAGCACCAGGGCGGTGCCGCCGCCGCGCCCGGTCCAGTCGAGGCCGAGGCTCTGGTCGAGATGGGCCACGAAGCCCGGGGCGTCGGTGTTGTCGCCGCAGAGCCGTTCGGACCCGTCGAAGAACAGGGTGTTCACCGCCCCGATCGTTTCGGCACGCGGCGTCAGCGATTCGACCAGCCGGAACGCCGCCTCCTTGTGCGGGATGGTGACGTTGCCGCCGGCAAAGCCCTTCTCCCGCAGTGAGGCGAGAAACGCCGGGAACGCCTCCGGTGTCACGTCGATGCGCTCGTAGCTCCCGGCGATGCCGTGCTCCTGCAGCCAGTGTCCGTGGATCAGCGGCGAGCGCGAATGCGCGATGGGATGTCCGACGACGAAGGCACGGATCATACGGTGCAATCTCCGGCCAGCGGGCAGGCGGGGCCGCCCACCTCCTCGATCTGCAGGGTGGTGTGGCCGATGCCGAAACGGGTCCGCAGCTCTTCGGCGGTGGCGATGAGGAAGCCGTTGCCCGGGTGGCCCGGCCCCATCACGAGATGCGCCGTCAGGGCGATCTCCGTGGTGCTCATCGGCCAGATGTGGAGATCGTGCAGGTCGGTCACCCCGGCGCGGGCCCGCAGGTAGGCGCCCACCGCCGCCGGATCGATGCCGGGTGGCACCGCCGAGAGCGACATCACCACGCTGTCGCGCAGGAGGCCCCAGGTCGCCCAGATGATGAGACCCGCGATAACGAGGCTGACCAGGGGGTCGATCCAGGCCGCGCCCGTCAGCACGATGATGAGGCCCGTGACCACCACGCCGGCCGAGACCGCGGCATCGGCCAGCATGTGCAGATAGGCGCCGCGGATGTTGATGTCGCTGCCCTTGCCCGAGGCGAAGAGCCAGGCGGTGAGGCCGTTGATGAGGATGCCGATGCCGGCCACCACCATCACGGTCAGGCCTGCCACCGGCTGCGGCTCGGGGGCGAGGAGGCGGACGGCCGCTTCCCACGCGATGGCACCGGTGGCGACCAGCAGGAACACCGCGTTGAACAAAGCGGCGAGGATCGAGGAGCCGCGCAGGCCGTAGGTGAAGCGCGGCGTCGGGCTGCGCTTGACCAGCACCGAGGCGATCCAGGCCACCAGCAGGCCGAGCACGTCCGAGAGGTTGTGGCCGGCATCGGCCACCAGGGCCATCGACTCGCTGGCGAAGCCGTAGATCGCCTCGATGACCACGAAGGCGACGTTGAGGGCGATGCCGATGGCGAAGGCGCGCCCGAAGCTGGCCGGCGCGTGGACATGGCCACCACCGCCATGCGAATGGCCGCCGCCCCCGTGGGAATGGCGATGGCCGTGATGATCGTGATCGTGCGCGTGCTCGGCCATCAACTCCGCCTCGGATCAGCTCCCTCCCCTCCCCGTTTGGGGACGGGAATGCGTCCTGCCTCGAGAGAAACGCCCGCGTTCGACGCGATCACCAAAAACTCGGCTTCACCGCGGCCAGGATCACGATGAGGATCATCAGCAGCGTCGGCACCTCGTTGAGGATGCGGTAGAATTTCGGCGCGCGCGTGTTCCGGTCGGCGGCGAAGTCCTTGACCATCCGGGCGAGCCAGCCGTGGACGCCGCTCATGGCCAGCACCAGCACGAACTTCGCCTGAAGCCAGCCGGCCGCATAGTAGCCGCTCATCCAGGCGAGGGTCAGGCCGAACACCCAGGTGGCGATCATCGCCGGAGTCATGATCGCCTTCAGCAGGCGCCGCTCCATGACCTTGAAGGTCTCGGACTGGGCCGCCGCATGCGGTCCCGGCACCAGGGCGGCGTGGTAAACGAACAAGCGCGGCAGGTAGAGCATCGCCGCCATCCAGGAGATGAGCGCGACGAGGTGCAGGGCCTTGAGCCAGGGGTAGAGCCCGTCCACGTCGGCCTCAGCCCCGCAATCGGGCGAGCATGCGCTCGACATGGGCGATCGGCGTCTGCGGCGTGATGCCGTGGCCGAGATTGAAGATGTGCGGCAGCCCTTCGGTGGCCGCCAGCACCCCGTCCACCGCCGCGTCGAGGGCGGCTCCGCCTTCGATCAAGGTTTCCGGATGGATGTTGCCCTGCGTCACTGTGCTGGCCGGCACGGTCTGACGAAGCGCCTTGAGATCCACCGACCAGTCGACCCCGACCGCATCGGCGGCGGTCTCGGGCACCACGCGGGCATGGCCTTCGAGCCCGGAGCCGCGGGCGAACACGATGATCCGGGCGCCCGGCACCCGGGCCCGGACCCCGGCGATCATCCGGGCGATGGGCTGGAGCGACCAGCGCGTCAGGGCATCGCGCTCGGTCGCGTCCGGAAGCGCGCTCTCGGCGACCTCGTTGACGGCCTCCTCGGTGATCTCGCCGGCGCCGCGGGCGTCGGGCAGCGCGCCCGCATGCGACTCGAAGATCTGCACCGCATCGGCCCCGGCCTCGAGCTGACGCACGAGGTATTCGGTCTGCACCGTGACGAGGCGGTCGATCAGGGCCTCGACCAGGGCGGTGTCCTGCCGGGCCAGCGCCCGGGAGGGGGCGAGGTCCGGCGTGCCGCGGCCGCCGATCATGTAGCTCGCCACCGTCCAGGGCGCGCCGCAGAAGCCGAGCAGGGTGGTCTCGTGGGGCAGTTGCGCGCGCAGGCGTCGCACCGTCTCGAAGACCGGCTCCAGGTGGGCGAAGATCGCCGGATCGCCGGCCTCGCGCAGGCGCTCGAACTCGGCCCGGCCCGCCATGGGGTCGAGGCGCGGCCCTTCCCCCTCCACGAAGCGCACGGTCTGGCCGAGCGCGTCCGGGATCACCAGGATGTCGGAGAACAGGATCGAGGCCTCGAAGCCGAAGCGCCGGATCGGCTGCAGCGTCACCTCGGTGGCGAAGTCGGGATTGTAGCAGAGGTCGAGGAAGGAACCGGCCCTGGCCCGGACCTCCCGGTACTCGGGCAGATAGCGCCCGGCCTGGCGCATCATCCAGGCGGGGGGACGGGGCAGGGCCTCGCCCGCGAGAACCCGCAGGACCGCCCGGTCCTGTCCCGTGCGGTTCCCTGCAACTGCCTGGCTCATCCGATCTCCCGACGTCCCAATCCCGTGTGGCCGGTATGTAGCACCGAAGCGCCGGATGTCTTCCTCCCGAAATGTCTTCCTCCCGAAACCGTGTCGCTCGGAAAACCTCCTGTCCCGAAAGCGCTCCCTCTCCAAAATCCCGCCTCTTCCGAAAATACGCCTCTTCCGGAAACACAGGTCTTCCGAAAACCCGTGTTTCCCGAAAACTCTTGCCGGGTCCGGGTGCCGGATGGGCGCTCCGGACGTCATCCCCACACCGGCTCTCTAAAAGGAAAGAGAGATTCTAGGACTCTGTTTTTTCTTTTAGAGGGCTGGATGGCGGGACCGGAAAATCGTCCACAGGGCGTCCCCGCGGCCGCGGCGTTAATCAGGCTTTAACGGATTGGGTCCAATGTTCGGGATAGGTGATGGCCTACAGTGCCTTGCCCCTGCCCGGCGGCGCCCGACCGGGCTTCGGTCCCGGATTCTCCCAAAACCGCGCGGGAATCGCGCCGGTGTGATCGGGTGTTGACGCCGGAGTCGACAACACGACCCGGGCCCCCGCTGGACCCTTCGGGCAAGCCAGCTTATCCACCCTTATCGACTCCCCTGACCGAGCCCGGTGGACAAGACCATGACGGGTGATCGTCATGCATCCTGGACCTCAGGCCGGAGGAGACAGCCCTTCGATGAGCCGTAGTTATTTCCACCTGCATCTCGTGTCGGATTCCACCGGCGAGACGCTCATCAACGTGGGCCGCGCGGCCGCCGCCCAGTACGAGGGCGTCTCGGCCATCGAGCACGTCTATCCGCTGGTGCGCTCCGCCCCGCAGCTCGAGCGGGTGATCTCCGAGATCGAGGCCGCTCCCGGCCTCGTGCTCTACACCCTCGTCGGCCACGACCTGACCGAGCGGCTGGAGGCGGCCTGCCGCGAGACCGGCTCGCCCTGCCTCTCGGTGCTGCAGCCGGTGCATGCGCTGCTGCAATCCTATCTGGGGGCGGATTCGACGGCCCGGCCCGGCGCGCAGCACATGCTCAACGCCGAGTACTTCAAGCGCATCGACGCGATGAACTTCACCCTGGCCCATGACGACGGCAACCTGCCGCTCGACGTCAACGAGGCCGACGTCATCCTCGTCGGGGTCAGCCGCACCTCGAAGACGCCGACCGCGATCTACCTCGCCAATCGCGGGCTGAAGACCGCGAACTTCCCCCTGGTGCCCGGCATGCCCCTGCCCGAAACCCTGGAGACGGCGCGAAAACCCCTCCTGGTCGGGCTGCTCGCCAGCCCGGAACGCATCGTCCAGATCCGCCAGAACCGGCTCCTCAGCCTGAAGGCCGACGATTCCTCGCTCTATGTCGACCGCAGCGCGGTGGCCGACGAGATCGCCGCCTGCCGCCGCCTCTGCGCCAAGCACCGCTGGCCGACCATCGACGTGACCCGGCGCTCCATCGAGGAGACGGCCGCGGCCATCCTCGACCTGCACCGCGAGCACCGCCTCAAGTTCATCGCCTCCTGAGGGGCTGCCCCGCATGACGAGTTCCCTGTGGCGCGGGGCCCTGCCCCTCCTCCTCGCCTCCACCAGCCCGACGCGGCGCGGCCTCCTCGACGGCGCGGGACTGGCGGTCGAGACGGAAAACCCCGGCGTCGACGAGCGCGCGGTGGAGGCAGAAGCGGCCGGGCTCGCCCCGGACGACCTGGCCCGGCGCCTCGCCGAGGCCAAGGCGGGCGCGGTCGCTGCGCGCCGGCCATCGCGCGTGGTGGTCGGGGCGGACCAGGTCCTCGCCTGCGACGGCACCTTGTTTCACAAGCCGGCGGACCCGGCCGCTGCCCGCGACCAGATCGGCCGCCTCGCCGGGCGCACCCACGCGCTGCATTCGGCGGTGGCGCTGGCCATCGACGGCGGGGTGGTCGAAACCTTCGTGGAGACGGCGCGCCTGACCATGCGGCCCCTCACGGCGGCGCAGATCGCCGCCTATGTCGACGGCGCCGGGCCGGACACAATCCGGTCGAGCGTCGGCGGCTACCAGCTCGAAGGCCTCGGCATCCACCTGTTCTCCGCGATCGCCGGCGACCATTCGACGATCCTCGGCCTGCCGCTGCTGCCGCTCCTGGCGCGGCTGCGCGCCCGGGGGCTGCTGGGTTTCTGACGATTCCTCGATCCACCGACCGCGCGAGGCCACCATGTTTGCGACCGTCCGCCCTCTCCTCAAGGCCCTGCGCTTCGGCGCCCTGCCCCTCACGCTGGCGGCGGCCCCCGCCTCGGCCGCCAGCTTTCCCTGCGAGAAGGCCGAGGCCGCCGACGAGAAGGCGATCTGCGCCCACCTGTCCCTCAACGACCTCGACGTGGAGATGGCCACCCGTTTCGAGATCCTGCGGGCCATGCTGCCGATGGGCGGCAATGCCAAGCTGCGCGAGGACCAGGAAACCTGGCTCACCGAGCGCCGCACCTGCGGCGGCGACGTCGCTTGTCTGAAGCAGGCCTATGAAGGCCGGCTCAAGACCCTGCGGGCGGTGTTTTCGGAATTCGCCAAGCAGGGGCCGCTGTAGCGAGCACGGGCGGGCGGGCAAACCCGCCGAGCGTGAAAAGCCCGCCGAGTATGAAAAGAAAGCCGGCGAAATTCCTATCCGAGCCGGCTCAGCAAACGGTCCATCAGCGGGTTGTCGGGGGTGAACGCGTAGTCGATCTTGCGCACGTTCACGGCTCCGGCCCCGGCCTTGACCAGGGCGTCGGCGAGCTCGAACACCGCGTCGACGGGGCAGTGCAGCACCATCTCGCCACGCCCCTCGGGGGCGCCGTAGGGCAGTTCGGCATCGTGCAGGGCGGCGATGCCGGCGAGATCGATGTCGCCGTCGTCCGGCATGGCGGCCCGGACCTCGCGGGTGGTGCGGGCCCGTTCCTCCGCCTGGATGCGGCCGAGCACCGCCCGCAGGGCCCGGCGCTGGGGCTCGCCCCAGGGGGCGTTGAGGGAGGCGACGAGGTTCGCCTCCGAGCGCAGGATGATCCCGTCCTCCAGGATCTTGAGGGCGTTGGCGGCCAGCGTCGCACCCGTGGTGGTGATGTCGACGATGATCTCGGCCGAACCCGCCGCCGGCGCGCCCTCGGTGGCGCCCAGGCTCTCGACGATGCGGTAATCCGCGACCCCGTGCTCGGCGAAGAACCGGCGCGTGAGGTTGATGTACTTGGTGGCGATGCGCAGGCGCTTGCCGTGGCGGACCCGCATCTCGGCGGCGACCTCGTCGAGGTCGCTCATGGCGCGGACATCGATCCAGGCCTGCGGCACGGCGACGACCACCGTGGCCTGTCCGAAGCCGAGCGGCGTCAGCAGCTCGACCTGGCCGCGCGCGTCGGGCAGCGACTCGCGGATCAGGTCCTCGCCGGTGATGCCGAGATGCGCCGCGCCGCTGGCGAGCTGCGCCGCGATCTCGGAGGCCGAGAGGTAGCGCACCTCGACGCCGGGCACCCCGACGAGCTTTCCGCGATAGTCGCGGGCGCCGGTGTTCTGCGCCAGCTTGAGGCCCGCGCGGGCGAAGAAGGCGGCGGCGTTCTCCTGCAGCCGGCCCTTGGAGGGAACCGCGAGGACGAGGGAATCCGGTTCAGCCACGGGCTGCCTCCTTCACGGTTGCGGCGTCCGCGGCGACCCGCGAGAGCCAGACGGCGCAGCCGACGGCGGGGACCGGCACGGGGCTTCCGAGATGCTGGAGCAGGCCGTCGTAGCGCCCGCCGCCGACGAGCGGCAGCTTCGGCGCACCGGGCGCCGTGCCCTCGAAGATGAAGCCGGTGTAGTAGTCGAGGTTGCGGGCGAAGCCCCCGGAGAACCGGAAACGCGCGACGGGCAGGCCGCGGGCGGCCATGAAGCCGGTGCGCTCCTCGAACAGCTCCAGCGCCGCCTCCAACGGGGGATGGTCCAGGCCGGCCTCGCGGACGAGGTCGCGCATGGCGGCGGCGGCGGTGTCGGGGTCGCCCTCGATGGCGCGATAGCGCTCGACCACGGCCCGGTTCTCCGGGTTGAGACCGGAGCCGCCGCTGGCCTGCGCGGCCGCCTTGGCGAGGAAGCGCTCGGCGATCTCGCCGGCGCTGCGGCCGCCGACCCGCGAGATCCCGGCGATCGACAGCACGTCCTCCACGAAGGCGCGTACGCCCTGGGGGTCCTGGCCCTGGATCGCCGCGAGGAGGCCGGCATGCGGGTCCTCGGTGCGCAGGCCGTTGGTGACGGCATCGAGGGAGCGCCCGGCCGCGAGCGCCCGCAGGGTGCGGCGCTTGGCGGTCGGCGGCACCGCGAGGGCGTCGAGCAGCGCGTCGATGAGGCCCATGTCACCGAGGCGGACGGCGACGTCCGGGCGTCCGAGCAAGGCGAGACCTTCCAGGGCGAGGCCGATCACTTCGGCATCGGCGGCCGGCGTGTCGGTGCGCCCGACCGATTCGATGCCGGCCTGGAGGAACTCGTCGGGCTCGTCGCCGGCCAGCCGGAAGACCGGCCCGAGATAGCTGTAATCGGCGCTGCGCGGGGCCGTGGGTGCGGGCGACGAGGCGCCTGTGGGTGCCGAGAGTTTCGGCGTGTGCGCGAGATGGTGGCGGCACACGGGGATCGTGAATTCCGGCCGCAGGCAGAGTTCGCTGCCCGAGGCGTCCTGGGTCACGAAGATGCGTCGGCGGATGTCCTCGCCCGACAGTTCCAGGAACGGCTCCACCGGCTGCAGCACCGGCGGCGTCACGACGCCGTAGCCGGCGCCCTGGAAATGGGTGAGCAGGCGCAGGTGATCCTGCGATTGTTCGCCCGCGGTTCCCCCGCCTGCCTCCGGTCTGGTCATCGTGTCGCCTGCCGCCTCATCGGGGGCTCTAGTAGCAACCGACTCGGCGCTTGGCGATGGCCCCGGCGCCGCGCGATCTAGAGCCAGCCCTGCAATTCGCGCCGGACCACGGTCTCGATCACCGTCATGCCGAGATCGCTGTCGTTGAGGCAGGGGATGTAGGCGAACTGCTCGCCGCCATTGTCCTCGAAATAGTGGCGGTTCTCGCCGTCGAGCTCCTCCAGCGTCTCGAGGCAATCGGCGGTGAAGCCGGGGGCCACGATCGCCATACGCTTGACGCCGCTCTTGGCGAGGGTCTGGACGGTCTCGTCGGTATAGGGCCGCAGCCATTCCTCGTTGCCGAAACGCGACTGGAAGGTGGTGCGCATCTTGTCGGTCGAGAAGCCCAGGGCCTCGCGGATCAGGCGGCCGGTCTTCACGCACTGGCAATGGTAGGGATCGCCCTTGAGCAGGTAGCTCTTCGGCACCCCGTGGAACGAGGTCAGGATCACCTCGGGCTCGAAATCGAGCTTGGCCAGGCCCTCGCGGATCGAGGTCGCCATCGCGTCGATGTAGACCGGGTCGTCGTGATACGGGGCCGAGACCCGGACCGTGGGCTGCCAGCGCATCTGCATCAGGGCCTTGAAGGCCTGGTCGCAGGCGGTGGCCGAGGTCGCGGCCGCGTATTGCGGGTAGAGCGGCACCAGCAGGATGCGATCGCAGCCCTGGTCGAGCAGGGCCTGGATGCGCAGGCGCACCTCCGGCTTGCCGTAGCGCATGGCCCAGTCGACCACCACCGAATCACCCATCGCCGCCTGCAGCCGCTCGGCCTGGCCCCGCGTGATGGTCTTCAGCGGGCCCTCGTTGCGCTCGTTGTTCCACACGCTGGCATAGTCGCGGCCCTTCGGCCCCGGCCGCTTGGTCAGGATGATGAGGTTGAGGAGCGGCCACCAGATCAGGCGCGGCACTTCGATGACGCGGCGGTCGGACAGGAATTCCTTGAGGTAGCGGCGCATCGGCCAGTAGCTCGTGCCCTCGGGCGTCCCGAGGTTCATCAGCAGCACGCCGACCCGACCCCAGCGCACCGGCGGATGCTCGGCCGGCAGGGGCGCGTGCGTGGCGGTGGTCGGGAGCGACAGGCCCTCCTGCGGGGACGGCGGTGCGACGCGTTCGTTCATCGGGTTTCCGTAACGCCCGGGCAGCCGGGCTCGAGGGGGGCGCAGATGGGGACAGGTTGTGTCGGTGCCCATATCGATCTAGAGCACGGAGCCTTCCAGCGATCACGCGATGGATGAAGGCGCGACATGCCGTCTCCCCGGTACTTCTTCAACCACTTCATGCCCTTCACGGGCTATCCCTATACGGGAGGACCGACCGCCTGCAATCTTTGCGGATCGGCGGAATCGGTGGTGGTGGCCGAGAGCGACCGGCGGCTGAAGATCCTGCGTTCCATCGCCTGCCGCCAGTGCGGCCTGATCCGCACCGACCCGATGCCCACCCCGGCCGAGCTGTCGGATTACTACGCCAACGCCTACCGCGCCGATTACCAGCTCGCCTTCGCGGGCGGCCCGCCCCGCGTCCACCTCAAGCGCTCCGCCCGCGAGGCCGCCTTCCGCGCCGGCCTCCTGGCGCCCAAGCTGAAGCCGGGTGCCCGCGTGCTCGATTTCGGTTCCGGATCGGGCGAGTTCCTGGCCGAGGCCCGCGCCAAGGGCTGCGAGGCGATCGGTGTCGAGCCGGGGCGCGACTACGCCAACTACGCCCGCGCCCATCACGGCGTCGAGGTGCTGGACGACGCCGACGAGGATGCGCGCTTCCCCGAGGGGTATTTCGACGTCGTCACGACGCGGCACGTGCTGGAGCACCTGCGCGACCCCGCCGACGTGATGGAGCGTCTGGCCCGCTGGCTGAAGCCGGACGGCGTTCTCTTCGCCGCCGTGCCCGACATGGCCACTACCGGCAAGCCGGCGCATGAGCGCTTCCACTTCGCCCATGTCCACGGCTTCGTGCGCGAGACCTTCGACCTCAACGCCCGCCGGTCCGGCCTCGTGCCCCATCCGGATTACCCGCGCGAGAACACCGCGGTGGTCTACCGCAAGACCGATGCCCCCCCCGTGGCGCTGGCCTGCCCCGGCCTCGCCGAGCGCCTCGCGGTGGAACTGAAGCCGATGCCGCCGGGCGTCTTCCTCGCCTCCGGCGCCTGGCTCTGGCCCATGGTCCGCCGCAACGCCAAGGCCGTTCGCGACACCTTCGTGTCGCGCTGAGGCCGCGCGGGCAGAGCCTCGATCCACCTTCCCCGAAGATTCACCTGTCCGAAACGAGCGCGCGGCCGTGACAGTCGCGCGCGATCCTCGCGGGCTCGGCCCCGACCGTCATAGCGGGATCATCGATGGCGGCCTAGAAAACCGATCGGACGGCGGTCTTCCGCCGGGCCGCCCGCGATGCCGCCAGGACGACCCCATGCCGAGCCCCAACCGCCGCCAGACCTTCGGCCTCGGAATGGGCCTCGCCGCCGGCTTGAGCGGCCCGGCCGTAGCTGCCCCTGTTCCTGCCTCGCTGCCCGATCCGACCTTCACCCTGCTCCTCGTCAACGACGTCTACCAGATGGCCGACATCGACGGCCGAGGCGGCTTCGCGCGGCTGGCCGCCATCGTGAAGGCCGAGCGGGCGCGGGGGGTGCCGATGCTCTACGCCCATGCGGGCGACACCCTCTCGCCCTCGCTGATGTC
The DNA here is from genome assembly GCF_023093475.1 of Methylobacterium sp. 37f. Taxonomy (NCBI): domain Bacteria; kingdom Pseudomonadati; phylum Pseudomonadota; class Alphaproteobacteria; order Hyphomicrobiales; family Methylobacteriaceae; genus Methylobacterium; species Methylobacterium sp. 37f. Next base: position 76,136 of record NZ_JAGHKN010000016.1, read on the forward strand.
GGGCTTCGATCGCGGCGCCCACATCGTCGAACTCCTCAACCTCGCACCGCCCGACGTGTTCGTGCCGGGCAACCACGAATTCGATTTCGGCCCGGCGGTCTTCGCCCAGCGCATCGGCGAGGCGACCTTCCCGACGCTCGCCGCCAACCTGCGCGACGGGGCGGGCCGGCCGCTCCCCGGCCTGCGCGACCGCATGGTGGTCACCCTCGGCGGCATCCGGGTCGGCGTGGTCGGCATCGCGCTTGCGAGCACGCCGGAGAAATCGCAATCGGGCGACCTGCGCTTCGGACCCGAGATCGAAACCCTGTCCCGCGAGGTCCAGGCCCTGCGCGCCGAGGGCGTCGACCTCGTGGTCGGGGTCTGCCACACGGCCCGGCCCACGGACGACGCCATCGTGGCGGCGCGCCTGGTGGACATCCTGCTCTCGGGCCACGACCACGACCTGATGCTGCGCTACGACGGCCAGACCGTGATGGTGGAATCGAGCTTCGACGCCCATTACGTCACGGCCATCGACGTCACCGCGACGGTGACCGGAACCGGCAAGACCCGCAGCGTTGCCTGGCGCCCGAGCTTCCGGGTCCACGACTCGGCCCAGGTGGTCCCCGATCCCGAGACCCAGGCCGTGGTGCGCCGCCTCGAAGCTGCCCTGTCGCGGGAACTCGACGTCCCGGTGGGCGAGATTCGCGGTCCCCTCGACAGCCGCATCGCCACGGTGCGGGCGCATGAGGCGAGCTTCGGCAGCCTCGTGGCCGACGCGATGCGGGCCTCCACCGGTGCCGCGATCGCCATCACCAATGGCGGCGGCATCCGGGGCAACCGGGTCTATCCGGCGGGGGCGACGCTGACCCGCCGCGACATCCTCACCGAACTGCCCTTCGGCAACACCGTCGTGCTCGTGGACCTCAGCGGTGCCCAGATTCATCGCCTCCTCGAAGGCGCGCTGTCCGACTGGGGCCGCCCCGCGGGCCGTTTCCCGCAGGTCTCCGGCCTCGTGGTCACCCTCGATCCCGCCGCGCCGGCGGGGAGGCGGATCGTCGACCTGACCGTGGACGGACGGACCCTGGCGCCGGAGGCGACCTACACGGTCGCGTCGAACAACTTCCTGTACGACGGCGGCAACGGCTACGGCGAACTGGCGCGCGGCCGCACCCTGATCGGGCGGACCGACGGCAAGCTCGTGGCCAACGAGGTCATGGCCTATATCCGGGCCAACGCCCCGCTCCCCGCCCCGACCGAGGGGCGCATCCTGGCCCGCTGATGCCCGACACCCCCGTCGCCGACGCCCTCGCCCGGTTCCGAAGCTCCGGTTCGCCCTGGCTCGCCCTGCCGTTCTTCGCGGACGGCTCCGCCGAGGCGGTCGCCGCCCGGGTGGATGCCCGCATCAAGGCGGGCGCCACCGTGCTGCCGGCCCCGGACGCCATCTTCAACGCCCTCGCGCTGACGCCCCTGGATCGGGTCAAGGCGGTCATCCTGGGCCAGGACCCCTATCCGACCCCCGGCGACGCCAACGGCCTCGCCTTCTCGTATGTGGGTCCCCGCCGGCTGCCCGCCTCGCTCAAGGTGATCCTGGCCGAATTGCCGCCGGGCACCGGACCGTCCACGGAATCGAGCCGGTCCCGGAGCGGAGACCTGACGCCCTGGGCCCGGCAAGGCGTGCTCCTCCTCAACGCCGCGCTGACGGTGGAGGCCGGCAAGGCCGGCGCCCACCTGCGCTACGGCTGGTCCGCCCTCACCGATCAGGCGGTGGCGGCGATCTCCGCCCGCCCGCAGCCCGCCGTGTTCCTGCTCTGGGGCGCACAGGCCCGCGCCCGGGCCGCGCTGATCGACGGCGAGCGCCACGGCGTCATCGCGTCGGGCCATCCCTCCCCGCTCAACCGGGCGCGGGATTTTCCGGGGTCCCGGCCCTTCGACGCCGCCAATGCCTGGCTCGAGGCGCACAGCCTCGCGCCGATCGACTGGCGGCTCCCCTGAACCGCCGTGCGGTTTGACGACGGGCCGGCGCGATCTATCTCACGCCTCTAAGCGGAGCTTAAGAATCCGCGATCGAGGAAACCCGCCCATGTTCGTCCGTTCCCTGTCGGCCGCCGGCCTCGCCGCGTGCCTCCTGCTGCCGGCCTCCGCCCAGGCCCAGATCCGCAACGCGCCGTCGCCGCGGGCGCTGGAATTCGCCGCCTACATCTTCGCCGCGTCCAACGTCTGCGGCTATCGCATCGGCACCGAGGAGTTCGATGCGCTGCTGGAGAAGCAGAACGTGCGCGCGGCCGATGTCGGTCCGCGCGGACCCTTCGGCGGACGGGTCCAGACCATCTTCGCATTGATGTCGAACCAGATGCAGCTCAACCGCGAGAAAGCCTGCCTCGCCGTGGCCGGCGAGTACGGCCCCGAGGGCACCATCACCAAGAACGTTCTGCTGCCGGCCTCGGCCGAAGCGCCTCCGGCAGCGGCACCGGAAACCAAGCCGGCGCAATAGATTGTTTGCCGGTTCATAGACGTCGGTTGACGGGGCACGGAGGCGGGGTCGCCGGTTATGATCCCGGCACAGACCTCACCCGCATTCGCGTTTCGGCCCTGAATCGCCTATATCGGACCTATTCCAAGTCCGAAGGTTCAGTCCATCATGGCGACGGCGTCGTTCGACACCGCCCGGCGCGACGCGAGCGCCGTTTCCGCAATCGAGAAGCTGCCCGAGTTCGAGCCGCAGGCGGCCCCGCTCGGGCGGGCTTCCCTCGTGGGGCTCACCCGCGAGCAGCTGAAGGCCCGGCTCGGGGCCATCGGCGTCTCCGAACGCGAGCAGCGCATGCGCTCGGGCCAGATCTGGCACTGGCTCAACGTGCGCGGCGCCAAGGCCTTCGACGACATGACCAATGTCGGCAAGGGCCTGAAGGCTCAGCTTGCCGAGGCCTACACCCTCGACCGGCCGGAGGTGATCACCGAGCAGGTGTCGCGCGACGGCACCCGCAAGTGGCTGATGCGGATGGCGCCCACCGGCAAGCACGACCACAATCGCGGCGCCGAGATCGAGTGCGTCTACATCCCGGGGCGCGGGCGCGGCACCCTCTGCGTCTCGAGCCAGGTCGGCTGCACGCTCACCTGCTCGTTCTGCCACACCGGCACCCAGCGCCTCGTGCGCAACCTGACGGCGGCCGAGATCACGGCGCAGCTCGTCGTGGCCCGCGACCATCTCAACGACTGGGCCGGGCAGAACCCCACCGCCCCCGGCGAGGACGAGACCCGGCGCAAGGTCACCAACATCGTCTTCATGGGCATGGGCGAGCCCCTGTACAATCTCGACAACGTCGTCGATGCCGTCGGCGTCATGGCCGACCAGGAGGGCCTCGGGCTCTCGCGCCGGCGCATCACCGTTTCGACCTCCGGCGTCGTGCCGCAGATGCAGCGCCTCGGCGACGAGGCCCATGCCATGCTGGCGATCTCGCTCCACGCGGTGCGCGACGACCTGCGCGACACCCTGGTGCCGCTTAACCGGAAATATCCCCTGGCCGAGCTGCTGGCCGCCTGCCGGTCGTATCCGGGCCTGAACAACGCCCGCCGCATCACCTTCGAATACGTGATGCTGAAGGGCATCAACGACACCGACGCGGATGCGCGCGAGCTGGTGCGCCTGCTCAAGGGCATCCCGGCCAAGATCAACCTGATCCCGTTCAATCCCTGGCCGGGCAGCATCTACGAATGCTCGGACTGGGAGCGCATCGAGCGCTTCTCCGAGATCGTCTATGAAGCCGGCTACGCGTCGCCGGTCCGCACGCCGCGCGGCCGGGACATCCTCGCCGCCTGCGGGCAGCTCAAGAGCGAGACCGAGAAGCTACGGGCCCGCGCCCGCATGATGCTGGAGGATGGCATCGGCGCCGAGGGCGTCTATGCGGGAGCCGACGACGGCGACGACGACTGACGGGTGCGTCTCCTCGGGCAGCTCTTCGTCGCCGCTTTGGCGCTGGTGCTGGCGATCCCGTGCGGGGCCGCCATCCTGGCCCTCGGAGCGATGCTCGACCCGGAGACCAGCGCGGCCCTGTCGCGCCTCGGCCTCGTCGGCCTCTTCGCGGGCCTGACCGACCTCGCCTCGGGCATCGGCCCCGAGACCCTGCTGTTCGCGTTGGCCGCCATCGCCCGCGCGCTGTTCGTGCTCCTCGTGGTGCCGCCCGTGCTGGTGGCGATCCTCGGCACCGTCCTCCACTGGCGCGCCGCCACCTGGTACGGCGCCGGCACCGGCCTCCTCACCGCCTGCCTGCCCTGGCTGGCCCGCGGCCTGTCGCGGCCCGTGACGGGCTCCGAGGCGCTGGCCCTGGAGGGTCGCATCACCGCCGTGCTGTTCCTCACCGGCGCCGCCTCCGGCCTCGTGTACTGGCTGATCGCCGGCCGGCATTCTGGCGTCCCTTCCGGCGTCCTTTCCGGCGCCCCTTCCGACCGCGACAACGGACGTGCCTGACATGCGGCTCACCCCTTCGCGCCTCGGCCTCGCCCTGGTCCTCGCCGCCTCGGGGCCTGGCGCGGTGCAACAGGGTTTGGCGCAGGGGACCGTTGGGGAGTCCGGCGCCGCGCAGGCCACACCCGAGCCGCCGCCGATCCAGTCCGACGACGCCCGCCTGCTGCCGGTGCTGGGCGCCCACGGCATGGTCGCGTCGCAGGAGGCGCGGGCCACCCGCGTCGGCGTCGAGATCCTGAAGGCCGGCGGCAATGCCGTCGACGCCGCCGTGGCGGTGGGCTTCGCCCTCGCCGTCACCCTGCCGCGCGCCGGCAATCTCGGCGGCGGCGGCTTCATGATGATTCACCGGGCGGAGGGCGACGAGACCATCGCCCTCGATTATCGCGAGACCGCTCCGGCCGCAGCCCGCTCGGACATGTTCCTCGATGCCGGGGGCGAGCCCGACCGCGCCGCCTCCACCCGCACCGGCAAGGCGGTGGGCGTGCCCGGCACCGTGCGGGGCCTGGCCGAGGCGCATCGTCTCTACGGTTCGGGCCGCTTCACCCTGGCCGCGCTGATCGCCCCGGCGGAGAAACTTGCCCGCGACGGCATTCCGGTGGAGTCGGGTCTCGCCGATTCGCTGCCCCGCGCCGCTGGGCTGCTCGGCCGCTGGCCGTCCTCGCGAACGATCTTCTTTGCCGGCGACAAACCCCTTCAGCGCGGCGACCGTCTGGTCCAGACCGATCTCGCCGACACCCTCGCGGCCATCGCGGCATCCGGCCCGGACGCGTTCCACACCGGCCCCATCGCCGCGCGCATCGCCGCCTCCGTGCAGGCGGCCGGCGGCGTGATGACGGCCGAGGACCTCGCCGCCTATCGCCCCGTCCTCCGTGAGCCGGTGCGCGGCACCTACCGGGGCTACGCCATCGCGTCGATGCCGCCGCCGAGCTCGGGCGGCATCCACCTGATCGAAATCCTCAACGTGCTGGAGGGCTTCGACCTCGCTCGCATGGGCGCGGGCAGCGCCGACGCCCTCCACGTCCTGGCCGAGGCGATGAAGCCGGCCTATGCCGACCGCGCCACCTGGCTCGGCGATCCGGCCCGCACCCAGGTCCCGGTGGAGGGGCTGATCGCCAAGCCCTACGCGGCGGGCCTGCGGGCCGGCATCGACCCGGCCCGCGCCCGGCCCGCCGACGCGGTGAAGGCCGGCGATCCCCTGCCCTTCGAATCCGACCAGACCACCCATTTCTCGGTGGTGGACGGAGCCGGCAACGCGGTTTCGAACACCACCACGCTGAACTTCTCCTACGGGATCGGCCTGGTGGCCGAGGGCACCGGCGTGCTCCTGAACAACGAGATGGACGACTTTTCGGCCAAGCCCGGCGCCCGCAACGCCTACGGCCTCGTCGGCAGCGTCGCCAACGCGGTGGCGCCCGGCGCCCGACCGCTCTCCTCCATGACCCCCGCCTTCGTGTTCCGGGACGGCCGCCTCGTTCTGGTGACCGGCAGTCCCGGCGGCAGCCGCATCATCTCGACGGTGCTGCAGGTCATCGTCAACGTCCTCGACTTCCGCATGAACCTCGCCGAGGCGGTCGCCGCCCCGCGCATCCACCACCAGTGGCAGCCGGACGTGCTGATGGCCGAGGAGGGCCTGTCGCCCGACACCCTGGCGCTCCTGCGGGCGCGCGGACACCGGATCAAGGTCGGGGCCACCTCCGGCTCGGCCAATTCGATCCAGGCCGCCGACGGCCTCCTCGCCGGCGCCGCCGATCCACGCCAGCGCGGCACCCTGGCCGACGGCTACTGAGCACCGGGGCGACCTGGGACCACCCAGCCTCGGTTGGCCTGCGGCCGCACTGCGCGCTACAGGAGAGTCGGGCCGCGCCCCGTTCCGGGGTGTCTCATCCGGGTTCCCGATGCTTCTCGTTCGTTCGCTCGCGTTCAACCTCGCCTTCTACGTCGCCACCACGATCATCGCGATCGCCGGCCTGCCGACCCTCGTCTCCCGCCGGGCGGTGATCCGGTTGGCGCAGGTCTGGGGCCGCGTCACCCTGTGGCTGCTGCGCGTGCTCGGCGGCGTCCGGGTGGAGTTCCGCGGCGTCGAGAACATCCCGCCCGGTCCCCTCCTGGTGGCGGCCAAGCATCAATCGGCCCTGGAGACCCTGGCGCTGGTCACCGCCTTCCCGGATTTCGCCTACATCCTCAAGCGCGAGCTGCTTTGGATTCCGCTGATCGGCTGGTACCTGTCCCGTGCCGGCATGGTCGCCATCGACCGCAGCAAGGGCGCCCGCGCCATGGCGACGATGAACGAGGCCGCCGCCGCCGCGATCCGGGCGGGCCGCCAGCTCATCATCTTCCCGGAAGGCACGCGCCGCGCGCCCGGAGCCCCCCCAGCCTACAAGCTCGGCATCACCCACCTGTATGCGGCCCTCGGGGTGCCGTGCCTGCCGGTCGCCCTCAACACGGGCCTGCACTGGCCCCGCCACCGGCTGGTGCGGCGCCCCGGAACGTCGGTGATCGAGTTTCTGGCCCCGATCCCGCCCGGCCTGGATCGGCCCCGCTTCCTCGAACTGGTGCAGGACCGAATCGAATCGGCCTCGGACGCGCTGGAATCCGCCGGACGGGCCGAACTCGCAGCCGGCGGCCATCCCGTTCCGGGTGCTGGTCCGGGATCCAAGCCCGACCTTCGGACACGGGTGGACCGGACGGGTTCGCCCGTCGCCTGAGGACGTCTCCGGCCTGTGTATGGCTTGTGGATAACTCCACTCATCCCCATCTCATTGGAGGTCGAGGCGTCGTGCTTGACGCCAACGAAACGTTAAGATTAATGTGGAACAAATGGCGAACAAGAGAGCCCTGTCCTGGTCGGCCGCACTTCGCGACCTGAAGGACGATCGAGCCCGGAGGCAGGAAGTGCGCGAGGAACGCCTGAGGACGACAGCCGGCCTGCGGGGGACGCCTGCCCTGGTGCTGAGCGCATGGCGCGGCCGGTCCGGTCGGCGCTACGTGGTCGGCATCCACGAACTGGCGGAGCCGGAACTCGACGACATGGGCGAGGCCGTGGTGATGGCCGTGCGCCGCGACGCGTCCGGGGTCGGCGAACTGATCTCGGTGGCCTCCGCCGGCCAGAGCCCGCGCGAGCGCCTGCACCGCAACTGGATCGCGCGGGCACGCCACAGGGGCGCCACCGAGATGCATGTCCATCGGCTCGCCGAGGACGAGGCCGAGCGCGAGGCCATCGTGGCCGACCTCGGCAGCGACCAGCGGGCCGACGCCGCGAACTGATCGCGGCGTCGCCCGTCGCCCGGAAACGGGTGGCCTGCCCGGCCCGCACGACGCGGGACGGCCGAGACCCGATGGGCCGGGATGACGGCCCCGCCATGCTTTCGCCGCCGAAACCCTGCCAAGCCTTGCATCCGGGCGGCCTCCCTGAGAGCCGCGATCCCGTGAAGCGAGCGCAGGATACCCAGACGCGATGGCGCATAGTCCGACCCCGACCCGCCCCCCCTCGCGCAAGGGGCTGTTCCTCCTCTACATCCTGCTCGCCGTGCTGGTGACCGCCTGGTCGCTCGGCTGGTTCTACATCCGCCACCGGGCCACGACTGAGATGGACGCGTGGCTCGCCCGGGAAGCCGCCGACGGACGGAACTGGACCTGCGCCGATCGCAGCATCACGGGCTATCCGTTCCGGATCGAGCTGCGCTGCGCCTCCCTGGCCTTCGATCGCTCCGACAGCCGCTTCACCCTGGGGCCGGTCACCGCCGTGGTGCAGGTCTACCAGCCGCGCCAGGGCATCCTCGAGGTCGGCGGCCCGTTCCACGTGGAACAGGGCGACCTGACGGCGGATGCCACCTGGACCTCCCTGGAGGGCAGCTTCCACGGCGCCTCGGATGGCTTCGTGCGGGCGTCCCTGGTGGCGAACGACGCCAAGGGCTCCGTGCGCGGCGCCGGGGCGGACCCGATCGACTTCGACACCGGGCACTTGGAATTCCACGCCCGCCCGACGCCGGGGCGCTTCGCCTCCGAGGGGGCCGTCGACACCAGCCTGCGGGTGAACCGGATCCGCCTGCCCCTGGCCGACGCGGCGCTCGGCAACGTCGATCCGGCCGATCTCGCCCTCGACGCCACGGTGAACCGCGCCACCGCCCTCGGTACCGGCACCGTCGCCCGGGAGCTTGAGGATTGGCGTGCGGCCGGCGGCAGCCTGGACCTCGCTCTGCTGTCGCTGGCCAAGGGCGACCGCCGGCTCCAGGCCAAGGGACGGCTCGACCTCGACGCGCAGCACCGGCCGCAGGGCCAGCTCGACCTGCGCGCGGCCGGCGTCGAGGCCCTGGTCGGTCAGGTCATGGGACAACGCTTCGGCGCGGAAAAGGGCGCGCTCATCGGCAGCCTCGTGGGCCAGCTCATGGGCCGGCGCACGCCACCCAGCGCCGAGGCGGGTGTGGCGGCTTCGGCCGACGATGCCCTCAAGCCCCTGCCGCCCCTGCGGCTTGGTGACGGGCGGGTGACGCTCGGCCCGTTCCCGATCCCCGGCGTGCAGCTGCCGCCGCTCTACTGAGAGGCCGGATTCCGGGCCGGCGGCGCTTCAGGCCGCCGGGTCGTTCGGCCGGCCGCGGCCGAAATCGGCCTCCGCCGTCTCCTGGCCCATGGCGACGATGCCGCGGCGGATGGCGCGGGTGCGGGTGAACAGGTCGTGCAGGGCCTCGCCATCGCCCCAGCGGATCGCGCGGGCCAGCGCTGCCAGATCCTCGTTGAAGCGCCCCAGCATTTCCAGCACCGCGTCCTTGTTGGTCAGGAACACGTCCCGCCACATGGTCGGGTCGGAGGCGGCGATGCGGGTGAAATCGCGAAAGCCGCCGGCCGAGAACTTGATCACCTCGGACTGGGTCACCGCCTCCAGGTCGGCGGCGGTGCCGACGATGTTGTAGGCGATGAGGTGCGGCACATGGCTGGTGATCGCCAGGACGAGGTCGTGATGCTCCGGCGTCATCGTCTCGACGATGGCGCGCAGGCCCTCCCAGAAGCGCTGGACCCGGGCGGTCGCCGCCGGATCGGTGTCCTCGGCCGGCGTGAGGATGCACCAGCGCCCGGAGAACAGGGTCGAGAACCCCGCATCGGGACCGGAATACTCGGTGCCGGCCACGGGATGCGCTGGCACGAAATGGACGCCCTCCGGCAGGTGCGGCGCCACGGCCGCGACCACCGAGGCCTTGACCGAGCCCACATCCGACACGATGGCGCCGGGCTTCAGGTGGGGTCCCATGATTTCGGCGACCGCGCCGACGGCGCCCACCGGCACGCACAGGATGACGAGGTCGGCCTCGGCCACGCCGGTCGCGAGGTCGTCCGTGACCGCGTCGGCGAGGGCGAGCGCCCGCACCCGCTCCAGCACGCCGGGATCGCGGTCGACGGCGACGATGCGCCGGGCCAGGCCGTAATGCCGGGCGCCGCGGGCGATCGAGGAGCCGATCAGCCCGAGTCCGACGATGGCCAGGGTGTCGATGCCTGGCGTGTCGACGCTGGGAATGTGGACGTCGGGCGTGTCGATCTCAGGCGTCGTGATGTCAGGCACCGGTCTCGCCCCGCACGAAGGCCGTCAGGGCGTCGAGGAAGGCGGCGTTGCCGGCCTCGCCCCCGATGGTGACCCGCAGGGCGTGCGGCAGCCCGTAGGACGAGACCCGGCGGGTGATGACGCCCCGGGCGGACAGGAAGGCATCGGCCGCCTCCGCGCTGCGCCCCGGCTCGTCGGGGAAATGGATCAGGATGAAGTTCGCCACGCTCGGCGTCACCGTGAGGCCGAGCCCCTGCACCGCCTCCGTCATCCGGGCGAGCCAGGTGTCGTTGTGGGCGACAGCCGCCGCCACGTGCACGTCGTCGGCGATGGCGGCCGCCCCCGCGGCGATGCCGGCGCCCGACAGGTTGAACGGCCCCCGGATGCGGTTGACCGCGTCGACCACCTCGGCGGGACCCACCATCCAGCCGATGCGGAGCGCCGCCAGGCCGTGGATCTTCGAGAAGGTCCGGGTCATCACGACGTTGTTGGCCTCGAGCACGAGGTCGAGGCCGGCACTGTAATCGTTCGCCCGCACGTACTCGGCATAGGCCCCGTCGAGGACCAGGAGGACGTTCGGCGGCAGGCCCGCATGCAGGCGCCGGACCGCGTCGAAGGGCAGGTAGGTGCCGGTCGGGTTGTTGGGGTTGGCGAGGTAGACGATCCGGGTGCGCGGCGTCACGGCCGCCAGCAGGGCGTCGACATCGGCCCGCAGGTCGCGCTCCTTCACCACCACGGGCGTGCCGCCGGCGGCCAGGATGGCGATCCGGTAGACCAGGAAGCCGTGCTCGGTGAACACGCCCTCGTCGCCGGCGCCGAGATAGGCATAGGCCAGGAACGACAGGAGCTCGTCCGAGCCCGCGCCGCAGACGATGCGGGCCGGATCGAGGCCGTAGCGGGCGGCGATCGCCTCGCGCAGCACCCGCGACGTGCCCTCCGGATAGAGTTCGAGCTTGGCCGCTTCCGCCCGCATCGCCGCCACCGCCTTCGGGCTCGGACCCAGCGGCGTCTCGTTGGAGGAGAGCTTGTGCACCGTGCCGAGGCCCGGCGCGCCACTCTTGCCCGGCACGTAGGCCTCGATGGCGAGCACGCCCGGACGCGGCACCGGACGCGATGGCGCGGCGGATGACGGTGAGGGGGAAGACAGTGTGTCGGAAGACATCGTGTCAGAGGACATCGGAGCAGAAGACCTGAAGGCCGCCGGGGCTGGGCTGGCGTCCGTCTAACAAAGCTTGCCCGGCTTTGCGAGCATCGGGCGTTCCATCCCGACCCCGCATATCCCTGCCCCGCCAAATCCCGGCCCCGCCAAATCCTTGCCCCACCAAATCCTTGCCCGGTCGAATCCCGGCGGGAGGGCGACCCGGGTTTCACGCGCGCCGGAGTCGCCTCAGGCGGCCGCGATCTCGGCGAGCAGCGCCTCGGATACGGTGAGCCCCTCCGTTCGCGCCCGCGCCCGCAGGGCGAGGCGCCGGCTTCCGGGCAGGCGGGCGCCGTCCTGCGCCTCGATCGATTCGGCCAGCAGGGCGAACCGCGATCCCGCCTCGGCCGAGAAGGCGCCGGCATCGAGGGCGATGAGGAGCTGGCCCGTGCCGGGCGGGTCGCCGGCCGCGTCGAGGAACGAGGAGGCTTCGCCGGCAAAGCGCGCCCCCACCAGCCCGGCCGCCAGGATCTCGACCATCAGCGCCAGGGCGGTGCCCTTGGCCTCGCCCAGGGGCACCATGGTGCCGGCCAGGGCCGCGTCGGGATCGGTGGTGGGCCGGCCCTCGGCGTCGAGGGCCCAGCCCTCGGGAAGCGTCTCGCCGCGCCGGCGGGCGGTCACGATGGCGCCCCGCGCCACCTTCGAGAGGGACAGGTCGATGACGATCGGGGCCCGGCCCGGCACCGGGGCCGCGAAGGCGATCGGGTTGGTGCCGAAGACGGCGCGCGCACCGCCCCACGGCGCCATCGCGGCGGGCGTGTTGGCGAACAGGAGGGCGACGAGGCCCTGTTCGGCCAGGGCCTCCACCGGGCGGCCGGCCGCGCCGCAATGGTGCGAGCGCCGGATGCCGGCGGCGGCGATACCCTGGGCGCGTGCCATCGCGGGCAGATGGGCGACGGCGGCATCGAGGGCCGGATAGGCAAAGCCGTGCGCGGCATCCACCGCGAGGAGGCCGGGCCGGGGGGTCTCGACCGCGACCTCGGCCCGCCCCACGACCTTGCCGGCGCGGACCTGCGCGGCATAGGCCGGCACCCGCGACAGGCCGTGCCCCGCCAGGCCGTCGGCCTCGGCCCCGACCAGGGCGCGAGCGGTGCTCTCCGCCGCCGCCGGACCGGTGCCGCAGCGGACCAGCGCCTCCGTCACGCAGGCGTGGGCGTTCTCCAGGGTGAGGATCGGCATGGCCGTGACGGTCTCCGTCGGTGCGGGGGGCGGCGACTGTCCGAAAACGCTTCGGACCCGAAAAACGCCTCGGACCCGAAAAACGCCTCAGACCCGGAAACGCGCGGCGTGGCTGCCGATCTCGTCGAGGGCTTCCGGCGCGGCCCCGGCGCGGGTGAGCGCCTCGTGCAGCTGGCGGGCGCCGACGCCGCCCGGGACGGCCAGGAGCAGGCCGTGTCCGTCGCCGCGCGGGGCGCGGGCGACGACCTCGCCGTAGAGATCCTGCAGGGCTCGGGCGGCGTCCGGCTCCCAGGCCGCGACGCGGGTGGCGTGCAGGACCCAGTCGCGCTGGGCTGCGGCCGGGTCGTCGAGGGGGTTCGACACCACGAAGACCGGGGTGCCGGCCGGGTGGGTGGGGCGCTCGATGAAGGGCAGGCGGGCGATGACCTTGGGGCGGCCCTCCCCGACGAGGCCCTCCCACCAGGGCGCCGCGTCGGAGGGGGCGCCCGAGCCGTCGGGATCGAGGCGGAAGACGCCGAGGTCGCCGCGCGAGGCCGCCACCGCCTCGATCACCGCGAGGCAGGTCGGGTGCGGCCGATAGGGCACCGTGAAGCCGAAGTGGAAGCGGGCGGAATCGCGCATCGGCGCGTCCCCGCCGGAGATGTCGGCATGCACCGAGAACGGCGCCTGCACGTAGGTGAAGGTGGCGATGATGACCCGCCAGATGCCCTCCACGGTGTCGAGCGGCAGCAGCCCGCGATGGCGCTCGGCCACCCGCCGCATCATCGAGGCCTCGCGTCCCGGCCGGAAGGCCGAGCCGCTGGCCGAGGTGCGCTTGACCGTAATCAGCCGGTCGATGATCGATCCGCGCTGGATCAGCAGGGCATGCATCTCGGCGTCGATCCGGTCGATCTCGGCACGCAGGTCGCCGAGGTTGTCGAGGGGCGGCGCGGGTCTCGTGGTGAAGCGCATGCGGGGCTCGCGCGGGTGCGGAGGTGAAGGAAACGACCGGCGGCGGGGTCTCGCCGCCCCGTCACCGCCGCCCGGTCTACGATCGCGCGGGCCGAAGGGCCAGAGCCGAGCGTTGCAGCAGAGCCCTTTCGTTGACGCGTGAGGGGCCGCACACTACCTCAAAGCCACGAGACGCATGGTCCCTGCGCGAATGCCATACCGGCCTTCGCCGCTCCTGCCCTCAGGGATCGCCGCGCCGCCTCCTCCAACCCGTTCATGCCCTAACCCGTTCATGCCCATGTCGCTGGATACCGCCATCAAGCCAGGCACGCCGGAAGACGAACCGGCGCGCGCCGATGGCATGGGTGCGGAGGGGTCGCAGGCCCGCGAACCGCAGGGCCTGGTGGCGCAGTTCGGCCGGGACGAGCCCCTGGCGATGGATGCCGGCGTGCAGCTGGCGCCGTTCCAGATCGCCTACCGGACCGCCGGCACCCTGAACGCCGACCGCTCCAACGCCGTCCTGATCTGCCATGCGCTGACCGGCGACCAGCATTTCGCCCACACTCATCCGGTGACGGGCAAGCGCGGCTGGTGGGAGACCCTGGTGGGGCCGGGCAAGCCCGTCGACACCGACCGCTACTTCGTCGTCTGCTCGAACGTCGTCGGCTCCTGCATGGGCTCCACCGGCCCGGCCTCCCTCGACCCGGACACCGGCCGGGCCTACGGGCTCGACTTTCCCCTGGTGACCATCCGCGACATGGTCCGCGCCCAGGCGATGCTGCTCGACCGGCTCGGCATCCGCGACCTGTTCCTCTGCATCGGCGGCTCCATGGGCGGGATGCAGGTGCTGCAATGGGCGGCGAGCTACCCCGAGCGGGTCTTCGCCGCGATGCCGATCGCCACGGGTCCGCGCCATTCGGCGCAGAACATCGCCTTCCACGAGGTCGGGCGCCAGGCGATCATGGCCGATCCCGCCTGGGCGGAGGGGCGCTACCTCGAAGTCGGCAGCCGCCCCGCCAAGGGACTCGGCGTCGCCCGCATGGGCGCCCACATCACCTACCTGTCCGAGCCGGCCCTGCACCGGAAGTTCGGCCGGCGCTTCCAGGGCGGCTCGGCGCCGACCTTCTCGTTCAACGCCGATTTCCAGATCGAGAGCTACCTGCGCCACCAGGGCCTCAGCTTCGTCGAGCGCTTCGACGCCAACGCCTATCTCTACCTCACCCGGGCGATGGATTACTTCGACCTCGCTGCCGACACGGGCGGCGTGCTCGCCAACGCCTTCAAGGGGACGAAGACCCGGTTCTGCGTGATGTCCTTCACCTCCGACTGGCTGTTCCCGACCTCGGAATCCCGCGCCATCGTGCACGCGCTGAACGCCGCCTCGGCCCCCGTCGCCTTCGTCGAGGTGGAGAGCGACAAGGGCCACGACGCCTTCCTGCTCGACGAACCGGTGATGTTCGCCGCCGCGCGCGGCTTCATCGACGCCGCCGCCCGGGCCCGCGGCCTGTGACGCGGCCGGACATGTCCGCCCCCCGGCCCTGGGAGACGGCGCAGACGCTGCCGCGGGCGGAAGCCGGCAGCACCCGCGTCGATCACCTGGTGGTGCTCGATCTGGTGCCTCCGAATGCCCGGGTGCTCGACATCGGCTGCGGCGACGGAGCCCTGCTGGCCCTGCTGCGCGACCGGCGCGGCGTCGACGGGCGCGGCATCGAACTCTCGCGCGAGGGCGTGAATGCCTGCCTCGCCCAGGGCCTGCCGGTGATCCAGGGCGATGCGGACACGGATCTGGCGAACTACCCCGACGACGCCTTCGACGTGGTGGTCCTGTCCCAGACCATCCAGGCGACGCGCAATCCCCGCATCGTGCTGGAGCACCTCCTGCGCATCGGGCGCCAGGTGATCATCTCGTTCCCGAATTTCGGCCATTGGCGGGTGCGCTCGGAACTGGCGCTGCGGGGGCGGATGCCGGTCACGGCCCTGATGCCCGAGGAATGGTACGAGACCCCGAACATCCACCACTGCACCATCCGGGACTTCGTCGGCCTGTGCCGGACGGTCAATGCCGAGATCGAGAAGGCGACCGCCCTCGACGCGCGGGGCCGGCCGATGCGGTTCTCGATGCCCTGGTGGGTGTGGAACCTGATGGGCGCGCAGGGCGTGTTCCTGCTGCGCCGCCGCGAGGCCGGTGCCGGACCTCCGGCGGCCTGAAACGCGCAAATCCCTGTTGCACGCCCTGTTGCACGTGAAAACCCCCGGCTCGTCCGGGAGTCTCAGGGCTCACGCCGGATGATCAGGCTCGCGACCTCGTAGGTCACCTGCGCCCCACCGGCCTCGAACCGCCGCAGCACCCGCCGCAGGGCGCCCGGAGAGAGCGGCGTCCCCGCTCCCGGCGTGCCGGCCCCGATGGCCCGCAAGGCCCCCAGGAAGGCGCGGCCATCGGCGTGGGATTCGCCGAGGGGCTCGGTCGAGACCGCGAGGGTACAGCCGGGAATGGTCAGTGCCGCCAGATCCGCCCGGGTGGGATAGCGCGGCGTCGCCGCCTCCAGGCCGAGGGCGGCGTGGGCCGCCCGCCACTCGGCGAAGGTGCCCGAGGCCAGGGTCGCCACCGCCAGCAGGCCGCCGGGTGCCAGCAGGCCGGCGAGGCGGGCCAGCGTGCCGGCGAGGTCCTCGAACCATTGCGCCGCCAGGCTGGAGGCGATGAGATCGAAGCCGGGTGCCAGGCAGGGCCGCTCGGCATCCATCACGCAGAGGCGGAGGGCCTGCGCGCGGCTGAGCCGCGTGCGGCAGCGCAGGATCATGGCGGGCGCGAGATCGGTGGCGAGGAGGGACCCGTCCGGGAAGGCCCGGTGCAGGGCGCCGGTCAGCAATCCGGTGCCGCAGCCGACCTCGAGGATGCGTGGCGCGGGCGCCAGCGGCGCGGCCGCGATGCGCGCCGCCAGCCGGTCGGCGACCAGGGCCTGGATCGCCGCCGCGCCGTCATAACCCTCGGCCCCGTTGAAGGCCCGGGCCACAGCCTGCTTCCAGGAACGCATCGGGGTGATCGGTGAGAGGCCGGGCGGGGAAAGGCCGGCGCTGGCGCCGGGACGGGGTCGATTCACGGCGTTCTTTCCGGAGCTAAGCTGCCAGCGCCCGCTCGATCATCCGGGCCACCGCGAGGGCGCGGCCGTCGTCGCCGAAGCGGGCGATGATCTGGACGCCCAGCGGCAGGCCGTCGCCGGGGACCGGCACGGTCACGCAGGGGACGCCGATCAGGGTCCAGAGCCGGTTGAAGCGGGCGTCGCCCGTGGTGCCGAGGCCGGCCGGGGCCCGGCCCGGGGCGGACAGGGTCAGGATGACGTCGATCTCGCCGAACAGGTCCTTGAGGACGCGCCGGGCGCGGTGCGCGCTGCGGCGGGCCTCGTCGTACTGGGCGGCGACGAGGGTCTGCGCGGCGTCGAGCTGTTCGCCGAGCTCCGGACTGAGATGCGCGCGGTGATGAGCGTATTCCCAGGCCAGGGCCTGGCGCGCCTCGTAATCCTGGATGACGGGATGGCGGGCCCAGGCCTCGGGCAGCGGCGCCGGCAGGGTCAGGTCCGCGACCCGGGCCCCGGCGGCTTCGGCCGCGCGGGCGGCGCGGTCGAGGGCGGCCAGCGCCGCCGCGTCGGGGGCCGCGGCGAAGCCCTGCAGGCACAGGCCGATGCGCGGGGCGGGCGCGTCGTCGCCGAGATCCAGGGCCGGCCGGTCCGCGATCAGGCTCAGGGCCTGGGCGATGTCGGCGATGCCGGCGCCGAACAGCCCAAGGGTGTCCAGCGCCCACGAGAAGGTCTTCACCCCCACCGTCGGCAGGAGGCGGAACGAGGGCTTGATCGCCGCGACGCCGCAGAAGGCCGCCGGACGAATGACCGAGCCGCCGGTCTGGGTGCCGAGCGCCAGGGGAACCATCCCGGCCGCGACGGCCGCGGCCGAGCCGGCCGAGGAGCCGCCGGGGGTGTGGCCGCGATCGCGCGGGTTCACCGTCGCGGTCGGGTCGTGGCTCGCGAAGGGCGAGGTGGTGGTCTTGACCAGCGGCACCGCCCCGAGCGCCCGCAGCCGCGCCACGATGGCGGCGTCCGCCTTCGGCTGCCAGCCGGCATAGATCGGCGACCCCATCTGGGTCGGCAGGTCGGCCGTGTCGATGATGTCCTTGATGCCCACCGCGATGCCGGCCAGCGCTCCGGTTTCAGAGATCGTCGGCTTGGGATTTCGGCTCACGATCGCCCCGATGCCGGGGTCGTGGGCCGCGATGGCGGCCTCGGCGAGACGGATGGCGCCGGCGGGATCGAGATGACCGGCGGCGATGCGGGTGCGGAGATCGACGAGGGACAACATGGAGGCTTGGTCCCGTCTCGAAGCGCCGCTGTCAACACCCGTCCACAGCCCACGGGTTCCGCGCCGCATCGTTGACGCATCGTTTACGCAACGCTGCGCATCGTCCGCATCATGTGGCGTAGCGTATTCGCGTTCTCGGCCCTGACGCTGTTCGGCGCGGGCCTCACCGGCTGTGCACTCAACAAGTTTGAGCAGCGCGAGCCCTGGCGTGACCAGACCGAGCAGGCCTGCAACGCCAAACGTCTCGTGGAGACGACGGAGTTCGTCACCCCGTCCAAGGAGATCAGCGGGCCGGGCGTCTGCGGGATGCTGCAGCCCTACCGCGTCACCCGCCTCGGCAAGGGCACCGTGGCCCTCAAGCAGCGCGTGACCCTGGCCTGCCCGGCGCTGGCCGAGGCCGAGGCCTGGCTCGCCGACACGATCCAGCCGGCGGCCAACCTGTATTTCGGCCAGCCCGTGGCCGAGATCAATGCCGGCACCTATGCCTGCCGGGGCCGCAACAACCAGGCCGGCGCCAAGCTCTCCGAGCATTCCTTCGGCAATGCCGTCGACATCATGTCGTTCAAGCTCGCCGACGGCTACGTCATCACGGTGAAGGGCGGCTGGCGCGGCACCGAGGCCGAGCAGGGCTTCCTGCGCGAGGTCTTCCTCGGGGCCTGCGCCCGGTTCTCCACCGTGCTGGCGCCGGGCTCGAACGTGTTCCACTACGACCACATCCACGTCGACCTCGCCCGCCACGATCCGCGCGGCTTGCGCCGCATCTGCCAGCCGCTGATCAAGTTCGTGCCCCAGCTCGGCGGCGACGGCGTGCCGCGCGCCACCGCCCGGCCGCGTCCGCCGGAGCGGCTGCCGGCCCCGCCGCAGGCCCCGATCGACGTGGAGGAGGACGATCCCTACGGCGTGACGCCGATGTCGGCCCGCCAACCCGCCCGGGCGCCAACCTCTTCGCCGGCCTCGCAGCTCGCCCGGGCGCCGGCCGCGCCGATGCGCTCGCCCCCGGCGGCTGTTGCCGCCGCGTCGCGCCCGGCGGTTGCGCGCGTCCCGGGCTCCCGCGTCGCGGCCGCCCTGCCGCCGCATGAATTCGAGGCCGAGCCGCTCTCGCTCGCCGCCCCGGGTTCGGCCGGTCCCGGCCTCGCCGAACCGATCTACTGACGGCTCGAAACGTCGTGTGACGCGGGGGGACCGCTCGCTCCTGATATGCTTCCCGCGTGATACGCTTTCCGCCTGATCAGGTGTGCCCGGCGAACCCCAGGGCGCCCGGAAAACGACGGCGCGGCCGGCGCCGTGCTTGACAGCGCCGAGCCAGGCGCCATCGTCCGGGCAAGCTTCACGGACTCCAGCGGAACAAAGACGCCGGCATGCGCCCGAACCCCCTCTCCACCGCCTTCGCCCTCGGTCTCGTCCTGGCGGGCAGCCTTCAGCCGGCGCTCGCCCGTTCCGGCCGCGAGGAGATCACCCCCGCCGAGGAGCGCGAGTTCAACTACGAGGCCGACATCCCCGGCTGCCAGGCCCCCGAGGTGCTGGAGCGACTCTCGTCGCACTTCGCCGAGAAGGAGACGAAGTTCTGGAACTCGTCCCTGACCATCCTGCGCTACGAGCACATCGAGCGCACGGCGTGGCGGCCCTGGGGCCTCGACTACGTTCCGCGCCGCTTCTGCAGCGCGGTCGCCACCACCTCGGATGGCATCCGCCGCAAGGTCGATTACTCCGTGCGCGACGGTCTCGGGATCATCGGCGCCGATTGGGGCATCGAGTTCTGCGTCCACGGCCTCGATCGCAACCTCTCCTACGCCTATTCCTCGGCCTGCCGCGAAGCCCGTCCGTGAGCCCTGTCGCCGGGCCTTGGGCGCGCGCACGCGGCGCCTTGGCGGGCCTGACCCTGGCGCTGATGGCGTCGCCCGCGCTGGCCCAGGGCTTCGAGCGCGGCGGCACGCCGGGCTCCTTCGACTTCTACGTCCTGGCCCTGTCCTGGTCGCCGACCTATTGCGAGGGGCCGGGCGCCCGGCGCGAGGCGCAGGGCCAGTGCCGGCCGGGACGCGGCCTCGGCTTCGTCGTCCACGGCCTGTGGCCGCAATACACCCGCGGCTATCCGGCCAACTGCTCCTCCGTCGAGCGCTCGCCGACCCGGCAGGCGATCGCGGTGGCGGGCGAGGTCTATCCGAGCGAGGGCCTGGCTCGGCACGAGTGGCGCACACACGGCACCTGTTCGGGGCTCGACCCGGTCTCCTATTTCCAGGCGGCGCGCGACGCCCGCGCGGCGGTGACCATTCCGGATGCCTTCCAGGCGCCGGAGCGCGATACGCGGCTGGCGCCGATCGAGATCGCCCGGCAGTTCGTCGCGGCCAACCGTGGCCTGCGCCCCGACATGATGTCGGTCACCTGCCGGAGCGGCCAGCTCCAGGAGGTGCGGATCTGCTTCTCCAAGGATCTGCGCGGCTTCACCCCCTGCCCCGAGGTGGCCCGCCAGAATTGCCGCTCGGGCGAGGTTGCCATCGACGCCGCGCGCTAGAGGATGGCGCGATCCCACCCCGCGCCGGAGCGCCGGGGGCGGGGTGAGACAGACCCGGACCCCATGAATTACCGCCACGCCTTCCACGCCGGCAATTTCGCCGATGTCCTGAAGCATCTCGTGCTGAGCCGGGTGCTGGCGCATCTCTGCCTGAAGCCGACGGGCTTCCGGGCGATCGACACCCATGCGGGCCTCGGCTTCTACGACCTCACCGCCGACGAGGCCGGCCGCACCGGCGAGTGGCGTGACGGCTGGGGTCGCCTCGACACGCCCTTCCCCGAGGCCGTGGAAGCCCTGCTCGCGCCCTACCGCGCGGCTGTGGCGGCGGTGCGGGAGCGGCACGGGGCCGACACCTATCCGGGCTCGCCCGCCCTGATCCGGGAGTTCCTGCGCCCCACCGACCAGGGCGTGTTCGTGGAATTGCATCCGGCCGATGCCGAGACCCTGCGGCTGCGCTTCAATCAGGATTCCCTGTCGAAGGTGATGCATCTCGACGGCTGGACGGCGCTCAACGCGCTGATCCCGCCCCCCGAGCGCCGTGGCGTGGTCCTGATCGACCCGCCCTACGAGGAGCTGGGCGAGATCGACCGCCTCGGGACCGCATTGGCCCGCGCGGTCGCCAAGTGGCCCACCGGCATCTATCTCGGCTGGTACCCGATCAAGGACGTGGCCAAGGTCGACCACATGGTGGCGCAGCTCGACCGGGTTCTGACCCGCCCGGCCCTGCGCCTCGACCTCCTGGTGTCCGAGCCCGATCCGACCCGGCTCAACGGCAACGGCCTCATCGTCATCAACCCGCCGTGGCGGCTCGCCGAGGAGGCGACGTTGTTCCTGCCGGCTCTGGCCGAACGCCTCGCCCGCACCGATTACGGCGCCTTCCGGTGCGAGGCCTTCGGCGCCGAGGCCTGAAGTCCCGGCGCTTCAGGCGAGCAGGCGCCCCTCCAGCGGGAACACCTTGGCGGGGTTCATCAGCCAGTGCGGGTCGAAGACGTTCTTCACCCGCATCTGCTGCTCCAGGTCTTCCTGGGCATACTGGAAGCGCATCAGCTCACGCTTCTCGATGCCGACGCCGTGCTCGCCCGTGAGGCAGCCGCCGACCTCGACGCAGAGCTTCAGAATCGCGTCGCCGGCCGCCTCCGCCTTCTCCATCTCGCCCGGCGTGTTGATGTCGAACAGGATCAGCGGGTGCAGGTTGCCGTCGCCGGCGTGGAACACGTTGGCGACCCGCAGGCCCTTCTCGGCGCAGATCGCCCCGATCCGCTCCAACACGCCGGGGAGCTGGCCGGTGGGGATGGTGCCGTCCATGCAGATGTAGTCCGAGATCCGGCCGGTGGCGCCGAAGGCGGACTTGCGGCCCTTCCAGATGGCGGCGCTCTCGGCCTCGGATTTCGAGACCCGGATGCTGGTCGGGTTGTAGTCGCGGGCGATGGCCTCGATGCGGGCCAGCATCGCCGTGCACTCGGTATCGGAGCCCTCGACCTCGATGATCAGCATGGCCTCGGCGTCGCGCGGATAGCCGGCCTGGGCGAAATCCTCGGTGATCAGGATCGCCTCGCGGTCCATGTACTCGATCGCCACCGGGATGATGCCGGCGCCGATGATCGCCGCCGTGCAGGCGCCCGCATCCTCCACCGAGCCGAAGCCGACGAGGGCCGGGCGCGCGCCCTCCGCCGCCCGCAGGATGCGCACGGTGGCCTCGGTGACGATGCCGAGCTGCCCCTCCGAGCCGCAGACGAGGCCGAGCAGGTCGTAGCCGGGCGCGTCGAGATGGGCGCCGCCGATCTCCACCACGGTGCCGTCGTTCATCACCAGGGTGACGCCGAGCAGGTTGTTGGTGGTGACCCCGTATTTGAGGCAGTGCGCGCCGCCGGAATTCATCGCGATATTGCCCGCGATGGTGCAGGCGAGCTGGCTCGACGGGTCGGGCGCGTAGAAGAAGCCCTCGTGGCTGACGGCGCCCGAGATGGCCAGGTTGGTGATGCCGGCCTCGACGCGGGCGGTGCGGTTCTCGAAATCGATCGCCACGATGCGGTTCATCTTCGAGACGCCGAGGATCACCGCGTCCTCCTGCGCGATGGCGCCGCCGGCCAGCGACGTGCCGGCGCCGCGCGGCACCACCCTGACGCCGTTGGCGTGGCAGAACGCCATCACGGCCGAGACCTCCGCGGTGGTCGAGGGCAGCACCACGGCGAGCGGCATCTTGCGGTAGGCGGTGAGCCCATCGGTCTCGAAGGCGCGGCGCTCGTCCTCGGTCGTCACCAGCGCCTCGGGCGCCACCAGCGGCCGGAGGCCGGCGATGATCGCGTCGCGGCGGGCGACGATGGCGGCGTCGGGCACGGGAAAGGCGATCGACATGGGGCGCTCCTCGCGATGGATTCGTCTTCAGCCTGCGCTCAGGTGCGTCGGTCTAGACCGATCATCCGGAACGCGGAGAGGCGACGATTGTCCGGGATCTTAAGGCAACGGAACGACAACCGCACCCGGGGATCGGCTCTTCGAGAACCGGAGGAACGAAAACTCTGCCGTGAAGCTTCGTTTCGTCGCAGACACCCTCGGCGGAGTCCGCACGTTTCCAGTCTCAATCTGTTCTAAATCGTCAAGCTCTGCCATAAGCAAGGCGGCTTCTGCCGCCCAACGGAGGAAAACAACCATGCGTCACCTCATCCTCGGCGCCGCGCTCGCGCTTCTGCTGCCGCTGTCGGCCCAGGCCCAGGAGGCCGGCGACGCCGCTGCCGGCGAGAAGGCCTTCGCGCCTTGCAAGGCCTGCCACGCCTTCGGCAAGAACGGCGTCGGCCCGGATCTCAAGGGCGTCGTGGGCCGCAAGGCCGGCACGCACGAGGGCTACAACTACTCGGCCGCCCTCAAGGGCTCGGGCATCACCTGGGACGAGGCCAACCTCAAGGAGTGGCTGAAGGACCCCAAGGCCAAGGTGCCGGGCAACAAGATGGTCTATCCGGGCCTCAAGGACGACAAGAAGCTCGCCGACGTGATCGCCTACCTCGGCACTCAGAAGTAAGCACCCCGGACCCGGCCTCGAGGCCGGGCCACCCGGATGCTCCGGAGAGCCGGTCCCGCTGGAACGCGGGACCGGCTTTCTTCGTCTCGGGGACCGTGTCGTCGGATCAGGGCGCCGGGCTGGCACCGGGGGCGTCGGTCGCCCTCTCGGTCGCGAGCGCGTCGTGCAGCGAGGCCCGAAGCTGAACCAGGGTGTCGAGGAGGGCGCGGCGCCCGTCGACATCGAGGCCGGTCATGCCGCCGGCGAGTCCCGGCACGCATTCCATGCGGGCGCGCAGGGCCCGGCCGGTCGCCGTCAGGAAGATGCTGACTTGGCGCTCGTCGGCCCGGTCGCGGGCGCGCCGGACATGGCCGGCCCCCTCCAGGCGCTTCAGCAGCGGCGTCAGGGTGCCGGAATCGAGGAACAGGCGCTGCCCGATCTCCTTGACCGTCAGTCCCTCCTCCTCCCACAAAACCAGCAGCACGAGATATTGCGGGTAGGTCAGGTCGTGGCCGCTCAGCAGCGTGCGGTAGGCGCGCCCGAAGGCATGGGCCGTCGCATAGACGGCGAAGCAGAGCTGGCTGTCCAGGCTGAGGGCATCCGTCGTGTCCGAAGCCGGGATGGGCTCCGGGAGCGTGCGGGTCTGCCGTCCCGACATGATGAGGCTTTCCTTCGCGCTGCGCATCGCACCGAAGCCGACGCGATATCATGGTCTTATGCAAATTTCATATTGCGCACAATCAAGTCCTATGCGAGGAAATAACTAGATTGCGCGCAATCGAAAACGTCGAAGCGGGACCGCGCCCGATCCGTTCGTCCGAGCTTCAGGAGAGATACCCATGAAGGCACTCTACACCGCCCACGCCCATGCCACCGGCGGCCGTGAAGGCTCCGCCGCGACCGACGATTCCAAGGTGGACGTCAAGCTCTCGACGCCGAAGGAGCTTGGCGGCGGCGGTGGCGCCGGCACCAACCCGGAGCAGCTCTTCGCGGCCGGCTACGCCGCCTGCTTCCTCGGCGCGATCAAGTTCGTGGCCGGCAAGGACAAGATCCAGGTCTCGGAGGAGTCCAAGATCGAGTCCAGCGTCGGTATCGGCCCGCGCGACGACGGCACCGGCTTCGGCCTCGTGGTGGCCCTGAAGGCGACCCTGCCGGGCCTCGACCGGGCGGTGGCCGAGGATCTGGTGAAGCGCGCCGACGTGGTGTGCCCGTACTCGCACGCCACCCGCGGCAACATCCAGGTCGACATCTCGGTCGCCTGATCGCCGGTCCGGGTGGCCCTCCTGTTCAAGCGTGCAGGCTCGGCGCGGCTCTCCTCCCCCCCCTCGTGGGGAGGAGTTTGGAGGTGGGGGTGGTTCCGCGCGCCTCAGCCGGCAATGGGTCACCCAACCGCTCCCACCGCTGCCCCCTCCCCACAAGGCGGAAGGGGGACACGCGGCGATGTCGCGACCCTGGATAGGCGAAGCCCGGGGCCTCAGAAGTGGCGCCCCAGGACCTCGCGCACCCGCTCGACCATCTCGGCCACCGGCACCGAGAACTGGGCCGGGCGCGCGGCCTTCCACTCGGCGTTGCTGGTGATGGCGGCCGCGGCCTTGGCCCCCTCGATCAGGTCCTTGATCTGGACCTCGCCGGCCTCGCGCTCGTTCGAGCCCTGGATGATGGCGCACGGGCTGCCGCGCCGGTCGGCATATTTCATCTGCGCCTTCATGCCCGAGCCGCCGAGATAGAGTTCGGCCCGGATGCCGGCCTCCCGCAGGGACGCGACGAGGCGCTGGTAATCGGCGATGTTGTCCCGGTCGAGCACCAGCACCACCACCGGGCCGGGCTTGGCAAGGCCGTCCAGGAGCGGGCTCTTCACCAGTTGCAGGGCCGAGAACAGGCGCGAGACGCCGATGGAGAAGCCGGTCGCCGGCACCGGCTCACTGCGGAAACGCCCCACGAGGCCGTCGTAGCGGCCGCCGCCCGAGACCGAGCCGAAGCGCACCACCTGGCCTTCGTCGTTGGTGACCGGGAAGGTCAGCTCCGCCTCGTAGACCGGGCCGGTGTAGTATTCGAGCCCGCGCACCACGGAGGGATCGATGCGGATGCGGGCGTCGTAGCCGGCCGCGGCGAACAGGGCGGCCATGTCGGCGAGTTCGCGCATGCCCTCCAGCCCGATGGCGCTGCCCGCCAGGGAGGTTTCGAAATTCGCCAGCGTGGTGGCGGTCTCGGCCGGGGCCGATCCGGGGCCGGTCCAGCCGGTGAAGGCGAGCACCCGGCCGATCGCCTCATCGGCCAGGCCGGCGCCCTTGGTGAAGTCGCCGCTCTCGTCCTTGCGGCCGGCGCCCAGCAATTCGCGCACGCCGGCATCGCCGAGGCGATCCAGCTTGTCGATGGCGCGCAGCACGGTCAGGCGCTGCCCGGCCTTGTCGGGACCGCTGAGCCCGATCGACTCCATCAGCCCGTCGAGCACCTTCCGGTTGTTGACCTTGACCACGTACTGCCCGGTGAGCCCGAGCTTCTCCAGGGTGTCGGCCATCAGCATGCAGATCTCGGCATCGGCCGCCACCGAGCCGGCCCCGACGATGTCGGCATCGAACTGCATGAACTGGCGGAAGCGGCCCGGACCCGGCTTCTCATTGCGGAAGACGTAGCCGGCGCGAAAGCTCCGGTAGGGCTTGGGGATCGCGTCGAAGTGCTCGGCCACGTGGCGGGCCAGCGGCGCAGTCAGGTCGTAGCGCAGCGACAGCCAGGATTCGTCGTCGTCCTGGAACGAGAACACGCCCTCGTTCGGCCGGTCGAGGTCGGGCAGGAATTTCCCCAGCGCCTCGGTGTACTCCACGAACGGCGTCTCCAGCGCTTCGAAGCCATAGAGCTCGAAGCTCCGGCGGATCGTCTCCAGCATGCGGTGCTGGGCGGCGATCTCGTCCGCGCGCCGGTCGACGAAACCGCGCGGCAGGCGCGGCTTCAGGGTGTCGGCCTTGTTCGAGTCGGCCTGGTTGGAATCGGCCTTGTTGGAATCGGCCTTGGCCATGGGATGCGTGTCCGTCGGGGCTGTTCGGGGTCCCGGGGGCTCTATCGCGGGCGGCGGGGAGCGGCAAGCGCGCAGGCCCCGGCAGGGATGCGCGTCAGAGTTTCAGGGCCAGGAGGGCCGCGAGGCTGAGGAGCGCGATCGGGATCTGGACCGGGCGCAGGCGGGCGAAGAACAGGGGCGCCTCGCCCCGTCGGGCCGCGATCGGGTCGAGCACCGCGATCGCCCCGAATCCGACGAGGAGCAGGACCAGCGCGGCCACCGCCTCGTCCAGGATCGCCAGCGCCAGGGCGACGAAGCCGAGACTGAACAGCCCGATCATGGTGGCCATCTGGGTGAGGGTCGGCCCGCCCTCGGTGCGAAAGCTGAGTCCGCGGCGCACGCCCGACAGGAACAGCAGGATGGCGCAGCCCCACAGGAGGGTCAGGAGCAGGGCGGCCTCGCCCAGGGTGTCGCCGGGCCGGACCCAGGCGATGACGGCGCCGACCACGAAGGGCAGCATCGGGCCGTAGCCGAACACGATGCTGAGCCAGGGCACGGCGCGCGATTCGGTGACCTGGAAGGTTCGGCCGTCGGGTCGATCGTCCATCGTGTCTTCGCTCCAGAGCTGAGTCCGCGCCGCCCGGAGCCTGCGCGCCGCCAGGGCCTCCTCGCCCAACGGAAGCGGACCGGCGCCGTTCCGCCGGGTGGCGATCGGCGCCGGAGCGACGCGGCGATCAGGCGCCGTGCCGGTCGGCGTCCGGCTCGGTCACAGCCTTTGCCTCGCCCTTCGCTCCGCCCTTCGCCGCGCGGCCCCGGCCCTCGCTGGTGGTATCGAGCCACAGAACGAGGCCGAGGGCGACGAGGGCGGGTGCCCCCAGCGCCAGGAAGGCGCCGGTCCAGCCCAGCATCGCCTGGGCGAGGCCGCCGTACCAGGCCGAGAGGGCGCCGCCGATGCCCTGGAGGGCGTTGAGGGACCCGAGCGCCGTCTGGGTCCGTCCGGAACCCCAGGTCAGGTCGGCGACCACCACCGGCACCGCGACGCCGATGATGCCCGAGGCGACGCCGTCGAGGATCTCGGCGGAGATCAGCCACAGGGGATCGTCGATGAAGGCCGAGAGCACGGCGCGGACCGGCAGCACCGCGCAGGCGGCGATGAGGAGCTGGCGCCGGCCGCGCCGGTCGGCGAGCGATCCGGCGAAGAGCGCCACGGGGATCATCACCAGCTGCGCCACCATGACGTACCGGGCGGTCCAGCTCGTGGCGTCGACCGCGGTGGCCACCAGCTTCTGCCCGAGCAGCGAGAGCATGCCGCCGTTGCCGAGGTTGAACAGCGCCAGCGCCACGGCCAGCACCAGGAGCTTGCGGTTGGCCACGATGCTGCGCAGGCCGGCGCGCTCCGGTGTGTCGTCCGCATCCTCCTGCCAGCCCACGGCCCGGCGCTCGCTGTAGCAATGGCCCGGCGTCGTCAGCGTCGCCGCGATGGCCAGCACCGCCATGCCGCCGAGCACCCAGAAGGCGATGGCGGGGCCGAACCAGCCGGTGCCGAGGCTGATGCCGCCGGCTGCCAGCAGGATGCCGAGGTGGTTGAAGGCTTGGTTGCGGCCCTGCTGCTTCGGGAAGCGGTCCTTGCCGACGATGCCGAGAGTCAGGGCCGTGACGGCCGGGAGCAGCAGGGTGCCGCCCGCCGCCGCCATCATCTGCGCGGCGAAGACCGGGAGGACGCCCCGCGCCGGCAGCAGCAGCAGGGTGCCGCACAGGATGGCTCCGCAGGCCAGGGCGATCAGCAGCCGAGGCCGGCCGAGGCGGTCGACCAGGGCGCCGAAGGGGCCGCTGAGGAGGAGCGAGCCGATCCCCGCCAGGGTGGTGACGAAGCCGATCCGCGAAGGACTCCAGGCGGCGGATTCCGCGAGCCAGGTGCCGAGGAACGGGCCGAGCCCGCCCTGGATGTCGCCGGTGAAGACGTTGATCAGGGCGAGGTGCTGGGTGGCGAGCATACGCGTCCGGGGCTGGGGCGATCCGCCGGCGCCTCGGGGTCCGAACGCGCCACGGCGCAGGTCGGCCGGCCGTCATGGCGGCCGCGACGAAACGGGACGTGAGTAACGGCCAAGCCCGTTCTTCGATCCAATTCCGGTCTCGTCTTGATTCAGGCCTTGTGCCGTTTCAGGCTTGGTACCGTTTCAGGCTTGGTGCCGCCCCGGGGTCCGGTCGTGATTCGGCCCGGCCGCGCGGCCGCCCACCGGAGTGCGGGGAATTGCGGCGAGCCGGCGGCCGAAACCCTGCGCGTGATCGTTGGCGGCGCGGTCGAAGACCGAGGCTCGGAAGGAGCACGGCTGCGCGGGTCCGGGGTCAGCGACGTGGTGCGGGCGCCGTGCGTCCGGCATGCGATCGCATCCTTCGAGGGGCTCGCGAGTCCGGCGGTGGAGCCGGACCGCGCCGGTCACGTCGCGGGCTGCCACGCCGAATGGGTGCGGCGCGACGGTCGCTATAACAATCCAGGGATGTGCGATGCGGCGACGATGCAACGTGTGGCAGCCGCCCGCATCGACCGGCCAAGGGGCCGGCGGATGCGGGACGATCAGATCCTCAGGAGGCGAGCGGTCCGGTCGCGCCCTGGGCCTGCGATTCCATCGCCTTCTGGCGGTAGAGGCCGACGAAGTCGATCGGATCGATGTACAGGGGCGGGAAGCCGCCGTTGCGCACGGCCTCGGCGACGATCTGGCGTGCGAAGGGGAAGAGCAGGCGCGGGCATTCGATCATCACGGCCGGATGCAGCTGATCCTCCGGGATGTTGCGCATGCGGAAGATGCCCGAATAGGTCAGCTCGAAAGCGAACAGCACCTCGCCGGCGATCTTGGCATCGCCCTCCAGCGTCAGGTCGACCTCGAAGTCGAACTCGGCGATCTGCTTGGCGTTGACGTTCACCTGGATGTTGATCTGCGGACCGGTCTCCTGCGGCTGCAGCGAACGCGGCGCATTCGGATTCTCGAAGGAGAGATCCTTGCTGTACTGCGCGAGCGCGTTGATCGTCGGCGTTCCGTCGTCGGGCTGCGCCGTGGCGCCACTGTTGCCGTTCGGGTTCGGAGTGTCGGCCATGGCGTTCTGTCCTCTTCCTGGGTCTTCGGTCCGCGGCGGGGCGACATCTTGAGGGGGCGCGGCCTCGGACAGCGGTGCTCCCGGCCCCCGGAACCGGGTCGACCGGCCTGCGCACCGGCACGCCCTCGCCGCCCGGCTGGCGCGATAGCGCGCTATCACGCGCGCTCGCAGGGGACAAGGCGAAGGCGGGTTCGGCCCGGCCCGGACGACCTGACCCCGGACAACCCGACCGTCCGAACCCCTCGGGACAGCCCGGCCGGGTCAAGGCGGCGCAGGCGCGCGCCCTCACCTGGAATCGGCGCACCGGATATCCATATCTCCGCATCGAGAGGCGCCGAGCCGGCCCGCGGCTTGCGCGAGACCCGGCGAATGCGCGACATGGGCGGATATGCGCGACCGGGGTCGAGCGTCTTCCGGCTGAACGGATCTCGGCGGGATGCGGCTCGGTTCGGCGCGTTCCGGTCGAGCGCGACTCGGACAGACACGTCAGCCGAGGAGCCGGGCCGGGTTTCCAGAGCCCCGGGAAGTAACGTATTCGTGCCACGGCCACGATCGGATCGGTAATGCAGGACTCCTTCGACTTGACGACCCTGATCTTTCTCGCCCTGGCGGTCTTCGTCATCTGGCGCCTGCGCTCGGTGCTGGGTCAGAAGACCGGCACCGAGCGCTCGCCGTTCAAGCCGGTGGACCGCAGCCGCACCGAGCCGCCGGCCGCGCGCGGCGAGGCCGACAACGTGGTGCGGCTGCCGGGCGCCGACCGGGCCCAGCCGCCGGCCGATCGCGGCCAGAGTGCGGTGAAGACCGATGTGCGCGACTGGCGCGGCATCGCCGAGCCCGGCTCGGCCATCGCCCACGGCCTCGAAGCCATCGTCCAGGTCGAGCCCGCCTTCGATCCGCGCGCCTTCGTGGAGGGCGCCCGCAGCGCCTACGAGGCCATCGTGATCGCCTTCGCGAAGGGCGACCGCAAGACCCTGCGCAGCCTGCTCTCCCGGGAGGTCTGCGAGGGCTTCGAGCGCGAGATCGATGCCCGCGAGGCGCGCCGCGAGTCCGTGGAAACCACCTTCGTCTCCCTCGACAAGGCCGAGATCGTGGCCGTCGACGTCAAGAACCGCGTGGCCCAGGTCACCGTGCGCTTCCTCTCCCACCTCATCACCGCCACCCGCGACGCGCAGGGCCAGGTGACGGATGGCAGCGCCGAAGCGGTGGTGGAGGTGCCCGACGTCTGGACCTTCGCCCGGACGCTCGGCGCCCGCGACCCGAACTGGCAGCTCGTCGCCACGGAAGCCGGCGCCTGAGCCGCCCGGTCGCCAAGGTGCCCAAGGTACCCGAGCGCGCGTGACCCGGTTCTCCCGTCCAGCGGCGGCTGTCCTCGCCGCCCTCAGCCTCCCCTCCCCCGGCTCGGCCGCCCCCGCGGCCGAGCCGTTTCGCGTGGGCGAGTCGTCTCGGGTGGGCGAGTCGTCTCGGGT